>CAYRTS010000004.1:0-63291 GCA_964427285.1 uncultured Anaerolineaceae bacterium
CCGAAAAGGCCAAGATCGAGCTCAGCTCGACCGCCTCCACTGAGATCAACCTTCCATATGTGACAGCTGACGCCAGCGGCCCGAAGCATCTCGTCATGACGCTCACGCGGGCCAAGCTCGAAGACCTGGTGGCGGATCTCATCGAGAAGACCAAGGGGCCGGTCCTCGCCGCCATGAAGGATGCCGGGCTCAAGCCGAGCGAGATCGACGAGGTCATCCTCGTCGGCGGCATGACCCGGATGCCGGCCGTCGTCGATGCGGTCAAGGCGATGTTCGGGGGCAAGGAGCCGCACAAGGGGGTCAACCCGGACGAGGTGGTCGCCATCGGCGCCGCGATCCAGGCCGGCGTGCTGGCCGGCGACGTCAAGGACGTGCTCCTGCTTGACGTGACGCCGCTGTCGCTCGGGATCGAGACGCTCGGCGGGGTCATGACCAAGCTGATCGAGCGCAACACGACGATCCCGACGTCGAAGTCTCAGGTCTTCTCGACAGCATCGGAATCGCAGTCGCAGGTGGAGATCCACGTCCTCCAGGGCGAGCGTGATTTCGCCGCGGACAACAAGACCCTGGGCCGGTTCATCCTGGACGGGATTCCACCGGCCCCGCGTGGCGTTCCGCAGATCGAGGTCACCTTCGACATCGACGCCAACGGGATCCTCGACGTCAAGGCCAAGGACCGCGCGACCAGCAAGGAACAGCAGGTCCGGATCACGGCTTCGTCCATGCTGGACAAGAGCGCCGTGGACCAGATGGTTCGCGACGCGCAGGAGCACGCGGAAGAGGACAAGGCCCGGCGGGAGTCGGTCGAGACCCGCAACCAGGCCGAGTCGTTGACCTTCCAGGCGGAGCGGGCGCTCAAGGATCTTGGCGACAAGGTCCCGTCGGAGGACAAGCTCGAGGTTGAGAACTCCGTGGCATCGCTCCGGGAGGCGCTCAAGGGAGCGGACCTCGAGGCGGTCCGTACCGGCATGGTGTCACTGACCGAGGTGCTCCAGCGTGTCTCGACGACCGCCTACCAGGCTGCCGCCTCCGGTGCCGGCGACGCCGACGGCGAGGAGCCCTCGACCAACGGCTTCGAGCCGGCCGAGGGCCCCGAGCCGAGTGGCAAGGCCAAGGAAGGCGAGGAAGCGGTCGAGGGCGAATTCAAGGAGGTCTGAGCGCGGCCGGCGCGAAGACGCCGGGCCCGGCCTGCGCCGCAAGTGGCGCGGCCAGCCGGGCATGCGGCTTGGCCGTCGCGGCAGGCAATCGGCCGGTTGGCTGGGCTATGTGGCCAGCCGTTCGACCTCGGCAGCTGCTGCGTGTGGCTGATCGTTGGGCGGCGCCGTCCCGCCGGGGTCGGACGCCGTCGCGCCCGGTCCGTCGATCATGCGCTGCGCCAGGTCCAGGGTGCGCAGGTGCGGGGCGAACACCGCCACGGCCGCTACAACCGCGAGGGTGACGAACCCGCCACCGACGACGCTGGGCACGACGCCGAAGACGGACGCCGCGACCCCACTCTCGAACGCCCCGAGTTCGTTCGACCCGCCGATGAATACATAGTTGACCGAGGCGATCCGGCCGCGCATCGCCTCCGGCGATTCGACCCGCAGGATGAGGCTCCGGATCACGACGCTCACGCCATCCGCGAACCCGCTCACGAACAGCGCCGCGAGCGACAGGATGAAAACCGACGACAGCCCGAACACGACCATCGAGACCCCGAAGATGGTGACGCAGGTCAGGAAAATCGGCCCCGCACGACGACGCGGCTGGAGACGGGCGGTCATCAGCATGGCAATGAGCGCTCCCGCGGCCGGTGCCGTTCGGAGCAATCCAAGGCCAAGCGGGCCGACCATCAGGATGTCGGTCGCAAAGACGGGCAGCATCGCGATTGCGCCACCAAAGAAGACCGCGAACAGGTCCAGGGCCATCGAGCCGACGAGCACCTGGTTTCCTGCCACGTAGCGAAGCCCGCTTGTCAGGCTCTCCGCCATGGATTGGTCGGCATCGGGCTCCGGAATTGGCTTTCCCTTGATCAGCGCGACAAAGCCCGTGGACCCCGCCAGGAGGAGGACGATCGCGAAATAGGTTGCCGGTAACCCGACGACCGCAACCGCGATGCCACCGAGCACCGGTCCGAGAATGCTGCCCAGCGTCCAGCTCGAGCCGATCCACGACGTGCCAGTCGACGCGTGCTCGATCGGAATGACCTGCGCCTCGAGTGCCGATAGCGCAGGCCGCTCGAACCCGGAAGACACGCCGATCACGAACCCCACGGCGAGGATCAGCGGCAGCCCGATCAGGGTGGGTGTCAGCGAACCGACTGCGAGCGCCAGCGCTGCGAGGGTGAGTGCCGAGGACGCGACGATCACGATCCGGCGGCGGTCGCGTCGGTCGGCCAGGTGCCCGCCGATGAGCATCAACGCGAGCGCGGGGATCGCCTCCACCAGGCCAAGCAAACCGAGTGCGAGCGGGTCACCTGTGACTTCGTAGGTCTGGAAAGCGATCACGGTGGCCAGCGCACTTGCCCCAAGCGACTGGGTCAGCCGGGCCCCCAGCAGAGCCTTGAACTCCGCGACATCCAGGATGCCGCCAGGCCGCGGCGAACCGGGGGGCGAGGCTGCGGGGCCGCTCATCTGGGAACTGTAGTCGAGGGAGTGACTGTGGCATTCGGTTCGTCGGGCCGGAGGCCGTCATGGAGGTCCTGAACCCGCGGTGAGTCGAGTGGCATCAGGCTGGACCTGCGGCGCGCGCGAGGCGCTAGAATGAACAAACCGACCAGTCGGTCGGTTTGGTAGGTGCGGGCGGAGATGCATCGACGATGAGCCCGAACGAGGGGCGGTCCCCGACCCAGGCGGAGCGGAGTCGATCGCGGCGCGAGCAGATTCTGGATGCGGCGTTCCACACCTTCACTCGGCGCGGCTACCGGGACACGGCGATGGACGAGATTGCGGCGGCCGCGGACACGAGCAAAGGTGGCGTCTACTTCCACTTCTCGACCAAGGAGGCGATCTTCCGCGAGCTGATCCGGACGACCGCGGACCGGCTCGCCTCAAAGGTAGAGCGTGCAGTGGCCGAACAGACCGAACCGATCGCGCGCGCTGACGCCGCGCTTCGAACCGTGCTCATGACCTTCGCCGGCCACCGGACCATGGCTCGCCTCTTCTTTGTGGATGCGATGGGGGCCGGCCGGGTCTTCAACACCGAGACGAACCAGCTCCACGACCGGTTTGCCGGGATGATCGCCTCGTATCTCGATGAGGCGGTGGGCGCCGGCGCGATCCCGCCGGTCGACACGGCCCTCGTGGGGGTCGCCTGGTTCGGGGCGCTGAATGAGGTCGTTGCCCGCTGGTTGCTGGTCGACGATGCCGCACCGCTCGAGGCGGCCTACCCGACGCTCCGGGCGCTGCTGTTGCGTGGCGTCGGCGTCAGCGAGGCGCGGATCGCTGCGCAGCCCGACCGGGCCGTTTCGTGACCGTTGCCGACTCCGTGGGCGGCCGGACCGCTCGGGGCATGGTCCAGGCGACCGGCGGGTCGACCACGGCGGCCTTCCAAACGCGTGTTGAAGCCGTTCGGGTTGCCGGCGACCCGGGACGGCTCGTCTGGGCGACATGCCAGGTGCCCGAACTCGATCCGATCTCGCTGTATGCCACAGCCCGCGCGCTTGGCTTCGAGGCGGTGCTCTGGCTTGAGCCGGCGGCTGGACGGTCGATCGTGGGCATTGGGCGTGCCTGGGCGATTGAGCCGGCAGGGCCGGAGCGGTTCTCCACGGCTGCGCTGGCGTGGCGTGCCGTTCTCACCGGCGCCGGGGATCCAACCGGTGCGGCGGCCGCCTCGCCGAGGCCTGGACCGATCCTGCTCGGTGGGCTCGGGTTCAGCGGCCGGAAGCCGGCGTCAGGTGACGCCTGGAGTCCATTCGGCGCGGCGTCGCTTGTGCTGCCGACGTTCACGGTCTCGCGGGACCCAGCTGGGGCGTTCCTCACGATCGCCGCCGGGCCCGAGCAGATCCACGACCTTGATCCTGAACGGCTCGAACGCGATTGGGCCGATCTCGTCAGCCGGTGCCAGGATCGCCCGGTGGCGATGGGCGGAGCCTCGCCCAGGCTCATCGGACCCGCTGGGGCCAGTGTGCAGAGCACTCCCGATCGCGCGGCCTGGGATCGGATCGTCGGCCAGTTCGCCGGCGCGGTGGGGCGCGGCCGAATCGACAAGGTCGTGCTGTCGCGCCGAGTCGTGTATCGGGCGAGCGCCGACTTCGATCTCGCGCCGGGCCTTCGGCACCTTGCCCGCACGGCTCCGGAGAGCACGACCTTCGCGTTCGGCCGGCAGGGAGCCACCTTCCTTGGCGCCAGCCCGGAGCGGCTCGCGCGAACGAAGGGACGTTTGTTCGAGACCGTCGCGATCGCCGGGTCGGCGGCAAGAGGGCAGGACGCGGCCGACGATGCCCGGTATGCGGCGGCTCTGCTGGCCAGCGAGAAGGACCGCGAGGAGCAGGCGGTCGTCGTCGAAACGCTCCGGTCGAGCCTGGCGCCGATCGTCGAGGTCATGGACGTCCCGGACGCCCCCGGCATCCTGAAGCTCAGTCACGTTCAGCACCTGGTGACGCCGATCACCGGGCGCCTTCGGGAGGAGCAGGGTCTGCTCGCGCTGGCCGAGCGACTCCATCCGACGCCAGCCGTTGGCGGGGCGCCGCGTGATGTGGCGCTCGAGATGATCGCCGAGCACGAGCACGACGATCGTGGCTGGTACGCCGGGCCAATCGGGTGGCTGGGTGCCGACGGTGACGGAGAGCTGATGGTCGCCCTGCGCTGCGCGCTGGTGACGGGGTCGCAGGCAACCCTGTTCGCTGGCTGCGGCATCGTTGCCGATTCGGATCCTGCCAGAGAGTGGGAGGAGTCCCGCCTGAAGTTGCGGGCGATGGGGCTCGCGCTCGGCGTGCCTGCGGAGGAAGGATGACCGGCGTTCTCGCGCTGCGAGCGATGGTCCAGGCCCTGGTCGACGCCGGGGTGGAGGATGTGGTCGCCTGTCCGGGATCCAGATCCACGCCGTTGGCCCTCGCGACCCGGGCGCATCCGGGTCTGCGCGTCCGGGTGCTGCTGGATGAGCGCTCGGCCGGGTTCTTTGCGTTGGGCCTGGCGAAGGCATCGCGCCGCCCGGTGGCGGTCGTGGTGACCTCGGGAACGGCGGTCGCCAACCTCCTGCCGGCGGTTGTGGAGGCGTCGCTCGCCCGGGTTCCCCTGGTCCTGTTGACCGCGGACCGACCGCCCGAGTTGCGCGATCGCGGCGCGCCCCAGACGATCGACCAGGTCCACATCTTTGGTGGCCACGTTCGCTGGTTCGCCGACTTGCCGGTCATGGACGATCTGCCGGAGACACGACGCCATCTGGAAGCGGCCGTCGGGCGCGCGGTGGCGACGGCGCGTTCCGGGCCGCAGGGCCCCGTCCATCTCAACGCCCCGTTCCGCGAGCCGCTGGTGCCGGGCTCCGCGTTGGGGCCGCTGGACCCGCCGCGACCGGCGGCGCTGGAGGGTGCCCGACCCAGGGGCGCCGCGCAGTCATTCGTGGACGTGGTAGTCGGTCGGCCGACGTTGACCGGAGTCGATCTTGAGGACCTCGTCGCGCGTCTCGGCGGCTTCGAACGCGGCATCATTGTCGCCGGCCCGCAGGATGACCCGGACGTCCCGGCGGCCCTCGCCCGGCTCGCCGCGGCCACCGGCTATCCGATCCTGGCCGACCCTCTCTCGGGCAGCCGCTGCGGTCCGCACGATCGCTCGCACGTCATCGCTCACGCCGAACACCTGGTCAGGCCTGGGCCCTGGCGCGACGCTCACCTGCCGGACCTCGTGATCCGCTTCGGGGCTGCTCCAACCTCCAAGCCGGTGATGACGATGCTGGCCGACCGGCAGCCGATCCAGATCGTGGTGGATGGCGACGGCGGGTGGCGTGAGCCGGCGCTCATCGCGACCACGTTCATCCATGCCGACGCCGCATCGACCGCACTCGCTGTCGCCGATCGGATCGCTGGTTCGCGCGCCGTCAACGACTCATGGGCCTCGAACTGGGCTTCCGCGTGGCGTGACGCGGACGACGCCGCGGACGGAGCCCTGCGCGATTGGCTGGCCGCCGTGACCCGGCGCGGCGAGCCGTTCGAAGGCCACCCGTTCGCCCTCCTTGGGGACCTGCTTCCGGACGGCGCCCTGCTGTGGGCCGGGAACAGCATGCCCGTGCGGGACCTAGATGCCTGGCTCCCGGCCGGCCCGCGCGCCATTCGGGCGCTCTCGAACCGCGGCGCCAACGGCATCGATGGCGTCGTCTCGACCGCCCTCGGTGCGGCGGCGGCGCGCGGCATGGGCCCTGTCGTGCTGGTGGTCGGTGACGTTTCGTTCCTGCACGACCTGAACGCACTGCTGGCGGCCCGCCTGCACGACCTGTCCGCGACCATCGTGCTGATCGACAACGACGGCGGCGGGATCTTCTCCTTCCTGTCGCAGGCAACGACCGAGGCACGCGAGGTTGGGCTTCCCGATCACTACGAAGAACTGTTCGGAACGCCGCATGGCATCGATGTCGGCCCGATCGCCGAGGCCCTCGGCGCGACGTACCGACGCGTCGGCGCGGCCGATCTGGGCGAGGCGCTCGCCGACTCGATAGCGCGGCCCGGCGTGCAGGTCCTGAGCCTCCGGACCGACCGAGCCCGCAACGTCGAGCTCCACCGCGATGCCGCCGCCGCCGTGGCCGCGGCGCTCGGGCGGCCATGAGCGGCCTCACGATTGATGGCCTGCGCTGGGAGGTCCGCGTTCGCGGAACGGAGGTCCCGCTGCTCCTGCTTCACGGATTCATGGGACGGGGGTCCACCTGGGACAGGCACGCGAGGGCCTTCGCCCGGCTGTACCGTGTCGTGGTCGTCGACCTGCCCGGCCACGGCCGATCGGGAATTCCTCCCGACGCTCGCCGCGGGAGCGTGGAGCGGATGGCCGACGACCTCGCCGAGATCCTCGATCGAGTCGGTTGCGCGCCGGCCCACGTCCTCGGGTACTCGCTTGGCGCGCGGGTCGCGTTGCGTCTGGCCGTCGCTCATCCACTAGCCTTGCGCCGCCTCGTGCTTGAAGGCCCCTCGGCAGGCCTGACCTCCGAGGTCGAACGTGCAGCTCGACGCGCCGCCGACTCGGACCGGGCCGAGCGTCTGGAGCGAGACGGGATCGCGGCGTTCGTCGACGATTGGGAGCGGGAACCGATTTTCTCCAGCCTCGACAACCTTCCGCGCGCCCGTGCGGCGCGACTTCGCGCGGACCGGCTCCGCAATCGACCCAATGGATTAGCCGCCAGCCTGCGCACTGCCGGTCAGGGCAGCATGGAGCCGCTCCAGCCCCGGCTCGCGGAGGTCCGGAGTCCGACGCTCATCATCGCCGGCGCGTTGGATCCAATCGGCCGCCAGCGCGCTGAATCAGTGGCCGCGGGCATCACGGGTGCTCGCCTGGAGACGATCGACCGCGCCGGTCACGTCCCGCACATCGAGACGCCCGCTCTCTTCCGCCGTCTCGTCATCGACTTCCTGAAGGAGGATCTGGCCGCATGACCGCCGCCGTGAGCTGGACCAGCGTTCGCGACTACGGGGACATCCGCTACGAGCATTCCGGGACCGGGATCGCCCGGGTCATGATCAATCGGCCGGAGGTGCACAACGCCTTCCGACCGGAAACGGTCAGCGAGATGGTCGATGCCTTCGCGCGGATCCGCGACGACGCATCGATCGGCTGCGTGCTGCTGACCGGAGCAGGGGAGAAGGCATTCTGCTCGGGTGGCGACCAGCGCCACAAGGAGCGTGGCGGCTATGTCGGAGGCGATGGGCTGGCCCGCTTGAACGTCCTGGATCTCCAGCGCCAGATTCGATCCCTGCCAATCCCGGTCATCGCCCTGGTGAACGGCTACGCGATCGGCGGCGGCCAGGTGCTTCAGGTCGTCTGCGACCTCGCGATTGCCGGCGACAACGCGATCTTCGGGCAGGTCGGACCGCAGGTCGGCAGCTTTGACGCCGGCTTCGGGATCGGACTGCTGGCCCGCTTGGTGGGGGATCGAAAGGCGAAGGAGATCTGGTTCCTGTGCCGCCGCTATGACGCGGCCGAAGCGCTCGCCATGGGCCTGGTCAACCATGTCGTCCCCCTGACCGAGCTGGAAACCGAGGGGGTCGCGTGGGCCACGGAGATCCTGGCCATGAGTCCCACCGCGATCCGCTTTCTCAAGTCCGCGTTCCTGGTAGCCACGGACGGCCTGGCCGGGCTCCAGGAGTTTGCCGGCAATGCCACCGGTCTCTACTACATGACGGACGAGGCGCACGAGGGTTCACGCGCCTTCCTGGAGAAGCGCAAGCCCGACTTCTCGAGGTTCCCGCGTCGCCCGTGAGCGTGCCAGGCGTCGCGGAACCCACGGTCGCACCCGATTCGGGCGTCGCCGCCCGACAGTCGCCGTTCCGAATCTGGCTGCTCGCGATCCGGCCGGCGACGCTCCCCGCGGCGATGAGCGGCGTGGTCGTGGGGCTCGGAGCGGCGCTGGCGCTGGGGACGCCGTTCCGGCTTGATGCTGCGATCGGCTGCCTCGCCGTCGCGCTGCTGCTCCAGATCGCGGCCAACCTGTCCAACGACCTGTCCGACTTTCGGCGCGGTGCCGACACTTCCGATCGACAGGGACCGATCCGGGTGGCCGCCGCCGGTCTGGTCACCGAGCGGCAACTCGAGGTGGCGATCGGCCTCACCGTGGTCCTTGCCGCCGTCGCCGGATTGTGGTTGACGACGATCGGCGGTCCGATCCTGCTCGGTATTGGGGCGCTGGCGATCGTCGCCGCCCTCGCCTACACCGGGGGGCCGTGGCCATACGGCTACCGTGGCCTTGGCGAGCCGTTCGTGTTCATCTTCTTCGGGCTCGTGGCCGTTGGCGGGACCGCATATCTTCAGGCGGGCCGACTGGACCCGATTTTTCTGGGGGCGGCCATCCCGGTCGGCGCGCTCACGACCGCCATCCTGGTCGTCAACAACCTCCGTGACATCCCGACTGATGCCGCCGCCGGCAAGCGCACCCTAGCGGTGATCCTTGGCGCCCAGGCGACGACCGTCGAATACGCCGGGCTCCTCGGCCTTGCCTTCGCCGTCCCGGTCGCGCTGGCGGTCGTTGGGCACGGACCGTTCGTGCTGATGCCGCTCCTGACGATCCCGCTGATCCTGCCGCTCCTCCGCACCGTTCGAGCATTCACTGAACCGCGCCAGCTCAACCCGGTACTCAAGGCGACTGCCCGCCTCGCGCTCGTCCACGGCCTCCTGTTCGCGGCCGGCCTGGCGATCAGCGGCGCGAGCGCATGATGGGCGTGAGCGAATGACCGCGATCCGGGCCCTCGTCGCCGACCGGGTGCGGATCCCGTTCCGTCGCCCATTCGCGACCGCCAGCGGCATGTGGCTTGAGCGCGATGCCTGGCTGATCCGCCTGGTCGATGCGGATGGACGGGTCGGGCTTGGGGAAGCGGTCCTGGACCCGGCCAATGGTGAGGTGGCCGAGACGATCCTGGCGGCGCTCGTCCGGGAGGCGGCTGAAGACGCCGCGAGCGGGCTGCCGACGCGCGGCGATCTGGAGCTTCACGGCGCCCCGGGCCGGGCGCTCAATGCCGCGATCGAGAGCGCGCGGCTCGACCTGGATCGCGCCGCCGCGCCACCCGCGATTGCGCTCGATGGCGAAGGGGTCGGGGTCAACGCGACCATCCCTTCAATGGGGCCGGCCGCCGCCGCAGAGGCGGCGCAGCAACTCGTCGAGGCCGGGTTTACGACGCTCAAGCTCAAGGCTGGGGCGGAACGTGAGACGGAGGTGCTCGTGGACCGGGTCCGCGCCATCCGGCACGCCGTTGGGCCCGACATCCGGCTTCGGCTCGATGTGAATGGCGCCTGGGACCTCGCCACCGCCGAGGACCGGCTCGAAGCGATCGCGCGCTTTGAGGTCGAGTACGTCGAACAGCCGCTGCCGGCGCATGAGATCGAGATGCTGGCCGAACTCCGCCGCCGCGTGCGGATCCCGGTTGCCGCCGACGAGGCCGCTGAATCCGTCCGAGCTGTCCGCCAGCTGTTGACCGCCGACGCGGTCGATGTGATCGTGGTCAAGCCGGCCCGCGTCGGGGGTCCGGCAGCGGTCGCCGAGATCGCGGAGATGGCGGCGGAACACGGCGTACCGGTCGTCATCAGCACGCTGTTCGAGACCGGCGTCGGGATCGCAGCGGCGCTATCGATGGCGGCTGGGCTCCCCAGGGTCAGCGGGTCCGAGTGGCTCGAGCCTCCCGAGCACGGGCTCGCCACCGCCGGGCTACTGGAGCACGACCTGCTCCAGGCTTCCCTGCTGGTGGCTCGCGGGCGGATGCACGTGCCGGGCGGTCCCGACAGCGCCGGACTCGGGATCGCGCTGGATCGCCGGGCCCTCGATCGATATCGGGTAGAGGCGGTGGGGGCGGTGGCTTGAACGAGGCGTTGTCACTTGCCGAATCGGCCACGCGTACCGCGGGCGTGTCGCCAGGTGGCCTCGCGATCGTCGACGCGACGACGCGCTGGACCTGGCGCGAGTTCAATGCGCACATTGACGCGGCCGCCGCGTGGTTGACGGCCGCTGGCGCTCGCAGTGGTTCATGCATTGCGATCCTGGCGCCGCCATCGGCCGGAGCCATCGCGCTGCTGCATGCGCTCGCGCGAATCGGGGCGGTGGCCGCACCGCTCGGGACGGGGCTGACGGCAGCCGAACTCGCCGCCGCCGCCGCGATCATCGAGCCAGGTCTGATCGTGTGCGGACCCGGGCTCGTTCCGGCCGGGACCGCCCTTGGCAGACCCGTGCTGGCGCTAGGCAATCTTGAGGTTGCGCGCACGCATCTCGATGCGCCCACGGGGCCGGATGCGCCCAAGGAGCGCGATGCGCCGGCCACCATCGTGCTGACCTCCGGGACCACCGCCCAGCCGCGCGCCGTCGTCCTCTCGGCTGGCGCCCTCGCGGCCAGCGCCTCGTCCTGGTCCGCGGCGTTGCCAACCGCCAGCGGCTGGCTGCTGGCCCTCGGGATTGGGCATGTGGCCGGACTCGGAGTTGTCTGGCGGGCGGCCCTGGCCGGGGTTCCGCTGGTGATCCTGGATCGCCCGGAGCCGCGGGAGACCCTGGCGACCCTCTCCGCTGCGCCCTTCCCCAGCCACGTCTCGCTGGTTCCGCTGCAGCTCATGCGACTGCTGGATTCGACCGGCGACGCTCTGCCGCCAGAGACGCTCCGGGCGGTGCTGCTCGGTGGCGGGCCGATCCATCCGGCCCTGGTCCAGCGGGCGCTCGAGGCGGGCTGGCCGGTCGTCCCCACCTATGGCCTGTCCGAGGCTGGTTCGGGCGTGACGGCTCTGCCAACAGCCGACGCCGCGGCCCACGCCGCCACGGCGGGGCGACCGCTCCCCGGTGTCTCGATCCGGATCTCTGACCCCGATGCGCGTGGGGTGGGGGAGATTCTCGTCCACACTCCGGCCCGCTTCAATGGTTACCTTGGTGACCCCGCCGCCACAGCCGCAGCCGTGACCGTCGACGGCTGGCTTCGCACCGGCGACCTGGGTCGGCTGGACTCGGATGGGCGACTCACCCTGCTCGATCGACGGACGGATCGGATCGTTCGCGGCGGGGAGAACATCTCCCCCGTTGAGGTCGAAGCCGTGCTCCTGGAGCATCCGGCGGTCGCCGAGGTGGCCATCGTGGCGAGGCGCGATCCGACCTGGGGTCAGGTCCCCGTGGCGGCCATTGTCCTTCGCCATGACATGGACGATCCGGGGGACGTCGCCCTGTCCGCCCACTGCCGAACGCGGCTTGCCGGGTTCAAGGTGCCCGCGGCCTTCGTCCGGGTCGACGCATTGCCAAGGACCCCGAGCGGCAAGGTACGCCGGGCAGAGCTCCGGTCGTCGCTGGATCCTGAACGCGAGGCGGCGGCCATGGACACCATTCCCGGCCGTCACGAGATCGCTCGACCCGGGGGCGTCCGGCTTGCCTACCAGACCGTTGGTGACGGGCCGATCCGCATGCTTCTGCTCCACGGCGCGCTGTCCACGGCCGGCCAGCTCGGCCGTCTCGCCCGGGCGTTGGCGGGCTCGGGGGCTCTGACCGTCCACGTCGTAGATCGTCGGGGGAGTGGTCGCAGCCGTCTGGCCGAGCCGGCGCCGGTGGGCGTCGCAATCCATGTCGACGATCTCGGGGCCGTCCTCGACGCGGAGGGGTGTCCGGCAGCCATCCTGTGCGGCATGAGCTTTGGCGGCGTGGTCGCGCTCGAGTTCGCAGCTCGCCTGCCTGAGCGGGCGCTGGCCGTCGTCGCCTGGGAGCCGCCGTATGGACCGCTCGCCGACCCGCAGACCCAGCGCGCGTTCGCCCGGGTCGCAACGGCAACGGAGCGGGCACACCGAGCCGGCGGCGCGCCGGCCGCCGCGGAAACGTTCCTGCGCGGAGTGGGTGGGGACGAGGCCTGGGACCGGCTCACCGACCGAGCGAAGGCCTTCCTGGCCGACGAAGGCGATGGCGCGTATGTCGATGCCGGCCTGCTCGGGCTGGATCCGTCCCGCCTCGGCTCGATCCGGGTCCCCACGACCATCCTGACCGGTGACGCCAGCCAGCCCTTGTATCGACCGATCGCGGCGGCGCTCGTCGGGAAGATTCCGGGCGCCCGGCTCGTGGGCCTCCCGGCCCTGGCCCACGCGGCGTCCATCACGGATCCGGCGCCCCTGGCCGCTGCCGTCATGGCGACCCTGGTCAAGGCCGGCATCATCGAGCCTGGTCAACCCGAACCGCCGGTCCAGGAGTCGCTCCCATGACCAGCCGGCCAAGCATGGACGCGCCCAGCACCAACCCGCCCAGCGCCGGCGCTCCCGGCGGTGCCCCGTCCGGCCGCGCGACCGATCACGGCAACGCTGCCTCCCCGGCAGAGGTCCGGGCGATGTTCGATCGGATCGCCCGCGTTTACGACCCAATGAACCTGGTCATCTCGGCATTCCAGGAGCCGCGCTGGCGTCGCCGGGCGGTCGAGCTCAGCGGCGCGCGTCCCGGTCAGCGGCTGCTGGACGTGGCGACCGGGACCGGCAAGGTGGCCGCCGATCTGCACAAGCGTGCCCAGCCGGGCGGCACCGTGCTCGGCGTCGATCTCTCGCCCGCCATGATCGGCGTAGCACGGCGCAGGTTCGCCGCGCGCCCCGGTCTGGAGTTCGTGGAGGGCGACGCGCTCGCCCTGCCCACCGAAAGCGGGACCTTCGACGCGGCCACGATCGCGTTCGGGATGCGCAACCTGCCCGACTACGGGCAGGGCTTCGCGGAGATGGCCCGCTCGGTCCGCCCAGGCGGACGCGTCGTCTGTCTGGAGATCGCCAGGCCCCGGAGCCGGCTTGCCCGGATCCTCCAGTTCTGGTTCGATCGGATCGTGCCAATCGTTGGTCGCCTCATCGGCCAGGGCGGCGCCTACGGCTACCTGATCCGCAGCGTCAGGGGCTATCCGGATCCCGACCGCATCGCGGCGATCATGCGCGAGACGGGGCTGATCAACGTGACCTGGCAGCCGATGTCAGGCGGGATCGTCACGATCCATGTCGGGACGGTGCCAGGCCCCTGACATCGCGGATGGCGTCGCCGAGTTAGGATGCATTGGCATGCCCGACACGACCTCGTCCGCGCTGATCCATGCCCGCGGGCTGACGAAGCGGTTCGGCGAGTTCACCGCGGTCGACGCCATCGACTTTGACGTTGCGCCCGGAGAATCGTTCGGCTTCCTGGGGCCAAATGGCGCCGGCAAGACCTCCACGATGCGGATGATCGGCTGCACCTCGCCGGTCACGGAGGGGACGCTCCAGGTGATGGGCATGGACCCGGCGACGCAGGGTCCGCAGATCCGGGGCCGTCTGGGTGTCGTGCCGCAACAGGACAGCCTGGACATGGAATTGACGGTCCGCGAGAACCTCTCCATCTACGGCCGCTACTTCGGCCTGAGCCGGGCAGAGGTCAGCCGCCGCGCCGACGAGCTGCTCGAGTTCGCTCAGCTGACGGAGCGCGCCCGAGACCAGGTCGAGCCGCTGTCCGGCGGGATGAAGCGTCGACTCACGATTGCCCGCAGCCTGATCAACGAGCCGACCTTGCTGCTGCTCGACGAGCCGACGACCGGGCTCGATCCGCAGGCGCGCCACCTGCTCTGGGATCGGCTCTATCGACTCAAGCAGCGCGGGGTGACCCTGGTCCTGACGACTCACTATATGGACGAGGCGGAGCAGCTGTGCGACCGCCTGGTGGTGATGGACAAGGCGAAGATCGTCGCCGAAGGCAGCCCACGCGAGCTGATCGAGCGGTACTCCACCCGCGAGGTGACCGAGTTGCGCTTCGCGCCCGGGATCGCCGAGACGCTCGACGGACAACTGGACGGGATCGCGGAGCGAGTCGAGCATCTGCCAGATCGGATCCTGCTCTACGCCGATGATGGCGAGGCGGCCGCCGTCGCCGTTCATGGACGCGGGCTGAAGCCGGAAACGGTGCTGGTCCGGCGCTCCTCGCTGGAGGATGTCTTCCTGCGCCTGACCGGTCGCTCGCTCATTGACTGAGCCCGGCCCGACGTGACCGCCCTCGCCCGCCCTGGCTCGACGATCGGTCGCGTCTTCGAGCACCGCTGGCTGGCCTACCGGCGCACCTTCCGCGCCAGCATCTTCACCTCATTCCTGTCGCCCGTGTTGTTCCTCACCGCGATGGGCCTGGGGCTCGGGTCGTACGTTTCGGACTCGGCGGTCGACGACCTGGGTGGCGTGTCGTACCTGGTCTTCCTGGCTCCGGGGTTGCTGGCCGCGACCGTGATGCAGACGGCTTCGTTCGAGGCGACCTTCCCGATCATCGGCGGCCTGGCCTGGAACCGGATCTTTCACGCGATGCACGCGACACCGATCTCGCCGCGAGCGATCGCCCTGGGGAACCTGGCGTTCGCCGCCGCCCGGCTGACGCTCATGGCGACGGTCTTCACCGGGGTCATCGTGTTGTTCGGGGCGGCGACCTCTCCCCTGGTCGTGCTCGCCATTCCGGCCGCCGTCCTGACCGGGATGGCCTTCGCGGCCCCGATTTCCGCCTTTTCGGCGACCCAGAAGACCGCCAACAAGTTCGCCGCGATCTTCCGGTTTGGGATCACGCCGCTCTTCCTGTTCTCCGGAACCTTCTTTCCGGTCAGCTCGCTGCCCGAGTTCCTGCAGCCGGTGGCCTGGCTGACGCCGCTCTACCACGGCGTGGCGCTGACGCGTGGGCTGTCACTCGGCACCATCGGCGCCGAGCCGCTGGCGGCGCTGCTCCACGTCGCAGTACTGCTAGGTTTTGTGGTCGTCGGCTCGCTCGCGATGATCCGCCTGATCGAGCGGCGGCTGATGCGCTGATGCTTGCGCTGCGGATCACCCCGTATCTGGCCTTCGGCAGTCGCCGCTCCCTCCGCCTGATCGAGCGCAACCTGTATGTCTACAAGCACGGCTGGATGATGATCCTGTCGGGCTTCTTCGAGCCGCTCTTCTACCTGCTGGGGATCGGCTTTGGGCTTGGTGCGCTGGTCGGGTCGATCCCGGGCCCCGACGGCCGCGAGATCAGCTACCAATTGTTCCTGGCGCCGGCACTGCTCGCCACGTCGGCCATGAACGGCGCCATCAACGAGAGCACCTTCAACTTCTTCTTCAAGCTCAACTACAACAAGACCTTCACCTCGATCCTGGCCACGCCGCTGTCACCGGCCGACATCGCCCTTGGCGAACTCGGCTGGGCGCTGATCCGCGGCGGGCTTTACGCGCTCGGTTTCCTCGGGGTGATGGTCGCCCTCGGGCTCGTCATCTCGCCGTGGGTGATCCTGGCGCTCCCGGCCGCGCTTCTCGTCGGCTTCGCCTTCGGGGCGGTCGGGATGGCGGCGACCACGTTCATGAAGACCTGGCAGGACTTCGACCTGATCCAGCTAGTCGTGCTGCCGATGTTCCTGTTCTCCGGCACCTTCTACCCGATCGAGGCGTATCCGGACGCGCTGCGCGTCTTGGTCCAGTTGACTCCGCTCTACCAGGCGGTCGACCTGATCCGCTCACTCACGATTGGAGCTCTTTCGCCGATCCTGCTCCTCCATGTCGTGTATCTCGTGGCGATGGGTGTCATCGGGTTGCTCATCGCCTCGCGCCGGCTTGACAAGCTGCTGCTCAAGTAGGCAACCGGGAGCGAGCGGGATGACGGACCCGGCGCCACTGGCCCTGCTGGCCGCCGAGATCGTCGCCTGCCGCCGACGATGCTCCGCACGGTGCTTGCGCGGGCATCCGGCCGAACCCAATAGACTTCCCGCCTGATGGCCACGACCGAACGCGACTACTACGACGTCCTTGGCGTCGACCGCCGATCGACCGATGTCGAGATCAAGAAGGCGTTTCGGAAACTCGCCCAGCAATGGCACCCGGATGTCAACGCGGATCCGGCCGCCCACGACCGCTTCACCGAGATCAATGAGGCGTACCAGGTGCTCTCGGACCCCGAGCGTCGCGGGCGATACGACACGTTCGGCCGCGCCGGACTTGGTGGAGCGGGAGCGGGAGCAGGAGCAGGCGCCGGGTTCGAGGGATTTGGCGGATTCAGCGACATCTTCGATGCGTTCTTTGGCGGGACCGCCGGCGGTGGCTCAGCTCGGCGCGGTCGGCCCCAGCCGGGCTCGGACCTGCGCTACGACCTGCGAATCACGTTTGAGGAGGCGGTCAAGGGAACCGCCAAACAGATCGAGTTCTCCGTCCTCCAGCGCTGCGAAACCTGCCGCGGCGCCGGTACCAGGGCGGGAACGGAGCCGGTCGTCTGCCCGGGCTGCAACGGCCGCGGCGAGATCCGCTCCATCCGCCAGACGATGCTCGGCCAGATGGTCAACGTCAGTGCCTGTCTCCGCTGCAGTGGCGAGGGCAGGATTATCGAGTCGGCCTGTGAGACCTGCCACGGCGATGGCCGGACCGAACGGCGGCGGACGCTCCAGGTGTCCATCCCGGCCGGAATTGACGAGGGCCACCAGATCCGGCTCTCGAATGAGGGTGAGGTCGGTCCTCGGGGCGGTCCCCCGGGCAGCCTGTATGTGGCGGTCCACGTCCAGCCTCACAAGTCACTCCGGCGCGACGGTACGGAGCTCTATTACGAGGCGACCGTTTCCATCGCGCAGGCCGCGCTCGGCGTGCGGATCACCGTTCCGACGGTTGATGGCGACGAGGAAGTCGAGATCAAGCCCGGGACCCAGCCCGCCACCGAGATTCGGCTGCGAGGCAAGGGCGTCCCGCACCTTCGCCGGACCGGTGGCCGCGGGGATCTGCACGTCCTGCTGAATGTCGTGGTGCCGACAAAGCTGTCCCGGAAGGGGCGCGAACTGCTGGCCGCCTACGCCGAGGAGGCCGGTGAATCGATCGACTCAGGGGGGCTGCGCGGGAAGCTCGGGTTGGGTTGAGCGCGGTCGGACGAGCCAACCCCGCGGCGGGCGGCGCGGGAGCTTGGCTCGAGCTGTCGGTCGAGGCTGACGTCGAGGCGGTCGAGGCCGTCAGCGAGATCCTTGGCCGGGTGGCGTCCGGCGGATCGTCCGTGGAGCCCGCGTTCGAGCTGGTCGATGAGGGCCTCGGCGCGCGGATCGACCCAGCCAGGCCCGCGATCGTGCGCGCCTACCTGCCCGCCCGAGACCCGATCGCTGTCGATGCGGCTGTCGCCTCGGTGGCGGCGGCGCTGGGGCATCTCCAGGCGTTCGGCCTGCGACCGATCGGCGAGCTTCGGACGCGGCTGGTCGACGAGGCGGACTGGGCCGAGGCATGGAAGTCGCACTTCCCGGTCCTGCGCGTTGGCCGGCGGTTGGTCATTCGGCCCTCCTGGCGGCGTCACCGGCGTGCACCGGACGACGTCGTGCTGGCGCTCGATCCGGGGATGGCCTTCGGGACCGGCCTCCATCCGACGACCCGGTTGTGTCTGGCGGCGATCGAATCGCTCGCGGACCGTGGCGTGCTCGTGCGGGCGCGCGTCCTCGATGTCGGGTGCGGCTCCGGGATCCTGGCCATTGCGGCTCTCAAGCTCGGGGCGGAGCTGGCCACCGGCCTGGATACGGATCCAATCGCGATCGAATCCACCGGTCGCAACGCCCGGATGAACAGCCTGGCCCGTCGTGTCCGGGTACGCGGGGGCAGCCTCCCGAGCGGGGAGGCACCCTTCGACGTGGTGCTTGCCAACCTGATCGCCGGTGTCCTCGTCGAACTGGCTGGGGCCCTCCACGACGAGTTGGCTCCCGGCGGCACCCTGCTGGCCTCGGGGGTATTCGTCGATCGCGAAGCCGGGGTGCGCGCGGCGTTCGAGGCGGCTGGGTTGCACCTGCGCGGTCGCTGGGCGGAAGGGGACTGGGTCGCGCTGGAGGCGGTCCGGCCGCCAGTCCGGCCGGCCTGACGGGCAGTGAGCCGCCGGCCGCCTACAATCGGACTGATGGCATCATTCTTTCCGGTCCTCCTCGGGACGCACATCGTTCTTGCCGTGAGCCTGTTCCTGCCGTCCATCCTGCTGCCATTCGCCCTGCGCACGCGACGGGCCACCGTCGATTCGGCGAGTCGCTTCGTCCGCGCGCTGCTCTGGGTGCAGACCCGCGGGACGCTGTTCGTGGGGGCCGGGCTGGCACTCACCGGACTCGGGCTGGTCGCGGCGCTGGGACCCGCGATGCTCAGCCAGCCCTGGCTGCTCGTGGCCCTGACGATCTATTTCGTGAACCTCGCGATCGCGTTCTTCATCCAGCGACCGAGCCTTCGCCAGCTGATCGGGATCCGGGCCGCCGCAGATGATCACACGTGGAGGGAACGGGCCCGCCGGCAGCGCTACCTGTCGTACTTGATGGCCGGTCTGGTCGGCACGATCGGGTTCCTGATGAGCTCGAAACCGGTGCTCTGGTGACGACGTCCGATTGCCTCTTCTGCCGGATCGTGGCGGGCCAGATTCCGTCCACGCGGTTGCACGATGACGACCTGGTCATCGCGATCCGCGATATCGCGCCCCAGGCGCCCACGCACATCCTCCTGATCCCGCGACGCCACATTGCATCCGCCGTCGACCTCGTCGAGACGGATGGGCCCCTTCTCGGGCGGCTGTTTGCGGTCGCTGCGGCCATCGCGCGATCAGCGGGGATCGCCGATGCCGGATACCGCCTCGTATCCAACGTCGGAGCGTGGGGCGGCCAGTCAGTCCATCACCTGCACATCCATCTGATGGGTGGGCGCACGTTCGAATGGCCACCCGGGTGAGCGCGGTTCGTCGGCCGGGGCGGGCCCCGGGTCGGACGGGCAGCCGTTGCCCAGGGCGCCTCGCGATCGCCGTCGTGCTGGTCGGATGGGCGGGGCTCCTGGCCGGATGTTCGCCGAGCGACTCGACCGCTCCGGCCGTCTCGACCGTCCCGCCCGCATCCGTAGGCCCGACCAGGGCAGTCTCGCCTGCGGTCAGCCAGACGCGCGGGGAGCTGGTCCGGGCACTGGGCGCGGCCAACCTGGTCCTGGCCGACACGCAGGCACCGGTCCGGCCCGCGGAGGCGGCCATGCTCGCCGCGGCTCCCCGCGCGGTGTTCCAGGTCACCCTCCCCGCCGATCCGACACGCGGTTTCATCGTGGTCTACGAGTTCGCCGATGCGGCCCGCGCAGCCGACGCCGCTGCCGAGGAGCAACGGTACCTCGCGAGCGGTCCAGGCAGGGTCCAGACGGCCCCGGGGACGGTCCATGTCATCCGCCAGATCGGCCCAACCGTCGTTCTGTATGACTGGTTGCCTGGTGCGGCCGAGGATCTCGCGGCACCGAAGATCCAGGGGGCGCTTGAGACGCTGGGGGTCGGCTTCCCGGTCGATGGCTAGGTCGGGCGGTGGTCGTTTCGCGCCCTGATAGGTACTTGACCACGTTTGACCCGCCCGGAAGCCTCCGCTATGCTCCGCCAGCCTTTGACGGGAATGGCCGCAGAGGACGCGTCAGCGCCGGTTGGCCGCGAGCCTGACGTTGGTGGCAAGACCCACGGCCTGGGGAGGTGAACCGGGATTGGCAGAAGTCCGAGTGGGTGAAAACGAGTCGTTCGAAAGCGCCCTGCGTCGCTTCAACAAGAAGATCCAGCAGAGCGGCATTCTCGCCGAGGCTCGCCGACGTGAGCACTACGAGAAGCCATCGGTGAAGCGGAAGCGCAAGGAAGCGAAGCGCAAGAAGAACGCCCGAACGCAGGTCGGCTGAGCGGGCTCAGCCCGACTTCCAGCCCTGCCCTCCCACGGGCCAATCGGTGGTTCATCGTCGTCCCAGACGGTGACCCAACCCGCCCGAGGTGCCAGACCGGTGTCCCTTCGAGATCGCGTACAAACGGATATCGCCACCGCGATGCGTGGCGGCGACGCTCTGCGCCGGGACGTCCTGCGCATGGCGTCCAGTGCCGCCTACAACGTTGAGAAGCGCAACGGCCATCCCCTGACCGAGGACGAGTTCCTCGCCGTGCTCAGCCGCGAGGTCAAGACGCGACGAGAATCGGTCGAGGCCTTCCGTGGGGCCGGCCGCGAGGATCTCGCGACGAAGGAAGAGTCCGAGATCGCGATCCTCTCGGAGTATCTCCCACAGGCGCTGTCCGGGGCCGAGATCGCCGAGCTGATTCGCGAAGCCATCGCGGCCACGGGCGCCGCCTCCGCCAGGGATATGGGCAAGGTGATGGGCTGGCTCGCTCCGCGAACGCGTGGCCGCGCCGACGGCAAGCAGGTCAGCGAGCGCGTCGTCCAGGCCCTCGCCCAGGCCGATCTCGCCGCCCACCACGGCGGGACACACTGAGGCGCGGCCGCAGGCGATGAAACGGATGCATACGTGCTGACCTCCGGCGCGCCCGCGCTGGCCCGCTTCACCCGCAGCGACGCCTCGCGCTTTGCCGTCGCCGCGGTCATCCTGAGCGTCGCGCTGACGGCCATTCTCGGTGTGGATATCGTGCCGGCAAACGCGCTCGATGTCCGCGCCGGCGAACTCGCCCCGCGGGACATCGCGGCGCCGCGCGCGATTGAGTTCGACAGCCTCCTCGAGACGAACGAGGCCCGAGCAGCGGCCCGCGCGGCGGTCGAGCCGCAATACGACTTCACCAGTGAGAACGCGATCGCGATTGCCGGGGAGCAGTTCACCGCCTTCGGGGCGCGGGTCGCCCGGATCGATACCACCTTTGCCGCCGATCTCACCCCGAGCGAGCGCGTCTCCCTGCTGGAGACGGCCGATCCGGACCTGTCGACCGCGGCAGGCGAAACCCTGATGGGTCTCGACGCTGCTCGCTGGGAGGCCGTCCGAGCCGAGGCCGCGCGGGTCCTCGACGCGACGCTGCGAACCGAGCTGCGCGACACCGAGGTCGCCGAGACGAAGGGTCGCCTATCGAGCCGGATGGCCGGTGGGCTCGACGAAGCGGAACGCATGCTCGCCGCAGAGCTGATCGGCTCGCTCCTCGTCCCGAACTCCTCGTTCAGCCCTGAACTCACCGCGCAGGCACGTGACCGGGCCGTGGAGGCCGTCGTGGAGATTCGGGTGCAGGTCCTCCAGGGCGAGGTGATCGTCCGCGAGGGCACTCGACTCGATGCCGGCCAGATCGAGAAGATCGAGGCCCTCGGCCTGGGCGAAGAGGCTCCCGATTTGGCGAGCTTTGCCGGCTGGCTGCTGCTCGCGGTCCTCACCGTGATCTTGTTGCTGAGCTGGATCTGGCGGTTCCGGCCAAGGCTCTGGCATCGCGACAATGTCTTGATTCTTGTCGCCCTGGTGATCGTCGGTGCGACGCTCGCGCTCAAGGTCACGGCCGGGCGCCCGACCCTGCCGTTCTTCCTGCCGACCGCCGCCATCGCGATGCTCCTCGCGGTGCTGCTTGATGCCTCGATCGCCACGATCGTGATGGCATTGATTGCGCTGATCGGAGGCGCGGCCAATGGCGCCTCCCTCGAATTCGCAACGTACACCTTCCTGGGCGGGATGGCCGGCATCCTCGGCGTGCGCCGGGGCGATCGCCTGCAGGTCTTTCTGCAGGCGGCCGTCGCTGTGTTTGTCGTCAACGCCCTGGTCGTCACGATCTTCTCGCTGCTCGGTGCCCGCGACCTGCGCGGCATCCTCGAGCTGACCTTTGCCTCGCTCGCATCGGCCGCCGCCTCGGGGATTGCGGCCGTGGGATCGTTTGCCGTGCTGGGTTCAGTGTTCGGCATCCTCACCGTGTTCCAGCTCCTGGAACTCGCCAATCCCTCCCAGCCCCTGCTGCGACGCCTGCTGGTCGAAACGCCCGGCACCTACCACCACTCCCTGATGGTGGGGAACCTCGCCGAGCGGGCCGCGGAGGCGATTGGCGCAGATCCACTGGTGACGCGCGTGGCAGCCTACTACCACGATGTCGGGAAGCTGGCGAACCCCCTTGCGTTCATCGAGAACCAGGCGGGTGGGGAGAACATCCACGATCAGCTGGACCCGGAAGTGAGCGCCGGGATCCTCAAGCAGCATATTGTCGATGGCATCGATCTGGCCTACAAGGCCCGCTTGCCAAAGGCCCTCATCGCGTACATCCCCCAGCACCATGGGACTGCGGTCATGGGTTTTTTCCATGCTCGCGCCAAGGAGGCTGCCGAGCCCGGGGTGGCCGTGGACGAACGCCGCTTCCGCCATTCCGGGCCGAAGCCGCAGAGCCGGGAGGCCGCCCTGATCATGCTTGCCGACGGGGTGGAGGCGTCCGTTCGATCGCTGACGGCTCGGGATGAACCGGCGATCCGGACGATGGTCTCGCGGATCATCGATGAGCGCACCGCCGAGGGCCAGTTCGACGAATGCGACCTGACCCTGCGCGACCTCGATCGCATCCGCGAGGCATTTGTCGGGCAGCTCCTGGGCATGTACCACACCCGGATTGCCTACCCGCAGAACACCGTCGTCGAGTTCGAGTCCAGGCGGACGGTCAGCGCCGGCAGGGCGGGCCCGATCGGTCCAGCCGGGTTCCGTGACGGGTCCGGACACGGCCCGCCCGGGTCGTAATGATCCGGCCCTACCGGCCGCCAGGGGACGCTGCCGCGGTCGTTCGCCGCGAGCAGAAGCTCGATCCTGGCTTCAGGAGCGGTCGCCTTGTTGGGGAGGCGATGGCCGGCGACTCACCCGGGCACGCCGTACGGGGGTCAGCATGACGGCCCGGGCCACGTATATCGGTCCGTGGCGCGTCGACATCGAGGTCCGCCCGGGGGTTGCCGTGCCGCTCGCCCGATCTGTCCTGGCTCGCCTCATGGCCGCGGCCCTCGACGCCACGTCGGCCATGGCGCCGGCGTCCATCGGGCTGATTCTCAGTGATGACCGCGAGTTGGCCGCGCTGAACGCCCAGCACATGGGCCAAGCCGGGCCTACAGACGTCCTGTCGTTCCCGCTGTTCCCCAGGGAGGTATTCCAGCCCACCCCGGCGCGAATCGGGACGAGCGGAGCCGCACCAATCTTCGCCCTGCCGCCGGGCCGGCGGCCTCACCTCGGCGATATTGTTGTCTCCGTGGAGCGGGCTATCCAGCAGGCCGAGGCCGGACGCGGCGGCCTGACCGGCGACGTTCAGTGGTCACCCTCCCACGAGCTACGACTACTCGTGACCCACGGCGTCCTGCACGTCTGTGGCTGGGATCATGCCGAGCCTGAGGAGGAGGTGGCGATGCGCGCCCTGGAGCGCCGGCTCCTGAACCTTGGATCGTGAGGCCGATTGGGTCAGGACGCCCCCGCGAGATCGGCTTCGAATGGCCCCGGGTCGCACGCGGGACCTGAGATCTCGTCCACCGCGGTATCGTCCGCCAGTGTCAGGACATCTCGCTTCAGCGTTGGCTCCGGCGCGGGACAGGGCGGAGCGGAGACGGCCGGTTCGTCCGCCTCACCGAGCCCCATGAGCACCGAGAACGCCGGGAGCCCGGCCACCGGCGTGCCGCCGAAGAAATCGGCCATGTCGTCGTAAACCCCGACTCGAACGACGCGGAGTTCGAACGGCCGTGCAGGGTCCTGCGTAGTGCCCCGAGTGATCGTCCTGGCCGATGTGTACGCAACCGGGGGCGCGGTCGCGGGTCGAGTCCCTGAGCGGTCACCGGCAACCAGGCCCGTGGACCCATCCGGGGGCCGTTTCGGGCCGGTGACGACGGCCTGCTGCCGATCCGACGCCTGGGTTGGCCCGGTGACGACGCCCTGAAGCCCGACCGATGCCGACAATGCGATGGAGAACACCGCAAGGTACGCGGAGCGAGACCGCCCGGACATTCCGCCGAGGCGTTCGGAGAGAGGCTCGCCAAGACCAGGCCAGACGCGAATCAGGAACCTCCCCTGAATCGTGGTGGTGGAGCGTGCCAGGCAAGAGCGCGTTTGTTGACGGCCGCGAGGCGGCGCGTGGGCGAATCCTTGCGGCGGTCGTCGGCTGTCAGGTTACGGTTGGCAGCGGCTGCTCGAGGGCCGCGGTCTTTCCGGCGCCCAGCTCGATGAATCGGGACTCCGGGGCCGCCGACCGGATCATCTCGACCGTCCAGCGATGGCTCGTGAACAGCAGGATCTGGTGGCTTCTGGAGAAGTCGGCGAGCAGCCGAACGACCGCGTCCGCACGCCCCTCATCGAAGTTCACGATGACATCGTCCATGACCACGGGGAGGTCGTTCCCGTGCCGCGCATGGTCGAGCACGAGCCCCAGGCGCAAGGCGAGGTAGAGCTGCTCGGCTGTCCCGCGGCTCAGCTCCGTCATGGTCTTTTGTCGGCCGTCAATCTCGCTGACCAGGAGGGTTCCACCGGTCGCATCCTGGTCGATCATCGGATATCGGCCGAGGGTCATCTTCGCGAACATTCGAGCGGCATCGGAAATGACGGCGGGTCGGCGATCGTCCGCAAGTCGGCGCATCGCCCGGCGGATCAACTCCGCACCAATCATGGCCGTACGCCATGAGGCAATGGCGAGGCCGAGCTCGGTCCGCAATGTCGCGATTTCGCCGAGCACGCGCGCCGGACTATCGAACGATTCCAGGTTGTGGCGCCCAATCTCGATCTCACGCTGGCGTCGGATGGCATCATCTCTCTGCGCGGTGGCGATGCCGATGGCCTGCGATGCAGTCTCGGCGGCCTTCGACCATGTCGCCATCCCGCCCAGGGCGAGCTGGGCGCGCAGCGTCGCGGTGCTGTCCGCGTGCCCCAGGCGGGCCGCCAGCCGCATCTCGAGTTCACGTACTGTCGCCCGCAGGGCAAGCTGGCGGCGGTGGACAGCGAGACGCGCCTGGAATTCATCTTCGGTGGCCACGCCGATCGAGCCGAACAGGTTCTGTCGTTCCTTTTCGACCCGCGTGACGACCAGCTCGGCAGCCGTGATCTCCGATCGTCGCTGAGTCTGCACCGACTGGAGTTCCAGCAGGGAGCTTCGTGAACGACGGTCTTCCTCGCAGCGTGCGCGAACGTCCATGACGGCGGCGACCAGTGGATGCGCGCTGATCAGATCTTCGAGGTCGAGGGCCGCGTCGGCGCCACTGGCGGCAAGTGTCGAGCGAGCACGGTTTTCCCAGCCGGATGCCGCGACCCGGACCTGATCGATCTCTGCTTCATCGGCGGCCCGGCTCCGGAGCAACTCGCGATCGCTGTCGAGTGCATCCAGGAATGCCAACGCCCGGGCCGGCTCGAGAACTCGTGGAGCCTGGAAGATCGCCTGCCGCTCTCCCCATGCGCGGATGAACGCCTCCTCCTCCGCGTTGGCCACCGCCAGGTGCTCCTCCTCTGCGCGGATCGAGGCGGAGAGGACCTCGATCCGGGACTGGATCTCGATGAGGCGTGCCTCGAGACCCTCCCATCGTTCGCGCTCGGTCTCCTGTCGATCGGCGACCGCATCCGCCGAGTCGAGATCGTCTACGGTGGGCAGCCCGGACAGACCGACAGCCGGGGACAGGTTCAGCACGCTGGCCCGCTGTTCGTCAAGCCTCGCCCGTCCCTCGTCCCGAGCGGAGATGGCGTCCTCGAGTTCCAGTGACCGTACCGCGATCGCCCGTTCGCCCTGGGTATGCTGCCGGGCAACGCGGTTCAGGATCGCCTTTGCTCCGAGCGAAACGAGCTCGGCGGTGACCGCAAGCAGACCGAATGCAACGGTCCCGATCGTGTCCCCGACGATGAGCCGGCCGATCGCCGCACCACCCGCGGCCACCGCCGCACCGGCCGCCAGCGGCGGGATCCAGCGCGGCATGATCGCAGGTGGCTCATCCCGGCCGCCGCCGTTCAGCGCCCGGTGGCGTTCTTCGACGATCGCCTCACGGCCTGCTGCCGCGACCTCGTAGTCCCTGAAGGCGGCGGTGGCAAGGCGCACCTGCTTCAGGGCTGCCCGGGTCTGAGCGAGCTGCTCCCGCGAGGGCGGCTCCTCGGGCGGGACGAGCTGCTTGATCTGAAGGCGAACCGCTGCCTCGGAGTGCTCTGCCTCCTCGAGGCGTGTCCGCATCCGCGTCAGCTCCCCTTCGCGCTGCGTCGGAATCGATCGGGCGGCGATCAGCCGGCCATCCCAAATGGAGATCTCGTCACGCGGGAGGTTGAAATCCTCGTCCGCAGCGATCCTGACCTCGGTCCACGCCGGCCCGTAGCTCTCGAGACGTTCGGCCAGAGCCGCATTCGCGGAGACGATCCGGTTGTGCGCGGCGTCCAGGCGGTCGAGCAGCAGGCGGTATTCCGGGATCCCTGCGTCGAGCGCATCGAACTCGTAGGCCACTGCCGCAAGTGCCGGGTCCACCCGGAAACGCGACATCGCCTCCACGGTTGCGTCCTGTGCGGCGCGAAACTCCCTGAGTCGCGCGACGGCCGCCGCGAGGTTGCGGTTCACGGTGGCCAAGGCACCCTCAGGGTCGGCCGGGAACTCGACCTCGGCGGTAAGCCGGGCAATCTCCTGCTCGGCTTCGCGCACCGCTTCGTAATCCGGCCAGCATTGGACGAGCAGCCGGTTCCGGTTCAGTTCCTCGCGCTCGTGCTCGATCCTGGCGCCGAGTGACTCAACGACGCCTTCGAGCTGCGCGCGCTCACGGGTCAGCGCGCCATATTCCGCGGCCCCATCTCCGAGGTCTGCCAGCTCTGCCTCGCGAGTGTCCAGCTCCTGCGCCAGCGACCGGATCACGCCACCCCGCGCCGGCAGCATGGCCTCTGCCCGAGACTCGAGTGCGTCGGCCGTCTGGCTGGCAGATCGGCCCGCACCGGCGATCGCCGCGGACAGTACCCGGTCCTGGAGTTCGGAGGCCGGGATGTTGTCCAATGCTTGCAGATCACCCAGGCCGAACGCGAAGACGGCGCCATAGACCGTGTCGTCCACGGAACCGATCTCTGCTTTCAGATCGGCCTCACCCGCCGGGCGTCCATCCGGTCGGGTGACTTGTACAGCCGGTCGACTGCCCACTAACCGGTTCACCCGGAGACGTCCTGATGCGCTTTCGATCTCGATCTGGCCGCCCTGATCTGCCCCCGGCATCGCGAGGTACTGGCTGGCCCCGCTCCCCGCGGTGAACCCAAAGAGCATCCCCCGCAGGAACGCCAACAACGTGCTCTTGCCCGCTTCATTGGGTCCGTATACGACAGTCAGCCCATCAGGCAGATCGGACACGGGCGCGTTGTCCAGGGTCCCGAAGTTCGCGACCTGCCAGCCACGGAGCTTCACGAAACGCGCTCCTCCAGGGCCGCGAGGACCATCTGTTCAGCATCGAGCAGGACCTGCATCTCCGACCGAACGTCGAACTTGAGCCACTCCGCGTTGGCTTCCGGCGATCCGGCCCGCTCCGGCGCGGCCAGGAGGCGGGACCGGCCAACGTCGTCCGTGGCAAGGGCGTCCAATTCGGCGACCACTTCGGCCGCGAGGTCGCCACGCGACGCGTACGTGGACCGACCGAATTGCGGGGAGGTCTCGTTGATGACCCTGTCCCACCACAGGAATGGCTCTCGCCCCGCACTGAGGTCCTGCAGCTGCCCGAGCAACTCGTCCGCGCGCCCCTCCGAGTGGAACGAAGCGGCGAGCGGGCCTTCTCCACGCACGACTGCCTGCGCGACGATGTCGTGCCCGGCCGACGATCCAACGTCGTCCGTGACCCGCGCAAGGAGGTCGCCGGCGAGCGCGAGGAGATCCTTGTGTGCCCCAGCGTCGGCCTCCACCCTCAGGAGGCGAATGCGATCGAGCACGACGAACTCGGGCTCCTGAACGACCCCGGCGCGCACTTCCACAACGAGGACGCCCTTCGGCCCGAGCTCGGTTACGTCGGTGCTACGTCCCTGGATCGACCCCGGGAAGGCCGCCCACGGGTTGCGCTCGGCCACTACCCGTCGTTCCGGGATCCCACCGAGCGCCCAGTAGTCCACATTGACATGCTCGAATCGGGCGGAGAAGCTTGCCCGAGCGTCAATCGAGTCCGGCCCGGCTGGGACCGGCAGGATGCCAACCTGGGCTCCCGGAGTTCGCTCGGTTCTAAATGATGCGACCGCCTCTGTGAAGTCCGCTGCCTTCGTCAGCGAGCGGCCGTGCACGACGATGGCCGGATGGCCGTCTCGTTCGATGGTGGCGGTCGCGGTCCGGTCACCCGGAAACACGGTCACCGCCCGGTCATCCGGAAACACGGTCACCGTGGGAGGCAGATCATTGAGTCCGGGCCAGGCGCCACGAGGATCGTCCGGGCCGAGGGCCATGAAGACTGGAATACCGGCGTCGCCGAGTCGCTGCATCGCCTGATCGACGTGATGCCGACTACGAACGTCAGGTACCCGGCGGCCGTAGATCCCGCCCGCGATCGCAACGAACGCCGCGTCCCGGGCGATCGCGAGCTCCACAAGGCGGTCCAGCGCCTGGATCGGGGCATCGCGAACGGCGGCAGCCACCGGCGACGGGAGACGTCGCAGGCCGGTCGTCGCAAGGTCCAGCCGGAGATCTGCCGCGTGGATGAATGAGATTCCAGGACTCGTCCTGATCTTGGAATCAGGCAAGGATCTCTCCGTCTTGGCCGACCCAGGCTGCGCAGGGTCCCCACCTATCGTACCGGGTCGGCGCGATCCCGACGGAGTCGACTTCCTGGTCTCGCGGTGGTGCGCTTGTCCGTGCCTCGCTGCGCAGCGGCCGCTTGCTCGCAACGTTCGCTACGATCAGCCCAACAGCCAACCTCGCGTAGGACGGGCTGCAATGCGCTGTCTGTCGGCCCCACGTGTCCGTGATGCGTCAGGGACGCGGCCAGCGTGGGGAGGAACTTGGTGAAGCTCGTGGTCGGCCTGGGAAATCCCGGGTCGCAGTACGCCCGGACGCGCCACAACGTCGGCTGGCTGGCGATCGATCGCGTGTCGGACCGTGCCGGTTGGGCTGGGCGTGGCCGCCAGCGCGACGCTTCGAGCGTCGTGATGGGCCGCTATCGAAGCCTGGACCTCACCCTCGTGAAGCCTCTCACGTTCATGAACGATTCGGGCGTGGCGGTGCGCAAGGTCCTGGCCCGCGAGCACGCGCCGCTCTCTGACCTGCTCGTCGTGGCGGACGACTTTGCCCTGCCGTTTGGCAAGCTTCGCTTCAGGGAGGGTGGCAGCCACGGCGGACACAACGGGTTGCGCTCGATCATCGACGAGCTCGGTACGGAGAAGTTCAGCCGCCTGCGCGTCGGGATCGGCGAGCCCGGCCAGGGCGCCATCGATCATGTCCTGTCCATGTTCGCGCCCGACGAATCGGCCAGGCTGAACGAACTGCTTGACGTCGTCGCCGACGCGGTCGAGGCCTGGGCGCGCGAGGGGACGAGCAAGGCATCGAATCACTACAACAAGTTCGAGCTTCGACCGGCCGACGCCACACGCACCGCGTTGCCTGGGGAGGTGGACGGCCCGCCCGACGCCGCCGGGATCCGGAGGACGCGCACGGGTTGGCGCCGGATCCTCCCCGGGAAGACCGAGGACTGATGCCGCCGCCCCCACTTCGCGGGCGCCGCGGTCGCGATCGGCGCATCGCCGAGCGGGTCGCGACCGACTTCGCCATACGCCACGCGTCGACCGCCGCCACGGATCGCGAAACGCTCGATTTCGATATTGCCGAGGTCGACGCGGAGGTCGCGGACGCCGTCCGGGTCCGGCACGCTGCGTCGAAGGAGCCGGTCGCCCGGGACGCGCCGGTCGCCCGAGAGGAGCCGGTCGCCCGAGAGGAGCCGATCGCCCGACAGCGCCGCAGGGCCGGAGCGGGCCAAGGTGGGTCAGGGCGGCTGGTCGCTTCGCCGGGCACCGGCCACCGTCTTCCGGACCTGTCCGCGCTGCCGCCGCTCCTGGCCGCAACCGGCACCTTCGCCGCCCTGACTGAGCGTCTGGGCGATCCGGGCGAGACCGGGCGGCGGGTGGGCCGTCACGTCGGGCTCGTCTCGATGCCCCACGGCGCCAAGAGCTACCTTGCGGCGGCACTGGCGCAGGGCGCCACCGGCGAGCGGCTGGTCTGGATCGCCCGCGATGCCGAGATCGGCGATCGCGTGGCTGAAGAGCTCGCGGCCTGGCTGGGGGATCCGGCCGCCGTCGTGACGTTGGAGCCGCGAACGGCGCTTGCCTATGAGCGCAGCGAGCTGGTGGCCGACGAGACCGCGGCCCGCGTGGCGACGCTCGCGGCGTGGCGCGGTGGCCGACCCCGGGTCATGGTCGCAAGCGTGCAGGCACTCCTCCAGCACACCATCGCGGCGGCAGACCTCCCGGCTGCACCTCGCGAACTTCGACGCGGCGTGCGATACCACCTCGAAACCCTGCTCCGCGAACTGTTCGATCTGGGCTACGTTCCGGTCCTCGAAGTCGCCGGCCGAGGCGAGTTTGCCCATCGCGGCGGAATCGTCGACGTCTTCCCGCCGTCGTTGCCACTGCCCGTTCGGATCGAGTTCTTCGGGGACGAAATTGACGCGCTCCGCGCCTTCGACCCCACGGACCAGCGGACGGTGGCGCCGGTCGATACCGCGGTGCTGCTGCCGGCCTCCGAATTCCTCCTGCCGCCCGGTGGCGCCGCTACGATCGCGCAACGGCTGGGTCGCGCCGGCGCGCGACTGCCTGAGCGGCTGGCCGACGATCTCGCCCGGTTCGGCTCCGAGCCCGCCGCCATCGGCCGCTCGCCAGACTCCACCCGGGCGCTGGCCGTCGGCGACGCCGCGGAGATCTGGGCAGCGCACCTCGCACCGGCGACCGGTCTCGATCACGTGGCGCCCGGGACGCTGCTGCTCATCGACGAGCCGGGTGACATCGCCGAGTCCGCCGAGTTTCTGTGGCGGCAGGCGGACGAGCGGCAGGCGGAACTCATCGGTGCCGGAGATCTCCCGAAGGATTGGCCGAAGGCCTATCTCGAGGCGAGTGATTGGAAACGGCGTTTGGCGGCTGCCCGGACCCTCGAACTCACCTGGGAGTCGGCCCCGGCGCAGGACGTGACGCTCGCCCGGGGAGGGCTGTCATCCGGTGATCCGTTCGGCTGGCGAGCGCCGGTCCTGCCGCCCGGTCGCGCCAGCCGGTTCGCCGAATCGATCGGGACCTGGGCGGCCGACGGCGCCCGCATCGTCATCGCCTCGGATCAGGCGCCGCGGCTCGCCGACCTCCTCGCGGAATCCGGCCGGCCGGTCGGTGTCGTCGGACGGGTGGGGGACGTGCCGCCGCCCGGGGCCGTGGCGATGGTCGATCGCAGCCTCAACGGCGGCTTTATCGGCGGTCCCGACGGCCTGGCCTTTGTGACTGACCGGGAGCTGTTCGGGACGGTCCGCGTCCGGCGGCCGCGCGCCCTGCGGAGGGTGGTTCCGCGCGACATCCTGGAGCGACTCACGCCCGGCGATCTCGTCGTCCATATCGATCATGGCGTGGCCCGCTACGAGGGGATGCTCCAACGCGGCGCCAGCGCCGAGGAGCGCGACTACCTGGAGCTCTCGTTCGCCGGCGGCGACCGGATCTTCGTGCCGGTGGAGCAGATCGCCCGGGTATCGCGCTATTCCGGCGGCGAGCGGCCTGCGCTCTCGAAGCTGGGCGGCACCGAATGGCTCAGGGCCAAGCAGCGAGTTCGCAAGGCGGTGGACGATCTTGCCGAGGAACTGCTGGCGCTGTATGCCGCCCGCGCCGCCGCCCACGGCCACCCGTTCGGCGATGACACGCCGTGGCAGGCGGAGATGGAGGCTTCCTTCCCGTACGAGGAGACAATCGATCAACTGCGCGCCGCCGCCGAGGTCAAGGCGGACATGGAGCTGGTTCGCCCGATGGATCGGCTGGTCGTCGGCGACGTCGGCTACGGCAAGACCGAGGTGGCCCTGCGCGCGGCCTTCAAGGCCATCCAGGATGACAAGCAGGTGGCCGTGCTCGTGCCGACGACAGTCCTGGCCGCGCAGCACCACTCGACCTTCTCGCAGCGGTTCGCAGCGTTCCCGCTGGAGGTGCGGCTCCTGTCCCGGTTCGTCGCTCCGGCAGCGCAGGCGGCCACGGTCAAGGGTCTCGCCGACGGCACGGTCGATCTCGTGATCGGGACCCATCGGCTCCTGTCGAAGGACGTTGCGTTCAAGGACCTGGGCCTCGTGGTCGTCGACGAGGAGCAGCGCTTCGGGGTGGCCGCCAAGGAGCGTCTCAAGCGGCTCAAGCGCGAGGTCGATGTCCTGACCCTGTCCGCCACGCCGATCCCCCGGACGCTCAACCTGGCGCTGGCCGGGATCCGCGACATGTCGGTCATCGAGACGCCGCCCGAGGATCGTCTGCCGATCCAGACCCGGGTGGCGGAGGCGTCCTCCGGGCTGGTTCGCGACGCGATCCTGCGCGAGCTCGATCGAGGCGGTCAGGTCTTCTATGTCCACAACCGGGTCGAGACGATCGAGGCGCAGGCGGAACAACTGCGCCGGCTCCTGCCGGGGGCGCGCTTCGTCGTGGGGCACGGCCAGATGGCCGAGGGCGCACTCGAGAAGGTGATGATCACGTTTGCCGACGGCGCGGCCGACGTGCTGGTCTGCACCACGATCATCGAATCCGGGTTGGACATTCCGAACGCCAACACGATCATCATCGACCGCGCGGATACGCTCGGGCTGGCGCAGCTGTACCAGCTTCGCGGACGGGTGGGCAGGAGCAGCCGGCGGGCCTACGCGTACCTGCTCTATCGACGCCGTGAGCGGTTGTCCGACGAGGCACGCAAGCGGCTGCAAGCCATCTTCAACGCCTCGGAGCTGGGGGCCGGCTTCCAGATCGCGCTGTCCGACCTGGAGATCCGGGGAGCCGGGAACATCCTGGGAGGCGAGCAGTCTGGCCATATGGCCGCGGTCGGGTTCGACCTCTACCAGCGTCTGCTGGCGGAGGCGGTCGAGTCGCGCAAGGCGACCCTGGAAGGGCGGGCGCCAATCGTCGAGCCGGCGCACGCCGTGGTGGACCTTCCGGTCGAGGCCAACCTGCCGGCCACCTACGTTCCGGATGAGGCCCAGAAGCTGGAGCTCTATCGACGCCTGGCCCGCGCGCGGACCCCGGCAGACCTCGCGGCGTTCCGCGGGGAGGTGCGGGACCGGTTCGGGGAGCTGCCAGGCCCGGTCGCCCGGCTCATCGAGGTGGCCGAGCTGCGGATGCAGGCGGAAGCCGCCGGGGTCCAGTCCGTTTCCCGCGAAGAAGGCTGGCTGGTGGTCCGGTTTGGAGCCGGCCTCACCCGGGCGGCAGCCATGCGGCTACTCGCCGGACCCGGGCTGCCGGATGTTCGCCCGACGGACATCGTCTTCGCCAGCAGCCAGGTCCGGGTGCGTGCGCCGGCGCAGCCGGCGCGCGCCTGGCAGCTCACCCAGGCGATCGTTGCCAGATTGGGGGCTGGCTCGTGACCGCCGACCTCCGCCCGACCCGCGAGGAGGGATTGCTCTCAGCGCGCAATCGGGCACTCACGATCGGGCTCGTGCTCACGATCACCCTGGTCGCTTTCGAGGCGCTTGCGATCTCGACGGTCATGCCGATCGTGGCGCGCGACCTCGGCCGCCTTGACCTGTACGGCTGGGTGTTCACCTCGTTCATGCTCGGGTCGTTGATCGGGATCGTGCTGGCCGGCGGCCTCATCGACCGGCGCGGGCTTGCTGTCCCGTTCAGCCTCGGCCTCGCCCTGTTCGCCGTCGGCCTGGCTGCAGGCGGGCTCGCCCCATCGATGGAGGTGCTGGTCCTCGCCCGCTTCCTGCAGGGTCTCGGCGCCGGAACGATCCCGCCCATCGCGTACGTGGCCATCGGCCGGCGCCTGACAGAGCGGCAGCGCCCCAGGATGTTCGCGATGCTCTCGACCGCCTGGGTTCTCCCTGGAGTCCTCGGCCCGGTCATTGCCGGGTTCGTTGGCGAGTTTTTCGGCTGGCGCGCCGTCTTCCTCGGGCTGCTGCCGCTGATCGGGCTGGCAGCGCTGATCGCCTTCCCCGAGGTCGCCCGGATCGATGCGGCACCGTCGGCGGACGCCGATGCGGCCGAGCACGTGGCCGCCGCCTCCCTGCGGCGTCGGCTGCCGCTCGCCGTGCTCGTCGCGGTTGGGACGGGGTTGATCCTGACCGGCCTCGGGACCGGGAATACGACGCTGGCGGTGAGCCTCGTGGTCGTCGGTGCGCTGCTCGGGCTGCCGGCGCTGCAACGGTTGACCCCGCGGGGCACGCTCCGCGCGGCCCGTGGCCTCCCAACGGCCGTCCTCCTGCGCGGTGTTGCGACCTTCGCGTTCTTTGGCGTGGATGCCTACGTCGCGCTGACCCTGGTCGAGTGGCGCGGTCTGTCCGTGATCGAGGCGGGCATCAGCCTGACCGCGGCCACCATCACCTGGACGACCGGTTCGTGGGTCCAGGCTCGTCTCTCCCACCAGGTGGCGCCGGAACGGTTCATCACGCTGGGGCTCGCGGTCGTGGCTGCGGGCCTGGCAGCATTCGGCCTCGTCCTGAACCCACTGGTCCCGACCTGGCTGGCCGTTCCGGCCATCGGCCTGGCGGGTCTGGGGATGGGCTTTGCCTATTCCCCGATGACCCTGATCGTGCTCAAGGTCGCGGCACCGGGCGAGCAGGGGTCCGCATCGTCGGCGTTGTCATTGACCGATTCGCTGGGCACGGCCCTTGGCACCGGGCTGACCGGAGCCCTGGTGGCCGCAGCTGTCCGTGGAGGGACCGACCCGGCCGCCGGGCTGGCCGTCGGCTTCGCGCTCGCCGCCGGCATGGCCATGGTGGGCGTGGCGTTGAGCGTGCGACTTCGGACGGGCAGTCCAGCCCGCACCCCGACGGCGGCCAACAGCCCGACGGCGGCAGGCAGCCCGACACGCGGCCTGCGTTAGACTTCGCCACGGTCGCCACGACGCTCTGCGGCCAGGCCACGGCCGTCCTCGCCCAGCTCGATCCATGGGAGGTCCACCGCCGATGTCATCCGAGGAGCTCCGCGCGAAGATTCGCGAGGTCCCGGACTTTCCAAAGCCCGGCATCCTCTTCTACGACATCACCACGCTGCTCAAGGACCCAGCCGCCTACAAGGAGTCGATCGATCTCATGCTTGCGCCGTACGCCGGCGAGCACATCGACATCGTGGTGGGCATGGAGTCGCGCGGCTTCATCTTCAGTGCCCCGATGGCCTATCAGCTCGGTGCCGGGCTGGTGCCAGTGCGCAAGCTCGGCAAACTCCCGGCGGAGACGATTAGCGTCGAGTACGCGCTCGAGTACGGCTCCAATACGCTCGAGGTCCACCGCGACGCCATCGGGGCGGGGCAGAAGGTCCTCGTCGTGGACGACCTCCTGGCGACCGGCGGCACCGTGCACGGCACAATCGAACTCGTCGAACGCCTCAAGGGCGAGGTCGTCGGCCTCGCCTTCCTGGTCGAGCTGGAGTTCCTCAATGGGCGCGATCGGCTCGATGGCCGGCGCGTCACGAGCGTCGTCAAGTATTGACAGCCAGTCGGCCGAGGCCAGGGCGTTGACCGATCCAGCCGATGCCCCATCGGCCAACGGCACGACGACGCCACCCACCGAAGCGGGCGCCTCAAAACCGCTGGAGGCCGACCTTGGCCGAAGACGATTCTTTCGAGCGTTCGCAGGCGAGCTGATCCATACGGCCGCCACGGTGGCCGGCGCGGCGCAGGTCCTGCAGCGCGCTTCGGCCGAGGCAGCCAGCGCGATCCTTGATCCCGCGTCGGTCGCCCTGCCGATGGATGGCGGGTCCGGGGACCCTTCCATGGGCGGCTCCGGGGGTGCGTCCCGGGCCGCGTCCGCGCCGACCGGATTTCGGACCGCCTTTCGCGAGGAGGATGGCGTCCTGATCCTGATCGATCAGCGCCGGCTGCCCGACGCCCTGGTCGAATACCCGTGCCGATCGGCCGGCGAGGTGGCCTTCGCGATCCGCGAGATGATCGTTCGAGGGGCGCCGGCCATCGGGCAGGCGGCAGCCATCGGTCTGGCCTTCTCGTCCGATCGATTGCGGACCTCCCGTCCGTACGCCCGACGGGCGACGTTGCGCGGCTCGGCCAACGCCTTGATCAATGCGAGACCAACGGCGGTCAACCTGCGCTGGGCGGTGGAGCGCGTGATGGCCCGCTTCACGGAGATCGGCGAGCTGTCCGAGGACGGTGATGCGATCGCCGACGCCATGCGCGCGGAGACGGACGCCATCGTCATGGAGGCGACCACGGACCACGGTCGACTGGCCGCCTTCGGGCTGGATGTGCTGCCGACGCCGGATGGGCGGCCCGTGCGGATCCTGACCCACTGCAACACGGGACCGCTCGCCTGCGGCCAGTTCGGGACCGCACTGGGCGTGGTCCAGGCGGCCCATCACGCCGCCCGCCCGATCCATGTCTGGGTCGATGAAACCCGCCCGTATCTCCAGGGCGCCCGGCTGACTGCCTGGGAACTTGCCCAGGCCGGCGTACCGCACACGCTGATCCCCGACGTCGCGGCCGGACACCTGATGGCCCAGGGCGAGGTCGACGTGATCCTGGTCGGGGCGGATCGCGTGGCAGCGAATGGCGACACGGCCAACAAGGTGGGGACCTACACGCTTGCCGTCCTGGCGGCCCGCCACGATATCCCGTTCCTGGTCTGCGCCCCGACCAGTTCGGTGGACCTGGCCACCCCGAATGGCGCGGCCATCGTGATCGAGGAGCGCAAGGCGATCGAGGTGCTGGAGTTTCGAGGGGTGCGGATCGCACCACCCGGGACGGAAGTCCGCAACCCTGCGTTCGACGTAACCCCGGCCGAGTTGATCAGCGGAATCGTCACCGAAGAGGGCGTGCTCCGCGGTCCGTACGAGGCGGGTCTGGCCGACGCCACGGAGCGGTCGCAGGCGCGCCGGGCGGCCGCCCGCGAGGCCGGGGCCCTCGGTCTGGCGCGATGAGGTCTTCCTCGAGCGTCGGGACGGGCGGCTGATGGCGTCGATTGCGCTCCGTCGTCGCGACTCGATCGTCGCCCGCTCCACCACGGACCGCTCCCTGCTCAGGGCGTTCCTCGAGAGCGATCGGCTCTACGCGGCGTACGCGATCTGCGACCTCGAGGAGCGCGAATTCAATCGGACGCGCTGGGGGCTCGCCCGCGACGGCGACACACCCGTCGCGGTCGTCCTCGAATACAACGGTCCGACGCCGCAACCGCTGTTCGTGATGGGTCGCCGGGACGGCATCGAGGCCGTGTTGCGCGACGTGATCCATCCTCGCCTCGCCTATGTCGCCGTCCCATCCGACACCCTACCCGCGATCGAGACGGTCTATCGGGTCGATCCCGGGCCGGAGATGGTCCGGATGTGGGTCGACCGGACCCGCTTCCGACCCTATCCGGCGACCGTGGAGCGGCTCCTCCCAAGCGAGATCGGTGACCTGAACCGGCTCTACCAGCTCGGGTTTGCGTCGTGGCTCCCGCCGGCAACCGTGGCCGAGGGTGTCTACTACGGCATGCGCGTCAATGGCCAGCTCATCGCCGCGGCGGGGACCCATGTCGTGAGCCGGACCGCGCGGCTGGCGGTGGTCGGCAACGTCCTGACCAAGCCGGACTACCGCGGCCGCGGGTTCGCCACGGCCGTGACCGGCGCCGTGACCGCCGAATTGCTGCGCGACTGCGACCAGGTCGCCCTCAACGTTCGCGCCGACAACCCGCCCGCGCTCAACGCCTACCGACGCCTCGGCTACACGGAGCACCTGCGCTTTGAGGAGCGCCTCGTCCATCGACTTGGTTCACCATGGCCATCCATCAGCGCGCCACTGCGGCGCTGGTTCGCGCGCAAGGAGATCGACGCTCGATGAGCACCACGACGAACCCGCCGGCCCACGACGTCACCAATCTCGGCCTCGCGGCCGAGGGCGTCCGCCGGATCGAATGGGCCGAGCGCGAGATGCCCGTGCTGCGCCTGATCCGCGAGCGCTTCGAGCGCGAGCAGCCCCTGGCGGGTCTGCGGATCGGGGCCTGCCTGCACGTGACCACCGAGACGGCCAACCTCATGCGGACGCTCAAGGCGGGTGGAGCGGACGTCGTCCTTGCGGCGAGCAACCCACTATCGACCAAGGATGACGTGGCGGCGGCGCTCGTGGCCGTCTACGGGATCGCCACCTACGCCCGCCGCGGCGAGGGCCGCGACACCTATTACGCCCACCTCAACGCGGTCGCGGACACGCACCCCCAACTGACGATGGATGACGGCTGCGACCTTGTGTCGCTCCTGCACACTTCGCGTCCGAGCCAGGTCGCGGAGGTCCTGGCCGGCACGGAGGAGACCACCACCGGGGTGATCCGCCTGCGCGCCATGGCTGCGGACGGTGCCCTGGGTTTTCCGGTCATCGCGGTCAACGAGGCCCAGACCAAGCATCTGTTCGACAACCGCTACGGGACGGGCCAGAGCACCCTCGACGGAATCCTGCGCGCGACCAACATCCTGATCGCCGGGCGCCAGGTGGTGGTTGCCGGGTATGGCTGGGTGGGCAAGGGGATCGCCGCGCGGATGGCCGGCCACGGCGCCCATGTCGCGGTGATCGAGGTCGATCCGGTCCGGGCGCTTGAGGCGCTGATGGACGGTTACCAGGTCAAGACCGTCGGCGACGCAGCCGCCTGGGGCGAGTTGTTCATCACCGCCACGGGTAACGTCAACGTCTTCCGCCGCGAGCACTTCGCGGTGATGCGCGACGGGGCGATCATGGCCAACTCGGGCCACTTCGACGCCGAATTGGACCTCACCGCGCTGCGAGCGATGGCCGAGGGCCACGTCCGGGACGTCCGCGAGAACGTCCAGGAATTCGACCTTGGCGGCAAGCGCCTGAACCTGATCGCGGAGGGCCGCCTGGTCAATCTCGGCGCCGCCGAGGGCCACCCGGCCGCGGTGATGGACATGAGTTTCGCCAACCAGGCCCTGTCGGCGGAATACGTGGCGCTGCATCACGCCGAGCTGGAACCCCGGGTCTACATCGTCCCGGAGGCGATCGATGCCGAGGTCGCCCGACTGAAGCTGGCCGCCTTGGGCATCACCCTCGACGCGATGACGGAGGAGCAGGCCGCCTACGTGTCATCGTGGCAGCACGGGACCTGAGCGCCCCGGCACCTGAACCGGACCAACGGGTCATCCGGGGCCCCGTGCGAGCCATGCTAGGCTCCGCGCCATGAGCATCGTCGACGCCGCCCACTACCTGTTCACCTCGGAGTCGGTCACCGAGGGTCACCCGGACAAGCTGTGTGACCAGGTCTCCGATGCCATCCTCGACGCCATCATTCGCCTGGACCCCTGGGCGCGCGTTGCGTGCGAGGCGGCCACGACCACCGGTCTCGTGGTGGTCCTTGGGGAGATCTCGACCAATACGTACGTGGATCTCCAGGCCGTCGTGCGCGAGACCGTGCGCGACATCGGTTACACCCGGGCCGACTACGGGTTTGATTACCTGACCTGCGGAACGCTCGTCTCGGTCAAGGAGCAGTCCCCGGACATTGCCCAGGGCGTCAACTCCGCGCTCGAGGTCCGCGACGACGCAGCTCCCGCCTATGAGCTCGGCGCTGGCGACCAGGGCATGATGTTCGGGTTCGCCTGCCGCGAGACCCCGGAGCTGATGCCCCTGCCGATCGCCCTGGCGCATCGCATGGCGCGCCGGCTGGCCGAGGTCCGCAAGTCCGGCCAGTTGCCGTATCTGCGCCCCGATGGCAAGACCCAGGTGACCGTCGAGTACGAGCGCGGCGTCGCAAAGCGCGTCCGAACCGTGGTCGTGTCAGCCCAGCACGACCCGGATGTGCGAATCGAACGTCTACGCTCAGAGATCGTCGAGACGGTCATCCGACCGTCCATCCCGGCGGAGTTGCGCGAGACGGACCCGATCATGCATGTCAACCCGACCGGGCGGTTCGTGACAGGCGGCCCGATGGGCGATGCCGGCCTGACGGGGCGCAAGATCATCGTCGACAGTTACGGCGGGATGGCACGCCACGGTGGCGGCGCCTTCTCAGGCAAGGACCCGACCAAGGTGGATCGCTCGGCGGCCTACGCCGCGCGGTGGGTGGCCAAGAACGTGGTAGCCGCCGGGCTCGCTGACCGCTTCGAGGTGGAGGTCGCCTACGGCATCGGGATCGCGCGGCCGATCAGCTTCTCCGTGGACTCGTTCGGCACCGGGCGGATCGACGACGCCGCGATCCAGGCACTGATCGAGCGCCACTTCGACCTGCGCCCGGCATCGATCATCGCGGCGCTCGACCTGCGCAAGCCGATCTACCAGCAGACCGCCGCCTATGGGCATTTCGGGCGTCCCGACCTCGACCTGCCGTGGGAGCGCACGGACAAGGCGGCGCTCCTGGCCTCCGAGGCAGGACTGCCGGAGCCGGTGCCAGTCGGCTAGTCGTCAGGTAGGCTCCTCCGCCACGGGCAGGGCGACCGCCTGAGTCTGGCGCTGGGGCCCATCGCCCACCCGATCCTGACGAACCTGCCGCCGATAGACCAGGCCGACGATCACGAGGGCCGTGACGGTCACCGCGAGCACCATGCTTGCGATCGCATTGATCTCCGGCGTGATGCCACGTCGGATCGAGGCGAACACGTACATCGGCAACGTCGGCTGACCGGCGCCCGCGACGAACGACGCAATGACATAGTCGTCGAAGCTGAACGTGAATGCGAGCAGCGCGCCGGTGATGATGGCGGGCCATAGCTGCGGCAGCGTGACATTGACGAACGTCGGAAAGGGCGGGGCGAACAGATCGAACGATGCATCGGTGAGCGATCGATCCATCCCGGCCAGGCGCGCGCGGACCAGCACCATGACGATCGCCATCGTGAACAGGACATGTGCCGCCACGATCGTGTGCAGGCCGGTCCCGATCGTCGGCGGGGCACCCAGGCGCGCGCTCGTCCAGAGGTAGTCCAGCCAGGGGTTCACCCAGCCGAACACGTTGACGAAGAAGATCAACGTGGCGATCCCGATGACGATCCCCGGGATGATGATCGCGACATAGGTGATCGCATCGAAGACGGCACGCACGGTGCGCGAGGTTCTCTGGAGTGCGAGCGCCGCGATCGTCCCAAAGGACGTGGCCAGGATCGCGGTCCACGCCCCGACGATCACGCTGTTGCGCAGCGCGGCCATGGCGAACCTGTCGTCCAGGGCATAGGCGTACCAGCGCAGCGACAGGCCTCGAAGCTCCCCGGTCCGCTCGCCGGCATTGAAGCTGAACATGACGACGAGGCCGATCGGGACGTACAGGAAGAGAAACACCAGCGCGGCGTGGGATCGCAGGACGCGATCGACCCATCGACCGGCGCGGTCCACCGAGAGCCGGCTGGAAGCTGTTCCCGTCGGCGTCCCCTGGGTCACAGGATCGAGACTTCGCGCCGTACCTGGCCGCGCGAACCCAGCCACAGGTACAGGCTGACCGCGACGAGGATGACCAGGATCAGCACGATCGCGGCCGCTGAGCCGAATGGCCAGTTGCGCGACTGGAGGAAGAGATCGACCAGCGCGTTGCCGATGAAGAAGACCTTCCCGCCACCCAGCAGGGCTGGAATGATGTATTCGCCCATGATCGGGATGAAGACCAGCATGACGCCGCTGAGCAGACCGGCCGCACTCAAGGGGAGGGTCACCTGTCGGAAGGTCGCCAGCCGTCCCGCGCCCAGATCCTTCGACGCTTCGAGCAGCCGCTTGTCCAGCCGCTCCAGGCTGACGTAGAGCGGGAACACCATCAGCGGCAGGTAGTTGTAGACGATCCCCAGCATGACCGCCAGCGGGGTGTTGAGGAGCACGATATGACCCGCTCCGGTCCGTTCCAGGAATGCCGGGATGCCGTTGTTGCCGAGAATCGTCAGCCAGGCGTAGGTCCGGATGAGGAAGCTTGTCCAGAACGGGACCACGACGAGCACGAGCAGGAGCGTCCGCTTCGCGCCCGCCCGCGTCGCGAGGTAGTAGGCCAGCGGATACCCCACGACAAGACAGAGCAGCGTTCCGCCGGCCGCCATCCAGAGTGCGTTCGTGAACGCCGTCGCCCGGGTCGGAAGCTCGAGGTAGTTGTCGAGCAGGAAGGCGGGAGCATAGCCGCCTTCAGGGGCGCGAGCCCCGAAACTGAACACGATGAGGATGACGAGCGGCGCGAGCAGCAGCAGGAAATACCACGCGCTCGTCGGCCCAAGCAAGATCGCGGTGACAAGGCGTGATCTCCGGCGCGCCGCGACGGCGCGCGCGAGCCGGGCCTGGTCGCTCGGCTCGCGCGCTGCTCCGCCCGCCGTCAAGCGGACTTGAATCGCGCCCAGAGTTCGGCTCTGGCCTCACTGGTCAGGAGCTCGGCCGTCCCGAACTCGAGCTTGGTGAGGGCGGCCGCGTCGGGGTACGTGATCTTGTTCGAGGTCACCGCCGCCGGGAGCTGTTCGATCATTGCGCTGTCCACGAGTGGCGCCCCATGGAACACGGCGTCCTGCGCCGCGATCTTGGGTGTCGCCATGAAGTCGAGGAACGCGTAGGCGGCCTCACGATGCGCCGTGCCGGTCACGACGGCGAAGAAATCGGACCAGATCTCGCCCCCATCCGAGGCGATGACGTACTCGATCTCGGGGATGTCGCGGTTGAGCTGCACCGCGTCGTTCGTCCAGGTCATCGCGACCCAGGCGTCCTCCGCGCGCATTGGCGGCTGGTAATCGCTCGTGATCGCGAACAGGTGCTTCTTGACGGCGATCAGCAGCTCCTCGGCCTTGGCCAGTTCCGCCGATTCGACGGAATTGAACGAGTAGCCGTGGTAGACCAGCGCGTTCCCGATCGAGGTCAGCTGGTAGTCGTGGATCGTCACCTTGCCGCTGTAGTCGGTCTGGGCGAGATCGAAGAAGTCCTTCCAGGTCGCCATCGGCTTGGTCACGTGTTTCGTGTTGATCGTGTAGCCGGTGGTGCCCCAGTCCTTGTTGAACCCGTAGAGCGTGCCCGAGCCGGCCGGATAATACCCGGGCGCGAGCAGGCTCTGGTCATAGCGCGTGATGTCGAGGTGCGGCAGCTTCGCGAGGTCGAGCGGCTCGACCAGCTTCTTGCTGCCGTACGTATCGAACGTGTAGTTGGTTGGGACCAGCACATCCCAGCCCGTGTTCCCGATCAGTAGCTTGGCCAGCATCTCCTCGTTTGAGCCGAGCGGATTGAGCTCGACCGCGACGCCAGTCAGGTCGGTGAACTGCTGGATCGTCTTCGGATCGTGGTAGTTCGGCCAGGTCGTGATCAGGAGCTGTGTGCCCAGATCGACGCCCGATGGAGGCGCCCAGTCCGCGGTCGGGTCAATTGCCGCCCCGGCGGTCGGCGCGGGTGCCACCGCCGAGGCCGCCGGCGAGGCGCCTGACTGCGGAGCGCAAGCGGCAACGATCGCGGACGCCACCCCGAGCCCGGTCACCTGCATGAACCGTCTGCGGGAGATCTTCCCCTTCTGCCAGTCCTCGTAGTGTCGCCAGAACTCGCTTCGATCCATCCCGTGTGCCTCCTCCACCCTGACCGTTTGCTTGATCACTCGGAGCATAGCCCGTTCGGGTCGAGATCCTCCGCCCAGTCGCGCGCCCTATCCCCGGGCGAAGGTGGCGAAGGCGGCGAAGGCCGCGACGCCCGCGTCCGCCGCGCGCTGGTCCTGGGCCGCGTCGCCGCCGCTGACCCCGACCGCGCCAACCAGCACCCCGTCGCGTTCCAACGGCATGCCTCCAGCGAAGACGATCGTTCGGCCACCGGCCACGGATTCGTATCCATAGAACTCCGTCCCTGGCTGGACGATGGGCGCAAGGTCGCGCGTCGGCATCCGGTTGACCAGCGCGGTGAACGCCTTGTCGCGGGCGAGCGTGATCCCGACCAGGTCGGCTGCATCCATCCGCTCGAACGCCACGAGCTGGTCGCCCGAGTCGACGACCGCGCAGCTCATCGCCACGCCAAGCTCGCGTCCAATCTGCTGGACCGCGACGATGATCGCGCGCGCCGCCCCCAACGTGAGTCCCGCCGCCTGCGACGCCGTTGGCCCCCGCCACGAATCGACATTGTCCAATGGAGGCATCGCTGCCAACGGGCCCGCCGGCCTAGCCGGACTGCTCCGTGAGCATCCCGGCGACAGACGCCCCTGACCCGCGCTGCCCGGTCTTTCGCGCGTTCCGCCACACGAGGAACTGGCCGATCACCAGGATCGACAGCGTGATCAGCAGCATGATCGCGGCGACCGCATTGGTCGCCGGCGTGACTCCCCGGCGGATCGTGCTGAAGACATAGAGCGGGATCGTCGTCGTGCCGGCCCCAGACACGAATGTCGTGATCACGTAGTCGTCGAAACTGAAGGTGAACGACAGCAGGAACCCGGCGACGATCGCGGGGAGGAGCTGCGGGAACGTGATCTGCCAGAACGTGCGCCAGGGCGTGCCGTAAAGGTCGTAGCTCGCCTCCACGTGCGTCCGGTCCATCCCCGACAGTCGCGCCCGGACCAGCAGCATCACGAGGCTGATGTTGAACAGCGCGTGGGCCGCAATGATCGTGTGGAACCCGAGCTTGAACTGCAGCCCGAGCATCGGGTTCAGCAGGTCGAACGCCGACGAGAAGAAGACGAGCGTCGCGAGCGCGATCACGATCTCGGGCACGATGATGCTGATGAAGGTCAGTGCCTCGAATGGCGTGCGGAACCACTTCGGTGCCCGCTGGAGCCCGAGCGCGGCCATCGACCCGAAGATGGTGGCGAGGATGGCCGTTGAGGTGGCGACGATGAAGCTGTTCAGGAGGGCGCTCTGCACGGCCGTATCGTTGAGGACGCTCTCGTACCACTTGAAGCTGAAACCCTGCCAGTTGGTGACCCGGCGATCAGTGGCGTTGAAGCTGAACACCACGACGATCGCGATCGGGATGTACAGGAACGCATAGACCAGGACCGTATGGCCCCGCAGCCAGGCTTCCACGAGACCACCAAAGCGCTGCGGCCGTGGCCGAGCCCGACCGCCGGCAGTGTCGACCAGCGCGCCCGCGTCCGGCTGCCGGACAACGGGCGTGACGGACGCCGTCACACGACGCTCACTTCGCGCGACGTGCGGCCGCGATTGGCAAACCACAGGTAGAAGATCACCGACACGAGCATGATCAGGATCAGGATGACGGCACGGGCCGCACCCTCCGGCCAGTTGCGCGCCTCGAGGAACTGGAGCACCAGCTGGTTGCCGATCAGGAACACCCGGCCATAGCCCAGGATGGCCGGAACCACGTACTCGCCCATCAGCGGAATGAACACGAGGATGCTGCCGGTGATCAGGCCTGGCAGCGTGATCGGCAGCGTGATCTGGCGAAACGTCGCCAGGCGCCCGGCGCCCAGATCCTTGGATGCCTCGACCAGGGTCCGATCCATGCGCTCCAGCGTGACGTAGATCGGGAACACCATCAGTGGCAGGTAGCCATAGACGACGCCGATCAATACGGCGACGGGGGTCCCCAGGATCCGGAATGCGGGGTCGCCCGTGAGATCACCGAAGAACCCTGCGATGCCATCGGGGCCGAGCAACGTGAGCCACGCGTAGGTTCGGATGAGGAAGCTGGTCCAGAACGGGACGACCAGCAGGATGATCAGCAGGGTCTTGCGCGACCCTGCGCGGGTAGCGATGAAGTACGCCATGGGCAGCGCGGCCAGCAGGCACAGGAGCGTGCCCGCTGACGCGAGCACGAGGCTCGTGAGGAATGGCGTGATCCGGTCAGGGTCGAGCGCCTGACCGTAGTTCTCGAACGTGAAGGCCGGCTCATAGCCGCCGATCCTGGTCGACTTGCCAAAGCTCATCAGGACGACGACGGCCAATGGCGCGACCAGCAGGATCAGGTACCAGAGCCCGGCCGGCAGGACCAGCAGGCCCGTCAGGAGCCTCGAGCGCCATTCGCTGCGAGGCTGTCCGGACCGACCCGGAGCAGCCTCGCTCAGCGCGGACATGGAGCGAACGGGGGCCGGCTGACCTACCCCTGCCCGATCTTCGACTTGAATTCTTCCCAGATGTCCAGCCGGATTGGGTCGGTCGATCGGTCCTGGGCACCTTCGAGCCGTGCCAGAACCTCGTCGGGCACGAAGAGGGCCGGATCGGCGAGCATCGCAGGATCAATGAATTTCTTCGCCTCGCTATTGCACGTGGCGTACTGGTTGGTCTCGGTCTCCTGTGCCTGGATCTCGGGCTCGTGGATGAAGTTGATGAACGCGTGCGCCGCGTTCGGGTGCGGGGCATCGGCGAGGACGACCCAGGTATCCATCCAGAAGAGCGTGCCGTCCTCGGGGATGTTGTAGACGATGTCGGCCGTCTCGGGCAGATCGCGAAGCTCGAGGATGCCTCCGGTCCAGACCAGGCCGAGCACGGCTTCCTCGGTCTCCATCTTCGTGTTGTACTGGTCCGAATCGAGAGCGAGGACGTGCGGGGCGATCCCGAGCAGGAGCTCGCGCGCCTCTTCCAGTTCGCTTTCGACCTCCGTGTTCAGGGAGTAGCCCAGGGCCTTCAGCGGCGCAACGAAGACATCACCCGGCGAGTCGACCATGACGATCCGGCCGGAGTACTTGGGCGCGACCTCAAAGAACTGCTTCCAGGTCTTGACCTCCTCCTTGACGATCTTCGTCCGGATGGCGATTCCGGTCGTGCCCCAGTCCTTCGGGACCTGCCACTCGTCGGTCGGGTCCCACCAGATCTTTTTGAACGCCTGCTCGATGTACTTGACGTTGGGGATCCGGGACAGATCGAGCTTCTGGATGAAACCCTGATCGCGCATCGCCGGCACGAATTCCGCGGTCGGCGCGCTGACGTCCCATTGGCCGACCGCACCGCCCTGCAGCTTGGTCAGCAGTTCGTCGTTCGACGCGAAGGTGTCATACGTGAACTTCTCGATGCCGAATTTGGTCTTGAACGCCTCGATGTTCCCGGGGTCGACGTAATCGCCCCAGTTGTACATGAAGAGGTCTTTCTCGATGTCTCCCGCGATGGCCGCCCCCGACGCGACCGGCGCCGCCGAGGGCGCAACGGATGCCGTTCCAGCGCTGCTGCACGCCGCCAGGAAGGCGGCGCTGGCCGACATCGTGCCCGCCCACAGGAAGCCACGACGGCTCAGCGGCGCGTTGGCCATGCGTCGGATCACTCGATCCAGATCGTGTTCTGCCACGTTCGTGCTCCTCCTCCCGGTCTACCCGGGTCCGACGCCCCTAGTCCGAGAGGATCAGGTTGGCGTCCTCCTGCCACCGGACGACGACCGGGTCGCCCGGACCAACTCCCGGGGCGCCACTGGCGCCCGCCGCATTCTGGTGACGGACGATGAGTTCGCCCGCTTCTGCTGTCGTCACACGATATTCGGTCTGGTCACCCAGGTACGTACCCTGCTGCACCCGCCCGCTGATCTGGGTCGTCCCCGCTATCGGCGGCGCCGCCCGGTCCGCCGAGGCGACTTCGAGCCGTTCCGGTCGGGTGGCCACGACCACGCCATCCCCGGCTGCTCGATGCGCCTCGGGGTTGGTCAACCTGCCTCGCAGCGTCAGGCCGTGGCTCGTCCGAACCATGACCGTGCCGTCCGAAGCAGACGCCTCGACGACCGTCGCATCGATGAAGTTGGTGGTCCCGATAAAGCTCGCCACGAATCGGTTGACCGGTCGCTCGTACAGCTCGGTCGGCCCGCCCATCTGCTGGATCCGTCCGTCGCGCATGACCACGATCACGTCGCTCATCGTGAGCGCCTCCTCCTGATCGTGGGTCACGTACACGAAGGTGATGCCGACTTCGCGCTGGAGCGCCTTGAGTTCCAGCTGCATCTCCTTGCGCAGCTTGAGGTCGAGCGCACCCAGCGGCTCGTCGAGCAGGAGCACGGTCGGCCGGTTGACCAGCGCCCGCGCAAGCGCGACACGCTGCTGCTGGCCGCCGGACATCTCCCACGTACGACGCTTGCCGTAGCCACTGAGCCGGACGAGATCCAGCGCCTCGGCGACCCGCCGTTCCTCCTCTGCCTTGCCGACCTTGCGCTGGCGCAGGCCGTAGCCCACGTTCTGGGCGACGTTCATGTGGGGGAACAACGCGTAGTGCTGAAAAACGGTGTTGACGTTGCGCTGATAGGGCGGGACGCCCGCAATCGGATGGCCGTCCAGGAAGATCTCGCCCTCGGTCGGTTGCTCGAAGCCCGCAATCATCCGCAGCGTCGTGGTCTTGCCGCAGCCTGATGGTCCGAGCAGGCTATAGAACGCTCCACGGGCAATCGTCAGGCGCATTCGATCGACCGCGGTGACCGCCCCGAAGCGCTTCGTCACATCCAGGATCTCGACGTCCGGGGTCGAAGCCGCGGCCGTGCTCAGCGCGGCGGGGGACGGCCGGAAGCCCGTGGGTGCGGGCGTAATCTCCATGCCGGTCGACAGAGAGACGATCAACGGCTGCCCTCGCAGGTTCAGGTCCGGGCACTCGACGGTGAACCTGTAGCCGCGCTACAGGCTCACCGCATGGTACGGGCGAAGGCAATGACCGTCAACGTCGGATGGCTGCGAATCTCGCACCCCGCACCAACGGACCCGAGCCGCACGGATGCCGGGCTGTACCTATACTTCAGTTTGTTGTAGGCGTCCGCCGAGAGGCTCCCGTGGCCACCGATTTGCAGCTGGGCACCCGCATCCGATCACTTCGACAGGCCAGGCGGCTGACCCTCCGCGACGTTTCACAGCGGGCCGGCGTGACCGAGAGCTTTCTGTCGCAGGTCGAGCGCGACGTGACGAGTCCATCGATCGCCACCGTCCAGCGGATCGCGCACGCGCTGGATCTCTCGATCGGACAGCTCTTCGCCGAGGAACCGGCCACGGGCCGGATCGTCCGCCGCGAGGCGCGTCGGCGGGTGGCCTACCCGGGCCTGCGGGCCGTCGACGAATTCCTGACCTCGAACATGGCCGGCAGGCTCCAGGTGATCCTGTCCACGATCGAACCCGGCGGTGGAACCGGGGCCGAGCCGTACACCCACGACTCCGACGAGGAGGTCGTCGTCGTCCTCGAGGGCGTCCTGGATCTCTGGGTCGGCGACGAGCACTACGTACTGCGTCAGGGTGATGCCATCACCTTCCCATCGCGCATGCCGCACTGGAACATGAACCATGGCGACGAGCCGGCGGTGGTCCTGTTCTGCGTCACCCCACCCAGCTTCTAGCCCGGGCCTCCGATCTGCCCCCGTAGAATGCCCCGCATATGTACGCGCTGATCATGGCCGGTGGGGGCGGCACGCGGCTCCATCCGCTGAGTCAACCGGAACGTCCGAAGCCGTTCCTGCCGCTGATCGGCGGCGAATCGTTGCTGCAGGCAACCGTGGCGCGGCTCGCCAGCGTCACAGACGACATCACGATCGTCACCGATCGGCGCTACGAGCGGCTGGTCCGCGAGGAGGTGCCCGGCGCGGCCGTGCTCCTGGAGCCAATGGCTCGCAACACGGCCGCGGCCATCGCGCTTGCGGCGCTGGCGATCGATCGGGCGCCCGACGACGTCATGCTCGTCCTGCCGGCCGATCAGACCGTGGAGCGGACGGATGTCTTCGCCGGCGTGCTCCGTGGGGCGGAGCACCTCGCCATTGACGCATTCGGCGTCGACGATCCCTTGGTGACGCTCGGAATCGCGCCCGACCGGCCGGCGACGGAGTACGGCTACCTGATCCCGGACCTGGATCGCGGGGCAGATGCCCATGGCCTGCGCGCCTACCCGCTGCTGCGCTTCGAGGAGAAGCCACGGCCGGCTCGTGCCGAGGAATTGGCCGGGCAACCGGGTGTTGCCTGGAACGCCGGGATCTTCCTCTGGCGCAGGCGCTCCATCCTTGCTGCCCTCGGCCGATACACCGGGCTGGTTCAGTCGTTCGGACCGATGGTCGCCACGCCCAAGACGCTTGAACGTGCCTACGAATCGATCCAGAAGGCCATCTCCATCGACCATGCCGTGATGGAGAGCGCCGCACGCGACGGGAGCGTGGTCATGGCCGCCATGGCGGTCGGCTGGTCGGACATCGGGTCGTGGTCGGCGCTCCTCGCCGCGATCGGGGCTGTCGGGCATGGGTCGGTCCTGGCGACCGGTGAATCGACCGATGTCGAGCTCGGGGATCTCGTGGTCCGGCGCGCGGAGGGTCGGCTCGGGATCATCGCCCCACCCGAGCGAGGTAGCATCACCGCAATGCACCCGATTGCCGTTCTTCGAGGTGCCGGTCCGGACCGGGCCCGCATCGAGGCCCTCATCGCCAGGTGTGATCGGCCGGGGGATCGGGCGTGACGCTGGCGGGCGACGCCCCCGCGGCCACGACCATCGTGTTCGGGACGGACGGCTGGCGCGCCCGGATCGCCGACGAGTTCACCTTCGACAACGTCCGCCGCTGCGCCGATGGGGTAGCCCAGTACGTCGTTGATCGCGGCGAGACGGCCAGGGGGGTAGTGATCGCCTACGACCGCCGCTTCGCGTCGGAGCACTTCGCCCAGGCGGCCGCCGAGGTCCTCCTCGCCCGTGACATCCCGGTCGCGTTTGCGGTTCACGCAGTCCCGACCCAGATGAGTTCGTACGAGGTGGTCCAGCGCGGAGCGGCCGCCGGGATTGTGATCACAGCCAGCCACAACCCCTGGGTCGACAACGGGTTCAAGGTGAAGGCCCCGAGCGGCGCGGCGGCCGGCGCCGACATCCTCGGCGTCATCGAGGCGCGTCTCGCGACGAACGGCCACGCGGCCATTCCGCGCCGACCGTTCGCCGACGCGGAGGCGGCCGGGCTGGTCGAGTGGTTCGATCCGTACGAGGGATACGAGCAGTTCGTCCGGCGGACCGTCGATCTGGACGCGTTGCGAGCCGCCGACGTCCACATCCTCGTCGACCCGATGTGGGGCGCCGGTAGTGGCTGGCTGTCACGTCTGCTGGCGGGCGGTCGGCTCCGGGTGACGGAGATCCACCAGGAACGCAACCCCTGGTTCGGTGGCGTCAACCCGGAGCCGATCCGTCCGAACATCGATGAGGCGCTGAGCATCCTCGCCGCAGGCGGGTTCGATCTCGGGCTGCTACTCGACGGTGACGCGGATCGTGCCGGAGCGGCCGACGAGCGTGGCACGTTCATCCACCAGCTCCAGGTCACGGGCTTGCTGATGTACTACCTGGCCGAGCATCGTGGCTGGCGCGACCCGGTCGTCGTCAGCGTCAACAACACCTCGATGGCAGCGCGGCTCGGTCAGCACTACGGGATCGCCACGCACGAGACGCCGGTCGGCTTCAAATTCATCGGCCCGCGAATGATCGAGACTGGGGCGATGATGGGCGCCGAGGAATCGGGAGGTTTCGGGTTCGGGATGCACCTCCCCGAGCGCGACGGCGTCTACGCCGATCTGCTGCTGCTGGACCTGTTCCTGCGCGAGCGCGCGGCCGGTCGCTGGCCCGTCTCACGGGCGATCGAGCAGTTTCACGAAATCGCCGGCCCATCGTTCTACCGCCGGGTCGACGTCCACATCGATCGCCCGGTGTACGCCGAAACGAAACGGCGGCTCCTGGTCGATCTGCGCGCGCAGGCCCCGACCGAGCTGGCGGGCGAGCCCGTGACGCGCACCGTCGCGCTCGACACCGGTGACGGCTTCAAGTTCTGGGTGGCCGATGGATCGTGGCTGCTGGTCCGAGCGTCGGGCACCGAGCCGCTGGTTCGGATCTACACCGAAGCCACATCGCCAGCGACCCGCGACGACATGCTGGTCGCCGGCGAGCGGCTGGTCCGGGGTACATGAACCCGGATCCGGCGGATCCGGCGCATCCGGCTGCGCCCGGGCGCCGGGTGGACAAGCCGTGGGGCCACGAACTCATCTGGGCTCACACGGACCGCTACGTCGGGAAGCTGCTGGTCATCGAGGCCGGCCAGCGGCTGAGCCTGCAGCGGCACCTGGTCAAGGACGAATCGATCCTGGTCTCGTCCGGTCGCCTGCGGCTGCATCTCGAAGATGACGGCGGGACGCTTCGTACCGAAGAGCTCGGCCCGGGGGACCACCGCCACGTGGCGACGGGTCGCGTCCATCGCTTCGAGGCCCTCGAGCGCTGCACCTTGATCGAGGTGTCGACCCCGGAACTCGACGACGTCATCCGCCTTGCAGACGATTTCGGTCGCGAAGGGACCACCGCCCCGTAGCTCCGATGGGCAACCCCAGGCTGACGAAATTCGGGGTGACCGGGCAGCCCGGCGGGTGTAGGCTAACGGCACGTGACCGCCACCAACCGGTCGTGGTGCTGACCGGAAGGCGGCCTCGCCAGTGCCCAGAGGGCCACGGAGGTAGCTGTACGATGCATAGCTCCCTGATCGGCAAGGTCGAGAAGGCCAATCGGTACGCGCGCGAACTCGATCGGATCACGATCGACCGTCTCTCGCTGACGTTCCGTGGCGACAATGACACACACCGTGTCGACCTCGACGCCGGCCAGTGGCAATGCAACTGCCACTACTTCACCAGTTGGGGATCCTGTGCCCACCTGCTGGCGCTCCAGAAGGTTCTCGGCGTGATGCTGCCCGAGGAGGCCCAGGTCAGCATCTTTTCTGCAGCGCCGGTTCCCGCCTGACCTGGGCCCGCCGCTGACCCGTGGCGTCATGCGCGTTGGATCCTGCCCGTCAATCGACGTCGATCATCCAGTAGTACAGGGCGTCTCCGCGATCGTTCGCGAAGCGGACCTTGACCTGGACGGACCACGTACCGGACGGCGGCGCGTCAAACAGCACGGGCCAGCCTGAGCCCGCTTCCATGGCCAGCGCCCCGGTCCCGTCTCGATTACCGGGCATGACCCGGCTGACGCTCCATTCGGCGATCTCCAGGGGCCCTGCCAGGGTCAGCGCGAAGCGCTCGCCTGAGCCGACGTGAATGGGACTCCCATTCAACCACGGTGCGCCCGAGCCGCCGTTCTCCCAGGTGAACGTTCCGAGTTGGCCGACGACCGGGTCTCCGCCCTCGACCGCGACGGATGCGGCCGGCGGTTCGGCCATCGCCGGTTCCGGCGTGGATGACTCGGTCGGCACAGGCTCGGGCGAGGCGCCAGAGCGGGTCTCGATCGCCGAGGGCTCGGCCGTCGCCGTGGGCTGCGCGCTGTCTGTCGATGCGGGCGCGGCGGTCGCGGCGGTCGCGTCGCTCGCGGCGGGACTTCCGCCTGCTCGACTGCACCCGCCGGCGACCAAGCTCAGCGATAGGACCGCGACCCCGAGCCGTCGAGAGCATCGATTGACCTTCACGGTGAGTTCCTTCCATACGGGTGGCGCGGGATCCGTCGGGATCCCGCGCCTGATGCTGCCGTTACGGGCTGACGGCCACCACGACCGTCGCCGACGTTGAAGCGAGGAGGCCCTCATCCGGCGGTCGGGCGAAGACTGCCCGGAACTCTGTCCGCGCCTGGAGGCTGAGCGACGTGGTGTACGTCCCCGAAGTGGCGCCGTTTGCCATCGTGCCGACCGTCGTCCACGCCGTCGTCCCGGCCGGGCGCCGTTGGAGCGTCACCGTCCGCAATGCCACCGGATTGAGGGCCAGACGGACATAGCTGGCGACCTCGGCGACCTTGAGGGTTGCCGTCAAGGTCGTCGTCCCGCCCCTGGCAATGGCGGTCGGGCTGGCGGCGAGCGCCAGGGTGGTCGACAGGGACAGGCAGGTGGAGTACTTCGCGCCCCAGCCCTGCATGTCGTACTGCAGTTGCAGGCTGGCCACGTCGCATCGGCCGAATGCATGGGCGTTCCAGCCGGCATTCGGCTTGGTCCGCGAAAGCTCCTGGACGACGGCATCGGTGTAGTCGGCGTTGCCAGCAAGGTTGGCATGATGGTTGAGGATCTCAACGTGGCCGAACTCATCGAGGATGACGTTCTCGACGTCGTAGCAACCATCGGGCCACGTCGCATACGCCTGGCACCAGCGGAGCGAGCCCCAGTCGAACCGGTGGCCCTGCTCGCGCATCCAGATCGAGTAGCCCGTCGGGGCATTGCGGGTGAAGCAGGCAAGGCCCTGCACGCCGCAGGTGGCCAGAGTCCCGTATCCGATCAGGTTGGGTGCTCCGGCCGCGTACGAGAACGTGGCCGCCTGTGAGCTTCGAGTGATCGTCACGTCGGCGGCGGCGGCGACGATCGGCACCTGGTAGGCAAGCGGCGGCACGGAGCCGGATCGCCAACTGAACGGCAGCGCCTGGCCCTGGTTGAACCGCCCGCCCGACAGGATCGGGTCCGGGCCATGGGCGGCGGCGCCGGCCGCCGTGGCGAGCAGGGCGAAGACCACGGCGACGGTACCCGCCAGGGTGCGGACACCGCGCATCGGAGTCTTCAGGGAGTGCCAGTTCCAGCTGTTCATCGCGCGACCTCGTCGAGTCGGACGGTGATGCCGTCAGGAACATGGCGGAGCCTGGTCTGGGCGTTGGGTCCGCCTGCCGGCAGACGCCCTTCGGGACCGAGCGCGACCCAGCCGGGCGGCACCCGCGTCGAGGCACCGGCGGTGTGCGGCGTGGCAACCAGGCGGGCGCCGTCTGGCATCTGGCCGAGGTCGCTGGCCGACGACCCGTCCAGCGCGATCGCGCGCAGCACGACGCCCGCACTGGTCAGGACTTCGTGGACGACCCGCGGTCCAGCCGCGGTCGGGATGACCACGGCGGATGCCCCGGCATCCGCGAGGATCCGTCTAGTGCCGGTCCGGAGGTCCACCGCGAGAATGGGGCAGGGGAAACCGGGGCAGGCGGCGTAGGTCACGAGCAGGTCGCCATCGAGGCCGATCATCGCGCCCAGATCGGGCTCGGCCAGAACGAGCACCAGCCCGTCGGCCGGATCGATCACTCGCGTCCGGCACGCGGCCTCGCCGCACGATTGCACGGCCAGGATCCGACCGGACACGTCCCACGCAAACTCGGTCGTCCAGGTCCGGCCGAAGCGATCGTCCGGGTCCATCGGGTCGAGGACGAGGACGGCCGGCGAAGACCCGTCAAGTGGCCTCGCCCAGATCCCGAGATCTGCGCGGGTCGCTCGGTTGACCCGCAGTTCATAGATCGTCGCACGCGCCGAATCGATCGTCGCTCGGCGCACGACGTCAGTCTCCTCGGCCACCGCCCACGAGCACTCATGCGCGACGTCCACGGCTTCGAGCTGCGACACCACCCCGTCATCGGCGCCGACGAGGACGATCCGGCCGAATGGGCCAGCGGCGAATGACTCGGGTGGCAGGTCCATCACCCCACTCGATCCGTTGCCATCCACGCCCAGGGCGAGACGCTGGCCCTCCAGGGCACCGGTTCGGTCGAGGCGGGCGTCCAGCCGGAACCAGGCCTCCTGGCGCAGGTCGTCGAGGCCGGCCGGCCCCGGGGCCCGCGCGGCCGCGGCCGGGCCGCTCGCTTCGGTTCCACATGCGCGCGACACCCATGCGTGCGGCCCGGCGCCCAGTGTCGTGCTTGCGACCGACCCGACCGCCAGGACGGCGATCACCCCCGGTCCAATCCAACGCAGCCATCGTGGCTCCAACACGGTTTCACTCCTCCGGCGGGACTGGCTGTGGCGGGAGGAGGCGAGGTGGCGATCTTCGCAGGCGACGCTCACCTGCGGCTTATCAGCGCCTTCATCCGGGATTACCAGGCACGGTCGGCGGGGCGCGGGCCGCCCTGTGCTACGCTCGCGCACGACAAACTTCTGTCACGCCGCGTGGTCGCGAAGCCGGTGTAATCCCGGCACAGTCCCGCTACGGTGAGCGCCCTTTCGAGGGCGCGAGTCCGGTCGCCGACCGCACGGTGCATGCTCGAACCTTCGAGAGAAAGGTAGGCAGGACCGTGCGACCCTCCGGCTGACACCCCTCGTTCGACGCCATCGATGCGAGGGGTTTGCGATTCGTTCGCCCGTCTCGCTCCACACGGTTACAGGAGAGGGCCCTTGTCCCGCGTTCGACCCACAACCCTGCTTGTCGTCGTCACGCTCGTGCTGGTCGCGTGCGCCGGTGTCGGTGCCTCGATTCCACCGGCGGGCACGACAGTCGCAGCCACCCCGACCAGCGCGCCGACCCTGACGCCCACGCTCGCGCCGATCCCTTCGCCAACCACCGAGCCGACGCCGACCCCGGCCTTCCCGATCACCCTGACCGACGATGAGGGCGTCACCGTTGAGATCGTCTCGGAACCGCAGCGAATCGTCTCGCTCACCCCTGCGACGACCGAGATCCTGTTCGCACTCGGCGCGGGGTCACGGGTCGTGGCCACCACGGACTTCGATGACTATCCGCCCGAGGCCGTTGCGCTCCCGGATGTCGCCAGTTACACGGCCGTCGACATCGAAGCGATCGTCGGCCTCGAGGCGGACCTGGTCATCGCCGGCGGCAATTTCTTCAACCCGCCCGAGGCCATCGCCCGGCTTCGATCATTGGGCATCCCGGTTCTCGTCGTATACGCTCCGGACCTGGCCGCCGTCCTCGACGATATCGAGTTGATCGGGGCGGCCGTCGGGCTCAGCGAAGCCTCCCTGGCGATGACCACGACGATGCAGGCCGGGTTCGACGATGTTGCGACGGCGACATCCACGTTGACCCGACCGCGAACCTTCTACGAGCTCGATGCCACCGCGGCGATCTACACGGCTGCGGACGGCTCGTTCATCGAGGAGATGGTCGAACTCGCCGGCGGCGATCCGATCACGACCGGCAGCACGACGGACTTCGCGATCTCGATCGAGAAGCTGATCGCTGCCGACCCCGAGCTGATCCTGCTCGGCGACGCCGCGTATGGCGTCACGGCCGAACAGGTCGCCGCGCGAGCCGGCTGGAACGTGATGAGCGCGGTCAAGTCCGGGGCGATCCGAGCCGTCAACGACCTGATCGTGACCCGCCCCGGGCCGCGTCTCGTCCAGGGCCTGCGCGAGCTGGCGCTGGCGATCCATCCGGACCTCGTGCTGCCGCCCGCGGCCCCGATCCCCGCGGTGCCCTGAACACGACGATGGCATCCCGCGGCGAAGCCCTGCCGAGATCTGGAGTCCGTGTCGGCCCGTCTCGTGGTCTCGGTGACCGGCCGTCCGCCCTGATCGGGCTCGGATTCATCGCACTGGCGGTCGCCCTCGTCGCGGGTGTCGGTTTTGGATCGGTCGCGGTCGCGCCCGGCGACACCGTCGCGATCCTGGCGCACCGGCTGCTGGGCCTTGACCTTGCCCGGACCTGGTCAGATGCAGCCGAGACAATCGTGATGGAGTTGCGCCTGCCGAGGGTGCTCACGTCGATGCTGGTCGGGTGCGCGTTGGCCGTCGCCGGCGCCACCTACCAGGGCCTGCTCAGAAACCCGCTCGCCGACCCGTATGTCCTGGGTACCGCGTCCGGCGCCGCGCTCGGGGCGGCCATCGCGGTGATCATCCCGGTCCGGTTCGTCGTGCTCGAATTTGGGCTGCTCCACGGGCTCGCCTTCGTGGGGGCCCTGGCCTCGATCTACACGGTTTATCGCCTGTCTCGTGTCACAGGACTCGCGCCACTCACGAGTCTGCTGCTGACCGGGTACGCGGTTGGTTCGCTGCTGGCGGCGGGACTGGCCATGGCCATGTACCTGTCCGGGGCGGCGCTCCGCCAGATCTTCATCTACCTCCTCGGCAGCTTCGACGCCGCGACGTGGGCGCGGCTCGCCGGTGCGGTCCCGATCGTCGCGATCGGTTGCGTCGGGATCCTGTTGCGGGCCCGTTCGCTCAACGGCCTCCTCCTGGGCGAGCAGACCGCGATGCACCTCGGGATCAACGTCCGGCGGGAACGCGCGATCCTGCTCGGCCTGGCGTCGCTTGTCACGGCCGCCGCGGTCGCGATCAGCGGGCTCATCGGGTTCGTTGGGCTCGTCGTCCCGCACGTCGTGCGGCTGATCGTCGGCCCGTCCGCTCGCGCCGTCCTCCCGATCTCGGCGATCGGGGGCGCCGCCCTGCTGGCCTACGCTGACCTCGCGGCGCGATTGCTCGGCGAGATCCCGGTCGGTGTCGTGACCGCCGTCCTCGGCGCCCCGTTCTTCCTGCTGATCCTGCGCCGGGCTCGGACCGGCTACGAACTTTGAGCGGGCCCATCGTCACACTTGACCGGGTGACCGCCGCCTATCGCGACCGCGTTGCCTTGCGCGACGTGAGCCTGGCGATCGAACGTGGTGAGCGGGTCGCCCTGATCGGGCCGAATGGCGCCGGCAAGTCCACGTTGCTGGCCGTGGTGACCGGGCTGCTGTCGACCACACGCGGGTCCGCACGGTTGGCCGGAGACCTCGTCGGCGGGCTCGATCGGCTCGAGGTCGCCCGGCGCATCGCCGTCGTGCCGGGTGCCGCGGGACTGCCGTTTGCGATGCGGGTGGAAGAGGTGATCGCGCTTGGTCGCCTCCCGCACGAAGACCCATTTCGGGGCCCTCGTCCAGCCGATCGAGCCGCCGTCGCGGCGGCCATCGAGCGTGTCGGCGTTGGTCACCTCCTGGGTCGCGACGCCCGCGAGCTGTCGCTCGGGGAGCGCCAGCTCGTGCTGATCGCCATGGCCGTCGCACAGGCCGCGCCGGTCCTGATCCTGGACGAGCCGACGGTCCACCTGGACCTGCGCCACCAGGTCGGGGCGATGGAACTCCTGGTCGATCTGAACGAGCGTGACGGGACGACGGTGATCGCCGTTCTCCACGACCTCGCCCTGGCCAGCCACTTCTTCCCGCGGTTGATCCTGCTCGACGGCGGCCAGATCGCGGCCGACGGCGCGCCGTCAGATGTACTCAGTGGCGACCGCGTCCGCGAGGTCTTCGGAGTCGACCCGTCATTCGTTCGACTGGGCGTGTGACCCGCTTCACCAAGGGCTCGGAGATGACCGTACCCATCGTCGCTGATGGTGCCCCATCATGGCGCGGTGCGTATCGCTGACTTCGCCCTGGAGCGCTTCTTCGCACGCTGGGAATTCAGCGCCCGCTACCTGTTATGCGCATCGGACGTCGAGGGCTACCCGATGGCCGACCTCCTCGCGCTCGCCGACGACCCAACCCGCGCGCTCTGGGATCACCTGAAGCTGGGCTACAGCGAGTCGACCGGTCACCCGCTCCTCCGCGCCGAGATTGCGTCTCTCTATGACGGGATCGATGCCGACGAGGTGCTCATCTTTGCCGGGGCGGAAGAGGCCCTGTTCTGTCTGATGAACGTGCTGCTTGGAGCCGGCGACCATGCCATCGTCACGTGGCCTGGGTACCAGAGCCTGTACGAGGTCGCCCGCGCGGCCGGCGCGGAGGTCACCCTCCACGAACTCCAGGAAACGAGTGGCTGGGCGCTTGATTTGGACCGGCTTCGCCGCCAGGTCACGCCCACGACGCGGCTCATCGTGGTCAACCTGCCGCACAACCCGACCGGCATGCTGGCCGACCGCTCGACCTTCGATGGCCTGGTCACGATCGCGGCGGAGGCCGGCGCGCATCTCCTGGTCGACGAGGTCTACCGCGGTCTCGAGTTCGACGAGGGCGATCAACTGCCGGCCGGCGCCGACGCCCTGCCGCGTGGCATCTCGCTGGGCGTCATGTCCAAGTCATTCGCGCTGGCCGGGCTACGGATCGGCTGGCTCGCCACCCACGACCGCGAGCTGCTGGGCCGGATCGCCGCGTTCAAGGACTACACCACGATCTGCTCATCGGCGCCGTCGGAGATCCTGGCGATCATCGCCCTCCGCGCCCGCGATCGCGTCCTGGCGCGCTCCCGGGCCATCGTCGCCGCCAACATGGACCGTCTCGACGGCTTTTTCGAGGACTGGCCGGACCGGTTCAGCTGGGTTCGCCCGCGCGCGGGTTCGATCGGCTACCCGCGTCTGAGGGTGCCCGGCGTCCGCATCGATGACTGGGCGGCCGAGCTCGTGGAGGCCGAAGGCGTCCTCCTGCTCCCGGCCTCCCAGTTCGGCCACTCGGGCAATTACTTCCGACTCGGTTTCGGTCGGACCAACTTGCCCGAGGCGCTCGACCACCTCGAGGCGTTTGCGCGGCGGACCTTGCGATGATCCTCGCTTGGCGGCGCGGCGGCTGAACGCGATGCGCATCGCCCTGTTCATCAGCTGCTACAACGATGTGCTGTTCCCCGAGGTCGGACGGGCCATCGTTCGTCTCCTTCGGCGACTGGGCCACGAGGTCGAGTTCCCCTCGGAGCAGACGTGCTGCGGGCAGATGCACTACAACTCGGGCTATCAGGACGCCTGTATACCGCTCGTCGAGCGCTTCGTCGATGCGTTCGCGGGGTACGACGTCATCGTCACGCCCTCGGGGTCGTGCGCCTCGATGGTTCGGCGCCACCACCCGTTGGTCGCGGAGTTGGCGGCCGAACGCGGACAGGACGGCGCCGGTTTGTCGGTGCGAGTCGCCGCCGTCGCGCCCCGGGTCCTGGAGCTGAGCGAATTCCTCGTCGACGTGCTGGGCGTCACCGATGTCGGCGCCCGGTTCCCCCATACGGTGGCGTTCCACCCCACCTGCCACTCGACACGGCTGCTTGGCGTCGGGGATCGGCCGGCCCGGCTGCTCGCCGCGGTCGACGGATTGACCCTGCTCGATCTGCCTCGATCGGAGGCCTGCTGCGGGTTCGGCGGGACGTTCGCGATCAAGAATGCCGACACCTCGGTCGCGATGGGGCTCGACAAGGTCGACGACGTCTTGCACTCCGGCGCGGAGGTCCTCACCGCCGGCGACACCTCGTGTCTGATGCACATCGGCGGGCTGCTGTCGCGGCGAGGATCAGCGGTGCGGGTGATGCACCTCGCCGAGATCCTGGCCACGACCGGGACTGACGCGTGATCGAACCCGTGCGGGTCCCACGTCGTGCCCGGCCCGAGCCGACCTTTGCGGGGACCCCGCCGTTTCCTGAGGCCGCACGAACCGCCCTGGCCAACGAGCAACTCCGGGCGAACCTGGGCCGCGCGACCGCCACGATCCGGACAAAGCGAGCGGCGGTCGTAGCCGAGCGTGCCGACTGGGAAGCCCTGCGCCTGGCCGGGGCGGCGATCAAGGACGAGGTGCTCCGCGACCTGCCCGCGCTGCTCGACCAGCTCGAACGTGCGGTGCAGGCGGCTGGCGGCGTCGTCCATTGGGCGCGCGACGCCGCCGAGGCGAACTCGATCGTGGCAGCGATCGTTCGCGTCAGCGGAGCCACGGAGGTCGTCAAGGTCAAGTCGATGGCGACCCAGGAGATCGAACTCAACGAGGCGCTCCGCCAGGAGGGGATCGACGTCTGGGAGACCGATCTCGCCGAGATGATCGTGCAGCTCGGTCACGACCTCCCGTCACACATCCTCGTCCCGGCGATCCACCGCAACCGGACCGAGATCCGGGACATCTTCCTCGACGAGATGGCACTCGCCGGCCGGCCCGCCCCCGAAGGGCTCACCAACGACCCCGCGGCACTTGCCGAGGCGGCGCGGCTTCATCTGCGCGAGAAGTTTCTGCGGGCTCGGGTGGCGGTCTCCGGGGCCAACTTTGCGGTCGCCGAGACCGGCACGGTCGTCGTCGTCGAATCGGAGGGCAACGGGCGGATGTGCCTGACCCTGCCGCAGGTCCTGATCACGGTGATGGGGATCGAGAAGCTCGTCCCGACCTGGCGCGACCTCGAGGTCTTCCTCCAGCTGCTGCCGCGCTCGGCGACCGCGGAGCGAATGAACCCGTATACCTCGATGTGGACGGGTGTAACCCCCGGCGATGGACCCCAGTCGTTTCACCTGATCCTGCTGGACAACGGCCGGACGGACGTGCTGTCGGATACCGTCGGTCGGCAGGCCCTCCGCTGCATCCGCTGCTCAGCGTGTCTCAACGTCTGTCCCGTTTACGAGCGGACAGGCGGACAGGCATACGGCTCGGTCTATCCGGGACCGATCGGGGCGATCCTGACGCCCCAGCTCCGCGGGATCGCGAAGCACCCGGTCGACAAGCAGACGGCGTCGCTGCCGTTCGCCTCATCGCTGTGCGGCGCCTGCTTCGATGTCTGCCCCGTCCGGATCGATATCCCTGAAGTCCTGGTCCATCTGCGCGGGCAGGTGGTCCGCCAGTCCGAGGCGACCCACCGGCTGCCCACAGCGGAGGCCATGGCGATGGGCGCGGCCGCCTGGACGCTGCGATCGCCGGGGCGGCTCGGCTTCGCCGAGCGGGCCGCGGGCCTCGCCGGTCGGGTCCTCGGTCGGCGTGGCGGGCTGGGTCGGATTCGGGGACCTGGCCCCGTCGCTGGCTGGTTCCGGGCTCGCGACCTCAAGGCGCCTGCACGCGAATCATTCCGGGCCTGGTGGCGTCGGACCGGCGGCGGTAGGGACGCCGACTGATGGCCGCCGAAGGCGGGCGAACCCCCGACGCAAGGGCCGTCGTATTTGAACGGATTCGTGCGGCGCTCCTGGACCGGCCGCCGACGGTCGCCATCCCGAGAGACTATGAGCGAGCCCTGCCGACGGGAACTGACATCGCTGACCTGTTCGTTGAGCGGGTCAGCCACTACCGCGCGACGGTGCATCGAGCGACGGCGGCGGGCCTGCCCGCCACCGTCGCCTCCGTGCTGGCGACGCACGGGGTGACGCGGCTGGCCTTGCCCAGCGGGCTCCCAGTTGCTTGGCTGGCCGCGGCCCCACACGTCGAGCTGGTCGGCGACGAACCACCCATCTCCTTCGGCGACCTCGACCGGCTCGATGGCGTGATCACGACCTGCGCGGTGGCCATCGCGGAGACCGGGACGATCGTCCTCGATGGCGGGCCAGGCCAGGGACGGCGCGTCCTCAGCCTGCTGCCCGATCTGCACGTCTGCGTGGTCATGACCTCACAGGTCGTCGGCACCGTGCCGGAAGCGCTGGCGCGCCTGTCGCCGACCAGCCCCCAGACCTGGATCAGCGGCCCATCGGCGACCAGCGACATCGAACTTGAACGCGTGGAGGGCGTCCACGGCCCCCGCCGCCTCGAAGTGATCCTGGTCGAGAATTTGCTTGTCTGATGGTGCTGCATGCAGTACCATCACCATCATGAAGCGAATCACGACGAC
>CAYRTS010000004.1:63391-73313 GCA_964427285.1 uncultured Anaerolineaceae bacterium
CGCGACTTCAGCATCATCCGGCCGCGTCACGTCGCGGCGTTCGAGATCCTGCCCTGATCAGGCCCGTTTGCGGGGGAGGTCCAGGAAGGGCAGATCCACGACGGTGGCCGCGACACGGCCGCGGCGGCCTTCCACGGTCCATTCGACCGCGAGTTTGGTACCCATCCCCTCGAACGCCGGGCCGACCGACGCCAGCGCGATCGCCTGCTTGAGGATCGGGCTCCAGCCCCGGCTTGTGACGCGCCCCACCTGGCGGGCGCCGGCGAAGACCGGCACCGGCGAGCGATCGACGCTCGGGCTGATCGCCGGCGGCAGCCCCTGGGCGTCGTACAGGCCTTCGATGTCGTGCCAATCCAGCAGCAGGCCGACGAGACGTCGCGCCGGGCCACCTGCCCGCTTCTCGCGCTCGAGTGCCAGCCGTCCAACGAAGTCGCCCTTGTCGAAGCTGACCAGCCGTCCCAGCCCGATCTCGAACGGCGAGTACTGCTGCTCCGGGTTCATCGCGTGCCGCGTGGACGTGTAGTCGACTTCGAGCAGGATCAGCCCGGCCTCGAGTCGAACCACGTCGAGCGCAATCATGCCCGCCGGCCTGATCCCGAACGCCCCGCCGGCCTTGATCAGGGCATCCCAGACCGCGACAGCGCTCTTGGCCGGGATCCACAGCTCGTACCCCAGGTCGCCCGTATAGCCGGTCCGCGAGACGTCGATCGCCACCTTGCCGACCTTCGATGCGCGCCGCCGGAAATAGCGCAGGTCGGCAAAGGACTGGTTTGTCGCCGCCTCCAGGACGTCGCGCGATAGCGGACCCTGGAGGGCGACGACGGCCGTCGCCTCGGTCTCCTCGGTGATCGTCACGTCCAGGCGGGCGCTGTTCTGGCGGAGCCAGCGGAGCTGCGGATCGGCCGCGGTCCAGCGGTAGAGCCGCTCATCCAGGCGATGGACCGTGCCGTCGTCGACGACCTTGCCGTTCTCGTCGCACCACGGGGTGTAGTAGACGGCGCCGACCGCCATCTTCGTCGCGTCCCGGGTGATGACCCGGTCGACCAGGCGCGTGGCGTCAGGGCCAGACACCAGGTACTTGTAGAGCGGCGAAACGTCGATCAGCGCCGCCGCCTCGCGGATCGCGTTGTATTCGATGTCGTGGAAATCGGCATAGACGCTCGATGCGAAGTAGCCCGACCACTCCCGCCACTGCATCTTGCGATTGAGGAGAGCTGTGCGCGGATGGAATGCGGTACCGACGCTCACGGGCTCGATCGTCTCCTGCTGTGGGGCCGCCAGTATGGAGGATTCGCCTGCGGCGACGCACCGTGCAGGCCGATTTCAGCCTGAGCGGGCGTGGCGGCAACTCGACCCGGTCGCCGCCGCGGGATTTGCACGATTCCAGCCTGGTTGGTCTACGCGACCGTCAACACCCGGATGGCGTCCGTACTTCCAGCCGCACTGGGGGATTCAACCAAATGCGCTGGGTTCCGGTCGGTATGGGCAGCCGGGCTGGAAGGATCGACGGGTTCGTGTCCGGTACACCAACCTGGTTGGAATCTGGCGCGACAGGCCGGCAATAGAGACGGGTCCGGCAGCCGCTACCGGGCCGGGCCGCCGGCTATCGGGCCCAGGCGCCCTTCGACTGGCGGACGGCCGGCCGCGAACGGCGGCCCTTCGGGCGACGAGTCAGCGACAGCGACACGAGCATCAGCTCATTGACCTTGCGCTCGAACTCGGGCACGGTCGCTTCGGGGATCGTGACACACACTTCGCGCAGCGCCGTTTCGAGCTGGTACCAGAGATCGCCGCGCCGAACCTCGTACAGCGGGTAGCGCGAATTGATGACGATCCGGCGGATGCCGTCCTCCACGACCAGTGCGCTGCGCAGCCGCGGATCGAGCGCCCGCACGACGACTTCGCCCACGCCCCTGCCACTCCCGGTGCCGGTTCGGCGCGGTGCTCGGGGCGGTGGCTTTGGCTCGTCCTCGGGCGTCTCCGCGTCTGTCTCGGCCTCGTCGGCCGGCTCAGCCTCGTCGGTCTCGGTCTCGGTCTCGCTGGCTGGTTCGCCGGCGCCCGGCTTGTCCGCCGGCTGAGCGGCTTCGAGGGTCAGTTGCCCTCCGGGCCCCTCGCCCGCGCCCGTGCCCGCCTCGCTCTCGAACAGCTTGCCCGACTCCAGCAGCCGCAGCGCCCGAGCCAGAATCCGCCGCACCTGGTCCGCCGTCCGCAACGCCCCGGGCTCGACCTCCAGGCCACCCTCCCGTGCCAGCCGTCGGACGACCGGGACGAGCAAGGCGTGCAGGCGCGTCTCAACGGCGACCCATTCCGGGCTGTCGCGATCCACGTCCGACTTGTTCATCGTCACCGGCACGTGCGGCAGTTCAACCTCACCGACCAGCCGGTTCATCCCGGGGTGGAGCGCCGGCCCCGGATGGCCGAACCACTCCGGCGAACCGATCAACCGGCCCAGGTGATAGATCCGGACCCCCGGCTCGACGGACGGCGGTGCCGGGTCGGGCAGCAGGCCGTACCAGCCGCGAACGATCCGTCCGCCGGCACGCACGGCGGCGTCGTGCCGTTCAGCCAGCGCCCAGGGAGCCGCGACCACTGGCGCCCGGTTCACCGTCAGCAGCAGTGTCTCGGCCTCCAGCAGCGGCCGATAAACCTCGGCGAGCCGCCCCGGCAGACGCCGCAGGTCCACCTTGCGGTCCACCTCGCCGACCTCGATCCGCACGTACCCGAGATCGGCCGCGACCGGTTTCAGCCGGTCGTGAAGTTCGTAGACCCGCAGCTTTGCACGATCGCGATAGGCCGGGTCCTCGAAGGTGATGGCCCGCTCGTCGCCGGCCCGTGACGCTGTCACCACGAATCGATTCCCGAGGTGTCCGATCGCCGCCTTGCCGCCCTGCCCGTACCGCCCGATCCGGTCGCCCGCCCGCTTGCGCGAGGCGCCCCAGCGCAGGTAGTCGCGCTCCAGCTCGGCTGGACCCATGCCGGTCCCGCCGATGACCGTCAGGACGATCGAATCCGGCCGCACGACGAGATCCACCCGAAGCGCACGACCGGACACGCGCGAATCCACGGCGTTGTCCACCAGCTCCAGCAGCGCATCGATCGCCGAGCGGTAGTTCGCAAACAGCGAGGCTGTCAACCGCGGATCGATCCGCTCCCGGACGACGCGCTGCGTGGTCATGGCCGGTCCTCGCCGTCAGCCAACGGCGACACGCTGGAGCGGTACGCGCCGACGACGGGGATCCGGTCGACCGCCGCCGCCGCTGCCACGAGCCGCCGCCGGGTCTCGGCCGGAAGGCTCGGCAGGTCGCCATCGTCGAACGAGGTCAACGCTTTCAGCGCCAGCATCGGCGAAAACGGGGACCCGAACACGACCTGTGCCGAGCCCAGCAGATCGGACAGCTCCAGGCCCGCCGCCAGCAATGCGGCGATATCGAGATAGTCCTTCGCCTCCGCCCGATCCACGATCGTCTGCATCTTGGTGGCGCCCACATCTCGCGCCGATGCGACGGGCAACCCGATATCTGCGGCCACTTCAGGAGGCGCGACCGCGGCGAGATCGACCCCGTACAGGCTCAGCCACACGCCATCGACGCGAATGCCGAGCGTGTTCGGGGCGCTCTGGGTCACCTCCAGCTTGCCGATCAAGGCGATCTCGCGGCGCATCTCGCCCGGCTCGAAGGTTCGCGGCAAGAACAGGTCGAAGTCCACCGAGCTCCGATGGCCGAGCCGAAGGGCCAGTGCCGTCCCGCCGTAGAGCACCGCATCCTCCGGCAGCGCCGCCAGGCGTGGCCACAGGGCTCGCTGCGCCGGAGGCAGGACATCCAGACGCGGCTGGAATCGGGCGAGACCGGGGTATGAGCGGTCCGGCGAAGCTGTCACAGCCGTCGCCCTGGCCTCGGCGGGACCGGATCGATCCCGAGTCGGGCATGCCAGTACGACCACGAGCGCCGGTCGAAGACACCGGGCGGCGCGTCGGCGAGAATGGCCCGCAGGGCATCCTCGCCGTAGGTCGACACCACGATCTGCATGTCGCCCCAGCTCCCGTACGTCATCGCCTGGGCGAGGAAACGGCGTCGATCCGCGAGTGCCTCGTCCGGCGACTTCCACCAGAACAGCTTCGCGGCGAGGTCCAGGAGACGCGGGTCCGGGACGGCCGCGGTCATCGCGCTTCCACGACCAGGATCTCCTCGCCCAGCATGTCCGTGATCCGGACCGCGGCCGGTCGGGCGTCAGCGCGCGCATCGAGCTCGTAGGCGCCGTCCACAAGGTCGGCGCGACGCTCCGGGACATCGATGAGGTCGACATCAAAGACCTCGCCGTCGTAGGGGTAATGCCAAATCAGCTCGTTGGCAAACGTCTCGGCGCCGAAAACCTCGTCCATCAGCATTCGAAGCTGGTGGGTTCGGTGATAGTCGGAATGGAGCACCACCTTTGAATCGACGCTCATCAGCTCCTTGATGAGCAGCAGCCGCTCGTACATGAACTGGAGGTAGGTGTCGTTCGCCCAGATGTCGGTGTACTGGATCTGCTCGCCGAGCGTGTAGATCTCGCCGTCGATGCGCGCCGAGCCTGACGCGCCGCGGAGCTGGACCTTGCGCACGTAGTCCGCCCCGGAGTCGAACGGTGGATCGATGTACACGACATCGACCTTGCCCCGGAAGCCCGTCGCGAGCAGGTGCGCCAGGACCTCCTTGTTATCGCCGTGGAACAGCAGCCCGCCGCGATCGAACGGCTCCGGCCACTCCGACCAGTCGACCGCTGGCCCTCCTTCCTCGTGTCGCCGAGTGTAAACCATCGATGTTCTACCAGAATCTCAAACCGCGTCCGACTCAGGCGTACTGCAGGACCGGGACGCCCTGCCGCTCGAAGTCCCGCGGGTTCCGGGTCACGATGGTCGCACCGAGACTCCACGCGGTGGCCGCGATCAGCGCATCCGCCAGGCTGCGGGCGCCGGGCGCCGCGCGGCCGGCACGACGGGCCTCGGCCGCCCATCGCGCCCCTGCGGGCGCCATGGCCACGAACTCGAGCGCATCGAGGACACCACCGATGACCCGACGCTCACGCTCGTCGCCACCCGACAATGCCTCACAGGTCACGACGTCACAGGTGTACAGCAGCGCCGACTCGCTGAACAGGCGCTCGACGAGGTCGATCGCGCTGTCCCGACCATGGGCGAAGTCCAGCAACAGCGTCGTATCAAGCAGATAGCTCATGGCTGCCCGTCCCGGACGGGCGGCTCCCACGGGTCGCGGTCGTCGGATCGCAGGCGATCGACGAACGCGATGATCTCGTCGCCCGAGCGCCACCCGGCCGTCCCGACGAGCGCTCCCCGAGCCGCATCCAGCGCCTGTGCGAGCTGCTCGCGCTTCAGTTCGTTCCTGGCCGCTCGTACCAGGAAACCGCTTCTGCCACGCGCGCCGACGACGCGATCGATTTCGTCCAGCAGGGCGTCCGGCAGCGTGATCGTGGTTCGAACCGTCATCGGGGTGGTCTCCTGGAGAGAGTATGCATCGCTATCATACTCGCCTACAGCGCCTCGTCCGCAACCAGTACGCCGAAATGTCACCGTTCGATGACATCGGAGTCACCCGTAACCGAGAACCCGGACGCCCTGGACCTCGAAATCGCGCGGGTTTCGTGTCACCACGATCGCATCACTGAACCAGGCGACACCAGCGATGATCGCGTCGCCAAGGTGTCTTGGGCCGCTGCGTCCGAGGCGTCGGCGCGATGCGCCGGCCCACTCCGCCGCATCCGGGTGCGTCGACACATATTCGAGGGCTTCGATCATCGACCTGAGCGCCGCAACCTCCTCGTCCGGTCCTCTCGACAAGGCTTCCGCCACGATGGCATCACAGATGAGAAGGTCATTCGGCTCGCTGAACAGCTGCCGTACGACTGCGAGTGCGCTTGGCTCGCCGCGGTTGTGGTCGATCAGGACGGTCGTATCCAGCAGGTAGCGCATCCAATTCCTCCGTCTCATGAGGTGCCCACAGCATCCGGTCCCGCTCGCTGGAGTCGCGGAGCTGACGGAGGTTCTCAAGGACCTCTTCGTCCGTGGTTCCCCATGTCGTGGAATTCTTGAACGCGCCAGCGTATTTCTCGAAGACCATCCGGGCGTTATCCCGACGGACCTGACGGAACACGACATCCGCGATGTAGCGACTGCGACCGCGCGGCCCCGCGACGGCATCGACGAGGGCCAGTGTTTCCTCCGGCAGGGTGATGTTGGTGCGGACGAGGCCCATGGCGCGACTCCGTGTGAATTGAATGCACACACCGTAGCACACACGGGCAACCGACCGGCCCGGTAGCTGGCGCTCGGCTAGACTGCGTCCGACACATGCAGGCTGGATAGCCGCCCCACGAAGACCCAGGGCGGCCGAGGAGGCTCAAGTGGCCCCGTCCTATGACGCGATCATCATCGGTGGCGGCCACAACGGCCTGGTCAGCGCGGCCTATCTCGCGCGGGCCGGCCTCAGAACCCTGGTCCTGGAGAAGCGCCACGTCCTTGGCGGTGCCGCGGTCACGGAAGAGCTGTTCCCGGGGTTCCGTTTCTCGGTCTTCAGCTACGTCGTGTCACTCCTGCGTCCCGAGATCATCCGCGACCTCGATCTGCCAAAGCATGGGCTGGACATCCTGCCGCTGGACGGCACCTTTACCCCGCTGCAGCCGGGTCGCGGGCCCAAGGCGGGTGGCGGCGACTACCTGTGGCGAGTCAACGATCACGGCCGGACGATCCGCGAGCTGCGCCGCTGGTCCGCCGTGGACGCCGAGGCCTATGAGGAGTACGGCCAGCTCATGGTCGAGATGGCCCGCTTCATCAAGCCGATCCTGTCGATCACGCCACCGGACCTGACCAGCCTGGACCCGCGACCGCTGCTGCCGCTGGCTGGGCTCGCTCGCCGGTTCCAGCAGCTCCCGCAGCGCCAACAGGCGGTCTTCGTCCAGCTCATGACCATGAGCGCGTCCGACTTCCTTGACCAGTGGTTCGAGACGGATCCGCTCAAGGCCACGATGGGCGCCTCGGGGATCATCGGCACCTACCAGGGGGTCAAGAGCCCGGGCACCGCATACGTCCTCCTCCACCACTACATGGGCGAGATCGACGGCGCGTTCCGGGCCTGGGGGATCCCCAAGGGCGGGACCGGTGGCGTCAGCAATGCGATCGGCAGCGCGGCACGGGCGCTCGGGGCGGAGATCAGGACGGAGGCGCCGGTCGCCCGTGTCCTCGTCCGCGACGGCCGAGCCGTGGGCGTCGTGCTGGAATCGGGCGAGGAGATCAAGGCCCAATCGATCCTGAGTTCGCTCGACGCGCGCCGGACGTTCATCGGACTGCTCGAATCCGGCACGCTTGAGCCGTCGTTCGAGGAGGCGGTGGGGCGCTTCAAGTTCCGCGGCTCATCGGGCAAGGTCAACCTGGCCGTCGACCGCCTGCCCGAGTTCAAGAGTTTGCCCGGTGCCGGCGAGCACCTGCGCGGCGCGATCAGCTTCAGCCCTTCGATCGACGAGATGGAAACGGCCTACGACGACGCGAAATATGGCCAGTTCAGCCGAAAGCCGTACATCGACATGATCATTCCGACCCTCGTCGACCCTTCGATGGCGCCCCCCGGCAAGCATGTGATCAGCTGCTTCGTCCAGTACGCGCCGTACAAGCTGGCGCCGGAACTCGGGACCTGGGATGACCAGCGCGAGGCGTTTGGTGACGCCGTGATCGATCGGATCGCCGAGTTCGCCCCGAACATCCGCGACATCATCCTCTACCGAAACGTGCAGACACCGCTCGATATCGAACGCACCACCGGGCTCACCGAAGGCAACATCTTCCAGGGCGAGCTCAGCCTGGAGCAACTCTTCTTCAATCGGCCGGTTCCCGGCTACGCGCGCTTCCGAACGCCCATCCGCGACCTGTGGCTGTGTGGCTCGGCCACGCATCCAGGAGGCGGGATCATGGGGGCCAATGGGCGCATCGCCGCGCTGGAGGTGCTGCGCGCCCGCGGTCGCAACGCGGCATGACCGTCCCGCTGCAGACCTACGACGCCATCGTCATCGGCGCGGGCCACAACGGGCTGGTGACGGCCGCCTACCTCGGACGAGCCGGCCTGCGGACGGTCGTGCTCGAACGGCGCGCGTCCGTGGGCGGAGCGGCGGCAACCACGGAGCTGGCGCCCGGTGCACGGGTTCCCACGCTGGCGCACACGGTCGGTCGGCTGCGGCCCTCGGTGGTGCGCGAGCTGGGTTTGAAGAGCCACGGGCTGTCCCTCATCGCGCCGGATGTTCGGGTCTTTGCGCCCGGATCCGACGGGCGCGCGGTGGTCCTGTGGTCCGACGCCGCCCGGACGGCCGAGGGCCTGCGGGCGAAATCCACGGCCGACGCCGATCGATACGTCGGGTTCGATCGGCTGGTGCGCTCGCTCGGCGGCTTCCTCGCCGAGATCGCCGCGCGGACACCGCCGGATATCGAATCGCCTGGGCTCGTCGACGCGATCGGCGGGCTCCAGCTGGGGCGGGTCTTCCGCGGACTCGGCCGCCACGATGGCCGCACCATCACGCGGGTCCTGCCCATGGCGATCGCCGACTTCGTCGCGGAATGGTTCGAGACCGACGCGGTCCAGGCCGCGATCGCCTGGCGTGGCGTGCAGTACACGGCCATGGGCCCGTGGTCCGCGGGAACCACGGCGGTGCTGCTGGCCGACTCGGCCGGCAACGACGGAGGGGCGGCGGGTCAGACGGTCTTTGCCCGCGGGGGCCCAGGGGCCCTCAGCGCCGCGCTGGAAGCGGCAGCCCGGGCGGCCGGCGTGGAAATCCGGACCGAGGCGGATGTTGTCTCGATCGCCTCACGCGATGGTCGCGTGACGGGGGTCGCGCTCGCGAGTGGAGAGGAATTGAGCGCGGCCGCCGTGGTCGCCGGAATTGACCCGAAACAGGTCCTCACCCGGCTCGCCGATCCGGTCGCGATCGGCCCAAGCCTGCTGTGGCGGGCTGGCAACATCCGGACACCCGGTTCTGTCGCCAAGGTGAACCTTGTGCTCGCGGCGTTGCCCCGGTTCACCGCAGCGGCCGGCGATGACAGCCTGATCCGTGGCCGGATCGTCATCGCGCCAGGGATCGATGCGTTGGAGCGCGCGCATGATGCTGGCAAGTTCGGTCGGCCATCGGACGATCCGGTCATGGAGGCGACGATCCCGTCGCTGGTCGATCCCTCCCTCGTCGAGGGCGCGGCGCCCGGGACCCAGGTCATGAGTGTCATCGTGCAATACGCGCCGTACGCGGTGCGTGGCGATGACTGGGACGCGCGTCGCGAGGCGTTTGGAGACGTGGTCGTGCGAACCCTGGATGCGCATGCCCCCGGTCTGGCAGCCTCCGTGGTCGCGCGGCAGGTGCTCACGCCGCTCGATCTGGAACGCGATTACGGCCTGACTGGTGGCCACCCGATGCATGGCGAGCACGGCCTGGACCAGTTCTTCCTGTGGCGGCCGCTGCTTGGCCACGCGCGCTACCGGCTGGGGCTCCACGGCCTCTATCTGGCGGGCGCCGGGGCGCATCCCGGTGGCGGCATCACCGGTCAGAACGCGCAGAACGCTGCCCGCGAAGTCCTCGCGGACCGCAAGAAGCGCCGACGCTGAGCGGTCCGCCGCGCTGCCTGGACGGATCGGCCGGCCACGTCACCAGCCGCGACGTCCGCATAACCGCGCCGGGAGACTGATAAGAAGCGAGAACAGGGCTGAGGTGCCCGGAATCGGGCGAGTCAGGCCCCAATCGGACCGAACTTGAGCGTGGATCCGGGTGTCTGAACCGACTGACCGGCCAGCGTCTCTCCGTACCATTCCGTGGGTGAGGTTATGCGCCTCCACGGACCGAGAGCACCGGGCCCCGGGCGGATTCGGCAGGATTGCCTCGCCCCGATCAAGACGCGGAGGGT
>CAYRTS010000004.1:73413-86474 GCA_964427285.1 uncultured Anaerolineaceae bacterium
GTTGATCACGGCCTCCATCGCCGCGCTGACCGTCCCGGAGTAGGTGATGTCGTCCCCCAGGTTGGCACCGTAGTTGATCCCCGCGGCGACCAGGTCAAAGCCGTGACCGAAGTAGCCCAGGAACGCGAGGCTGACCGCATCGGTCGGCGAGCCATCCACCGACCAGGCCAGGGAGCCGTCCCCAAGCGTCCGCTCGCGGACACGCAGCGGGCGCATCAGGGTCTTCTGGTGTCCCACCGCGCTCTGGTTGGTGTCGGGCGCAACGACGGTCACGTCGCCCATCGGTTCGAGCGCCTGTTTGAGGGCGAGCAGTCCCCGCGATTCGACGCCGTCATCGTTGGTCACCAGAATCCGGGGCCGGCTGCTCCACTCCGCCAGCGGCCTGGCGTAGGCGCGGAGTGCACGCGGGCTGCCGCCCCGGGACGATCCACCAGCCAGCGGTTCACCACGCTCCTTGTCGACATCGCGACGCTCGGTGCGCGCCCGTTCACGGGTCATGTCCATCTGTTCCGGATGACGTCGTGTCGCGGACGACTCCCCGGGGGCCTCGCCGTCGCTCACGAGGACACGCTCGCCGGCCCCACGTCATCGATATCGGTCGCGCTTCCGGGCGAGGGTTCACGGGGCACCTGGACCGGACGGCCTTCGCGGGCGGCCACGCGACGGGCGGCGCGTCCGGCCACGCTCCGGTCGCCCGAGGCGCGCTGGAGGAAGTGGAGGAAGAACGCCGACGCCACGGCCGCAATCGGGATTCCGAAAATCGCCCCAGGAATCCCGGCGATCCGCGACCCGATCAGCACCGAGGCGAGCACCACGATCGGGTGGATCCCAACCGCGTCCTGCATGATCCGGGGCTGCAGCACGTTCATGACCACGACCCAGCCGACGCCCATGAGCAGGGCGGTTGGCACGACGGCGGTCGGCTGCAGGAGGAGCGCGATGGCCACCGGTGGCGCCCACGCGAGGAAGGGTCCGAAGAACGGGATCGCCATCAGGACACCTGCGGACACGGCCGACAATGGGGTGAGGGGCAGATCCAGCAGCAGGTGCGCGGCGGCGGCGATCAGGAAATAGACGAGGCCGAGCAGGGCCTGACCGCGCAGGAAGCCGCCAAATGAGCGCGATACCGAACTCTGGAGCAGATGGGCGCTCTCGGCATAGGCCGGTGGAACCAGGCGGAACAGGAACGACACGATCTTGTCCCGGTCCAGGACCATGTAGATGGACAGGATGATGACGATCAGGATCGTCCCGATCCCACCGACGCTGGCGACGGCGATCTCCTGGAGCGGTTTGACCAGGGCGACCGCTAGGTCGTCGAGGTTGGCCAGCGCTTGGCTCGCCTGACCGTTCAGGTCGATCTGCCCGAGCCCGATCGAGCGCAGCAGCTCCTGCCAGGGCGCCAGGACCGTCGGCAGGCTGGCCCGGATCTCCGGGATCGAGGCCACAAACTGGCTGGCGGACGAGACCAGCGCGCCGGCCGCCACGACGGCCAGGGCGATGGGTATCGTCACGACGAGTGCGTAGATGATCAGCGCGGCGACGGCCGTCGGAAGGCCCGGCGTGACCCGGGCGAGGCGACCGGCGATCGGACTGATGATGAACGCGAGGAGCCAGGCCAAAAAGAAGGTCAGGACGAGATCGCCAAAAAAGGCGAAGACGCCGGCAAGCTGCCCGACGACGACGAAGAAGAGCGCCATGACGGCGAGCACCAGGACGGTCCTGACGAAGCGACCGTTCGGATCTGCCGACTCGAGGCTCGGCATGCCAGTCAGCGCAGGCCCATCTTGACGCGCACCTCGTCCATCGTCGCCTGTGCCATGGGCCGCAGCCGATCGGCGCCGGCTTCGAGGATCCCGTCGACATCGGCGGGGTGGGCGATGAGTTCGAGATAGCGGTCCCGGGCCGGCGCGTAGCGGGTCACGATCCGGTCAGCCAGCAGTTTCTTGGTGTCCACGCAGCCCGTCCGGGCCGTCCGTTCACCCGCCTGGACCTCCTCCCAATCGTCGCCGAACAGGCGGTGGAGCTGGCAGACGTTGCAGACCTCGGGGCGACCGGGATCCGTGCGCAGGATCCGTTTCGTGTCGGTAACCATGGACATGACCTGTCTGCGAATCAGATCCGGGGCGGCCAGCACTTCAATGGTGTTGCCGACCGACTTGCTCATCTTCTTGACGCCGTCGGTCCCCAGCACGGTCGGAGCGTCTGTATAGACCGCCTGTGGCTCCGGGAACGTGTCGCCGTAGCGGCTGTTGAAGGTCCGCACGATCTCCCGGCTCAGCTCCAGGTGCGCCGCCTGGTCCTTCCCGACCGGGACGCGCGAAGCCTTGTAGATCACGATGTCGGCGGCCTGCAGGATGGGGTAGGTGAGCAGCGCGTGGTTGACGTCGTCGGGCTGCTGGAGCTTCTTCTCCTTGTAGGTCGGCGTCCGCTCCAGCCAGCTGACCGGGGTGACCGTGGCGAGCAGCCAGGCCAGTTCCGTGTGCTCGGGCCGGTGGCTCTGGACGAACAGCGTGCAGCGGACCGGGTCGAGGCCCAGGGCCAGCAGGCCCGCGGCCATCTCCCGGGTTCTCCCGCGCAGCACCGCCGCATCGTGGGTGCTGGTCAGCGCGTGGTAGTCAACAATGCAGTAGATCGCCTCGTACTCGTACTGCAGCCTGACGTAGTTGCGGATCGCGCCCAGGTCGTTGCCGAGGTGGACGAGCCCGGACGGCTGAATCCCGGAGAAGATGCGCGGCCGTTCGGCGGGCGCGGCGGCTGGAGATAGGGCCGGAGCAAGGTCAACGGTCATGGCTCGCGAGTGTAGCGGACCCCGCTTGTTCCTCGATCATCGGGTTCTCGATCATCGGGTCGTCTGCCGGCGCCTGAGCTCGTTGGTGACGGCGTACTATCGAGCGATGACGGCGCCCCATCCCCTTGACGACCTACGGGCGGCCGCGAGCGCCGATCCCGAGGCGTTCTGGGGCGCAGTCGCCGACGAGCACATCCCATGGTTCCGGCGCCCCGACCGGGTCTTCGAGCACGAACCACCGACCTTCCGCTGGTTCTCCGGTGGGCGCACCAACATGGGCTGGACCGCGCTCGACCACCAGGTCGAGGCCGGTTTCGCGGACCAGGTCGCCCTGATCGCGGCGGATGAGCGCGGTGGCCGACGCTCCCTGACCTATGCGGAGTTGCTCGGCGAGGTCCGTCGGATTTCGGCGGCCCTGCGGGCGCTGGGCGTTGGTCGCGGCGATCGCGTCACGATCTACATGCCGACAACGGTCGAGGCGATCGCGACGATGCTCGCCGTCCTGCGCATCGGGGCGATCCACATCGTGGTGTTCGCCGGGTTCGGGGCCGGTGCCCTTGGCGACCGGATCCGGGCGTGTGGGGCGAAGGTCGTGATTGCCGCCGACCTGACCTATCGCAAGGGCAAGGACGTCGCGCTCGAGGGGATCGTCGACGCCGCCTTGCGTGATGACGCGGGCGCCGTGGAACATGTCGTCGTGCATCGTCGTGGCGCCACGCGCACGACGACCGCCGGGGGCCCACCCAGGCTGGATTGGGACGAGTTCCTTGCCGGGGGCCAAGGCCACGATGCCGGTTACGTGGAGATGGAGGCCAACGAACCGGCCTACATCATCGCCACGTCAGGGACGACCGCGAAGCCGAAGCTGTCGGTCCATCGCCACGGTGGCAACCAGGTCCAGATCGCCGCGATGGGGCGCTGGCTGATGGGACTGAAGGCCGGAGAAACGTGGTGGGCGATGTCCGACATCGGCTGGATCGTTGGGCACAGCTACATCGTGTACGCGCCACTGATGGCCGGCTGCACGACGATCGCGTATGAAGGGGCGCTGGACTATCCAGCGTCCGATGCGACCTGGGCACTGATCGAGGAGTACCGCGTCCAGGGGATCTTCACCTCCCCGACCGGGGTTCGGCTGCTGATGCGTTACGGGACGGAACCCGCACGCGCTCACGACCTGTCCAGCCTGGAACGGATCGTCTGCGCCGGCGAAGTCCTCAACGCGCCAGCGTGGTCGTGGCTCCAGAAGGAGGTCTTCGAGGACCGCATCCCGGTCATCGATCACATGTGGCAGACCGAGACGGGTGGACCGATCTTTGGCAATCCGTACGGTCTGGGCCTCCTGCCGATCAAGCCAGGCTCCGCGGGTGTGGCGCTGCCGGGGACGGAGCCCGCCATCGTGGGTCCGGACGGCGAGGAGCTGCCGATCGGCCAGAAGGGGATCATGGTCCTGCGCCGCCCGTTCCCCGGACTGATCGCGGAGCTGTGGGGCGAGCCGGAACGCTACGGGGCGGACTACTGGTCGCGCATCCCTGGTTCCTACTACGTCGGCGACGCTGCGCATATCGACGAGGACGGCTACGTCTGGTTCGCCGGCCGTGCCGACGAGATCATCAAGATCGCTGCGCACCGCCTCGGGACGATCGAGGTCGAGACCGCGTTCCTGCATCATCCCGCGGTCGCCGAGGCCGGGGTGACCGGGCGCCCGGACGAGCTGCGCGGCGAGGTGATCTCGGCATTCATCGTGCTCCGACAGGGCCACGTCTCATCCGAGCAGCTGCGTGGTGAGCTACTGTCCACGGTTCGTGAGGTGCTCGGCCCGATCGCGGTCATCGGGGAAATCTCGTTCGTGGACATGCTGCCAAAGACCCGCAGCGGCAAGATCATGCGGCGTGTCCTTAAATCGGTCGTGACGGGCGTGGACCCGGGCGACATCACCACGATCGAGGACGAGGGCTCCGTCGAGGAGGCACGCGAGGGACTTGCCGAACTGCGCGCCGAGCTGGCCGTTCGCCCAGGCTGACGAAGGGCGCCGATGAGGGGCGCCGATGACGGGGCGGGTCGGCGCCGTCATCGGCGCAGGCTGAAGCTCGGGCCACCGGCTGAAGCTCGGGCCACAGTTTCGGGCCACGGGTCAGCCCGTGGGCTACCATTCCGGGCGATGCCCGTCCCGAGATGCGCCGGCTGTGACCGACCGGCACCGCGATGAGTCGAGGTCCCCTGCGCGTCGCCGTCCTCGGCGCAGGCACCGTCGGGCGCGAGGTCGTGCGCGGCCTGTGCGAGCCGCCGGAGCGGGCGCGTGCCGCCGATGGCTCGCCGCTTGTGCTCGCCGGAGTCGCCTGTCGGAACCTCGTTCGCGCCCGCGAAGGCGGGATCCCGGCGGACCTGCTCACGGATGCGCCCGCGCACCTGGTCGCGGCCGCGGACACGGACGTCGTTGTGGAGTTGCTGGGTGGTGATGAGCCAGCCCGGACCCTGATCCGGGCGGCCCTGGCCGCCGGCAAGCCCGTGGTCACGGCCAACAAGCACGTGATGGCGCACTACGGCCCGGATCTGGAAGCCGTCGCGCGGCGGGCCGGGGCGGCGCTTCGATTCGAGGCCGCGGTGGCGGGTGGGATCCCGATCCTTGGGCCATTGGCGTCTGACCTGGCCGCGAACCAGGTGACCAGGGTGCGCGGCATCATCAACGGGACCACGAACTACATCCTGAGCCTGATGGCCCAGGCGGGCCGGCCGTATGCCGAGGTGCTTGCCGACGCCCAGGCTCATGGCTATGCCGAGGCAGATCCGGCCGGGGATGTCGAGGGTGACGACGCGGTCAACAAGCTGGTCATCCTGGCCCGGCTGGCGTTCGGTCAGTGGTTGACGCCGGGCTCGGTCGGGCGCCGCCCGCCAAGCGTTCGAGGCTTCGGGCTGCCGGGGATCACCGGCGTCACCGATCGCGAGCTGGGCGGGGCGGCCACCCTGGGGCTGACACTCAAGCTCTTGGCGACGGCCATGGCCACCAAGTCCGCGGCCGGCGCCCGTGGCATCGCCGCCACCGTGCTCCCAACCGCCGTCGCCGCGGCCGGTCCATTCGGACGGACCGATGGCGTGACCAACCGCATCGAAGTCGAAGCCGAGCCGATCGGGGCCGTGGCCTTCTCGGGCCCGGGAGCCGGCGGCGCGGCCACGAGCAGCGCGGTCCTCGGGGACCTGCTCGCGATCGCCCGCGGGCTCTCGTCAACGTGGGCCGGGTTGGCGCCCGCGGTTGGGCCGGCCGTTGCCGCCGCCGACGGTCTGCAAGCCCAGCGTCCGTGGTATGCATTCGTTCCCGGGATCCACGACGACGCCGCGACAACGTGGCGCCGGCCCGAGTTTGCCCGGACTGCGGCTCATGCCGGCGGCCTGGCGCTCCACACGGCGCCGATGACCGTCGACGCCGCGCGCGCCGCGCTCGCCCCGCTGTTGATCGATCGTCCCGATCTCACCCTGTATCCGATCGATGACTGAACCGAAGGATCGCGCCGATCCCGCCCGTCAGCCGCAGCGGCCTCGACTCATGGAGCGATATCGCCGTTTCCTCCCCATCACGGATGCCACCCCGGCCCTGACCCTTGGCGAGGGGTTCACCCCACTTGTGCGGGCCCACCGGCTTGGCGACACCCTCGGTCTCGCCAATCTCTACCTCAAGATCGAGGGCCAGAATCCCACCGGTTCGTTCAAGGACCGCGGCATGGTCGTGGCCGTCGCCAAGGCTGCCGAATGCGGCGCGCGGGCCATCGTGTGTGCCTCCACCGGGAACACCTCGGCATCGGCAGCGGCGTATGGCGCGGCTGCCGGTTTGGACGTGATCGTCGTGCTGCCAAGGGGCCAGATCGCTGTCGGCAAGCTGCTGCAGGCGTTGGCCGCCGGTGCCAGGGTGGTGGCGATCGACGGCAACTTCGACCAGGCGCTGGCGATCGTCCGGGCGCTTGGCGAGCAGGATGATCATCCCGTCACCATCGTCAACTCCGTCAATCCTGATCGCCTCGAGGGCCAGAAAACGGCGGCGTTCGAGATCTGCGACGACCTTGGGGGGCCGCCGGACATCCTGGCCATCCCGGTCGGGAACGCCGGCAACATCAGCGCCTACTGGGCGGGATTTCGGGACTACGCCGCCGCCGGGCTAACCTCCGGCACGCCGCGGATGTGGGGGTTCCAGGCGGCCGGCGCGGCGCCACTTGTGGTCGGCCACCGGATCGACCACCCGGAGACGATCGCGACGGCGATCCGGATCGGGGATCCCGCGTCATGGGCCAAGGCCGTCACGGCTCGCGACGCCTCGGGTGGCCGGATCAGTGCCGTGACCGACGAGGAGATTCTTGCCGCCTACCGGGCACTCGCTCGCGTCGAGGGAATCTTCTGCGAGCCGGCCTCGGCGGCTGGCGTGGCCGGGGTGATCAAGGCCGCCGCCGCGGGTGAGCTGGACCCGGACGCCACTGTCGTGTGCGTGCTGACCGGCCACGGGCTCAAGGACCCCACCACGGCCGAGCGACACGTTCCGCCAATGATTGAGGCCGACGCCACGGTTGGGGCCGTCGCCCTCGCGCTGGGCTGGTAGGAGCCTGGCGTGGCCAACCGTCTCGCCGGTCTCGACGGCAGCTCCGTCGTCGTGGAAGTGCCGGCCTCCTCGGCCAACCTCGGCGCCGGCTACGACTGTTTGGGGATCGCCATCGCGATGACCAACCGGATCGAGCTGGAGGTCCGGGTCTGGAGTCGCGGGACGATCGAGTTGACGGTCGACGGCGAGGGACAAGGAGAGCTGACCGAGGACCGCGACAACCGATTCGTACGCGGCCTGGTGGCGGCCCTCACGGCGGCGTTCGGTCAGGTGCCGGACGAGATCGGCTGGCGAATCGGGATGCGCAATCAGATCCCGCTCTCGCGCGGCCTCGGATCGTCGGCGGCGGCCACGGTGGGTGGCCTCCTCGCAGGTAATGCGCTGGCCGGCGAGCCGCTCTCCACTGCGGATCTGTTGCGCCTGGCGACTGAGATCGAGGGCCATCCGGACAACGCAGCCGCCGCGCTCATGGGCGGTTTCGTGGTCTCGGCCGCGACGGCGTCCGGGGTGGAGGCGATCCGGTTCGATGTGCCCCGCGACCTGCGAGCCGTGCTGTTCATCCCGGACCTGCGGTTGTCTACGTCGGCGATGCGAGCGGCCCTGCCGTCGTCCGTGCCCCTCGCCGACGCCGTGGCCAACCTGAGTGCCGTGGCGGTCGGCGTCGCTGGACTTGCGACGGGCCGCCTTGAGCTCCTTGGGCGGCTCACCGTGGATCGGTTGCACGAGCCCTATCGCGCCGCCGTCTATCCGCAGCTGCCGGCCATGGTCGCTGCCGCACGCGTGGCTGGCGCCCTCGGGGCGTGCCTGTCCGGTGCCGGTTCCACGATCATCGCATTCGCGGATTCGGTGGCCGCAGCGGCTGCGCTTGAAGCGGCGCTGATCGCGGCAGCCGCCAGGGCTGCGTTGCCCGGTAGAGCCAGGACGGTCCAGCTGCGCAACGCGGGCGCCCAGATCGTGGCGCCGGCCTGACGGGCGGCGCGCCGGCCCCGACGTTTCTCGCGCTCTGGCGAGGTCGTGGCTCGCCCCAGCCGTGTGAGGACAACGAGCATGAGCCTGCAACCTTGTGCCGGTCCTTCAGCCCGCCTCGGTTCCCGCCGCGATGAAGGTGGTGATCTCCGCCCAGGCTGCCGCGCTCGCGTCCGCGAAGTCGGCCGCCTTTCGGTCGAAGAAGCTGTGCGGGGCGCCTCCGTAGGAGACGATCCGGTGATCGACCCTGGCGGCGGTCAGGGCGGCCTCGAACGCGGCCACGTCGGTCGCCGGAATCCCCGGATCCGCGCCACCAAACAGCCCCAGCACCCCGCCCCGCATCTTGCCGGCGACATCCGCCGGCGCCGGCTGCCCGCTGGCGTGCGGGCCGAGTGGTCGACCGTAGAAGCCGATCACGCCGGCAAGCCCAAGGCCGAGCGTTGCCGACAGGAACGCCAGCCGTCCACCGAAACAGAACCCGACGGTGAACGTCGCGCGGGCCGGTCGACCATCGACGGAGCCCAGGTGCGAGACCCCGGCACGGACATCCGCCTGGAGTCCTGCCCAGGTCGTCGCCTCGACGTGTGGCTTGTACTCAAACGTCTCGGTGCGCGCTTCGGCGCCCGCGGTTCGTCCGAAGTAGTCAATCGCCAGCGCGTCAACGCCGTTCTCGGCGAAACGCAGGGCCAGCTCCTCGTAGTACGGATGCAGCCCGCGAACGTCGGGCAGGATCAGGATCGCCGCTCCTAGGGGGGCGGCGGCGCGGGCACGGAATGCCGCGAACCGGTTGCCGTCGTCGGCGGTGAGCTCAACCCGCGTGGAATCAAGGGCGCCCCCGGCGATCGGTGCGATCGGTGGATGGCTGTCGAGGTCGAAACACATGGCGGCGTCTCCAGGTAGGCGGGCTCGGAGCACATCGTGCCACCTGGGGGGCTTCGCGGATTGCTTTCAGCGGGCAACGACCTGGTGACAGGAGGCACCAGATATTCAGGCCGATGGGAGCCCGAGGTCGAGGTGCGCTCAACTCGACGGCCCTGCGGTCTTGACCCGGGACTAGGATCGAGGCTACGGTGGGCGTCCTACGGAACGGGGTGGAGGCCCCGTCGGAATGTGGAGGAGTGAGACATGCAGCGTCCCCTCATGCGCGGATTTGCGCTGGCCGCGGCATTCGCCCTGATAGGGGCAGGCCTGGTCAGTGGAGCGGATCCCGACGACGGCGCCCTGCCGTTGAACACCCCGGACTCCGGGAAGGAGATCCACGGACCCCTGAACCATCAGCACGGGGGCACGGCCGGCCACCTGCCGCCCACGAACCTCAACGTCAACCTCGTCGGGAAGATGCGCATTAACCAGGACCAGGAGGGACGCGTTGCGGACGTCGGCGTACTCGGGGATTACGCGTACGTGGCGGCCTGGAGTGCTCCTAACTGCCAGAAGGGCGGCGTCTACGTCTTCGATATCAGCAACCCCGCCAGCCCCAAGCAGATCAACTTCATCCGGACCGCGAACGACTCGTATGCCGGTGAGGGCGTGCACCTCATCCACCTGAGCACCTCTGCCTGGACCGGCGACCTGCTCGCCTACAACAACGAGGACTGCACGAACCAGGCAGGCAAGACCAGCGTGCACTCGCACGGCGGTGCGTCGTTCGTCGACGTGACCAACCCCAAGATCCACAAGTACCTGTCCGAAGGCGCCGGTGACAAGTCGATCGGTGTGCTCGGTCCCCAGACACAGGCCGATGCCCACGAGATCCACAGCGTGTTCGTCTGGGAGGACGAGAACGGAACGGCCGGCAACAACACTGACGACACGGCCTATGCCGTCACGGTCGACAACGAGGAGGGGTACGACGTCGACATCCTCGACATCACCAACCCGAAGAGCCCAGTGCTCATCGCAGAGTACGACCTGAACCTGCTGTTCCCGCAGATCATCCAGAGCGACCTCGGATCAGGTTCTTCGTTCCTGCACGACATGGTCGTGAAGAAGATCGACGGCAACTACGTGATGCTCCTGTCCTACTGGGACGGTGGCTACGTGGCCATGAACGTCAACGATCCGACGTCGCCGGTCTACATCGCCGACTCAGACTTCACCAACCCGGACCCACTCCTCAATGAGCGCGTGAATCCGGACCCGAACCTCCCGCCTGAGGGCAATGGCCACCAGTCCGAGTTCTCGATGAACAATGACTTCGTCGTCGCCGCCGACGAGGACTTCGGCCCATTCGCGCCATTCATCTCGATCAACGGTGGCGCGCAGAAGCCCTTCAACGCCGGCACGGCAACCGGTCCGAGCCTCGGTGCGGGCGATACGCTGATTGGTCCCACGCGGTTCGTGGGCCAGGCCTGTGGGGCCGTCGTGGCGGCGGGTTCTCCGACCGAGATCGCGGTCATCGAGCGCGGCATCTGCACCTTCCAGGTCAAGTTCGACAACGTCACCGCTGCGGGGTATACGGCGGGGATCATCTTCAACCACAACGTTGGCTGCGAAGGACTCGTCAACATGCTGGCAACGGTCACGATCGAATCCTTCTTCGTGGCCAGGTCGGCTGGGTACGAGGTCCTTGGGATCGCCGGATACGACCCCGTCGCATGCACCGGCCCCGCCCTTCCGGCAGTCGGCACCGTCGGCCTGCCGATCTCCATCTCCGTCGCGTTCGACGGGTGGGGCTACGTCCACCTGTACAGCTATCCGGCCATGACCGAGCTCGACACCTACGCGATCACCGAAGCGCACGACGCCACCAAGGCGACTGGCTTCGGTGACCTGTCCGTCCACGAGGTCGCGATGTCCGAGAAGGTCAATGACATCGCCTACTTCTCGTACTACGCCGGCGGCTTCCGCGTCGCTCGCATCGTCGGCAACCAGCTCGTCGAGGTTGGCAGATTCATCGACGATGGTGGCGACGGCGGCAACAACTTCTGGGGCGTCCAAGTCTGGCAGCAAGGCGGCAAGGAGTACGTCATCGCCAGCGACCGCGACTTTGGCGTCTACATCTTCGAGTACACGGGACCGGGCCGCCCGAACTGACCACGTCAGTCAAATTTGATCCCGAACGAGGCCGGTGGAGCAATCCACCGGCCTCGTGCCTGTCCGGGCGTCGCCTGGCTCCTGCTCAAGTGCTGACGACAGCCGCCCGCATGACTGCCATAGCCAGCGCCGTCACCAGGGCCGTCGCCCGAGGCGCATAACCGCGTCCACGGACTGCTACGGGGCGCGGCAGGCAGACAGTCGTGCTCCGCGGGGATCGCCCTCTGAGCATTCACGCTCAGCGGCACCGGAATCATGCCGGTAGAAGTGCCTCCAGACGGCGCGTCGACCCCGATGTTCCACGTATCAGTCTGTGCATGCGGTTATGCGCCGCGTTCCCCCTGGCGCCTCCCCGGGTCGTCCGGAACCGGCACGGTAGAATGCCCCTTCGATGCCTGCCCATCTCGTCGTCCAGAAATTCGGTGGCTCGTCGCTCGCGGATGCGGATCGCATCAAGCGCGTCGCGCGCCGGATCGCCCGCGAGCGCGCGGCCGGCCATGACCTGGTCGTGATCGTGTCCGCGATGGGCGACACCACGGACGAACTCCTTGGACTGGCCGCGGCGATCACGGACGAACCGGATCCGCGCGAACTGGACGTCCTCCTGGCCACCGGGGAGCATCAGAGCGCGACCCTGGTCTCGATGGCCTTGCACGCGCTGGGCATCCCAGCCATCAGCCTGACCGGACCGCAGGCCGGGATCACCACGGACGGCCGCTACGGCCGGGCCCGGATCGCCGGCATTGAACCTCGCCGCGTTCGTGCCGAGATTGCTGCCGGCAAGGTCGTGATCGTCGCAGGGTTCCAGGGCCAGAGTGCGTCCGCCGTGGACGACACGGAGATCACGACGCTCGGTCGCGGCGGCAGCGACACCACCGCGGTCGCTCTGGCGGCCAGCCTCAAGGCGGACCGCTGCCAGATCTTCACGGACGTCCGCGGCATCTTCACGGCGGACCCGCGCGTGGTCGGCCGAGCCCGACAGTTGCCGATCATCGGCTACGAGGAGATGCTCGAACTCGCCCACCAGGGCGCGCAGGTGATGCAGGTCCGTGCCGTGGAGCTCGGCTGGGTTAACGACGTCGTCATCGAGGTCCTCAGCTCGTTCGAGGACGCTCCCGGAACGCTGATCAAGGAGGACCCGCTCGTGGAGCAGCGCAACAAGGTCCGCGGGCTCGCCCACGACCGCAATGTCGCCAAGGTCACCGTCGTCTCCGTGCCGGACCGGCCGGGGGTGGCGCGCGCCATCTTCGATCCGTTGGCCGAGGCCGGGATCAACGTCGACACGATCGTCCAGAACGTCGGCCACGGGGGCGCAACGGACATGTCGTTCACGGTCCCTCGGGCAGAACTCGCCGCCGCCCGGAAGGCGCTTGACCCGGTGGTGCGCGAACTGGGTGCCCGCGAAGTGACCACGGACGCGTCCCTGGCCAAGGTGTCCATCGTCGGTGCCGGGCTGCACAATGCCCCGGGCTATGCGGCCCGGATGTTCGGAACCCTGGCAGATGCTGGCGTCAACATCGAAATGATCTCGACGTCGGAGGTCCGGATCACCTGCATGATCGCCGAGGCGGATCTCGAGACGGCACTGCGCGCCCTCCACGACGCCTTCGAACTCGAGCGGCCGGAGACGATCGAGGCCGACATCGCGGTGGCCGGCTGAGCCGGCCGGCCATGACGGCGCATCGC
>CAYRTS010000005.1:0-80400 GCA_964427285.1 uncultured Anaerolineaceae bacterium
ATGGCTCCGGCGGTAGGATTCGAACCTACGACATGGCGGTTAACAGCCGCCCGCTCTACCACTGAGCTACGCCGGAGCGAAGGACGCAGGGGCCCGGGCGAGGCCGGAACCGTGAGCGTCGGGGCGCCGGTGTCGGCGCCGTGCGAAGAATAGCATGAGGCGTCATGGCGTCCGCTCGGCTGACGCGTCGGGCATACTCCGTAGCATGGTCCCTGGGTCCCCGATCGTTTCGCCCGGCGCCGTGTTCGATCGATTGAACGACCATCGGCTCCGCATCGTCGACGTACGCTGGGTGCTCGGAGCTCCCGGCCGGGGGCGTGAGGCTTACCATGTCGGCCACATTCCCGGGGCGATCTACCTGGACCTCGACTCGGACCTCGCGGCCCCGGATGGCCCCGGCCGCCATCCTCTCCCCTCCCCCGCCGGCTTCCGGGCACGACTCGAGAACGTGGGCGTCGCCAGCGATCACGATGTGGTGGTCTACGACGACGCCGGCGGCTCGGTTGCGGGGCGGCTCTGGTGGATGCTCGACAACCTTGGCCATCAGCGCGTGGCCGTGCTCGATGGCGGGTTCCCTGCCTGGGTTGCGGACGGCCTGCCCGTGACGACGGAGGTCCCGGCGTATTCTCGGGCGCATCTGGACCTGCGCGATCGGTGGGCGAACACGATCGAACGCGGCGGCGTCGTGGAAGCGCTGGCGCGCATCGTGCTGCTCGACGCACGCGGCGGCGCGCGCTACCGCGGCGAGACGGAGCCGATCGATTCGATCCCCGGGCACATTCCGACCGCCCGCCATGCCCCGAGCGACGGCAACCTGGGCCCCGACGGACGCCTGCTGGGGGCGGCGGAGCTGGCGGCGCGCTTCCAGGCGCTCGGCGCGGACGGATCCGAAGGTTTGGTCGTGACCTCCTGCGGCAGCGGCGTGTCGGCCTGCCTCAACAGCCTGGCCATGCGTGTCGCCGGTCTTCCGGATCCGATCCTCTATCCCGGTTCGTACAGCGACTGGACGCAAAACGGGCTGCCGATCGCGGTTGGCCCCGAGCCGGGGGGCGAACCGGGCAGCACCGGCCGGGGACCGGTCCGCTACGAACCGGGGACCGGTCCGCTACGAAGCTGACGAGGGCGCCCGGTCGTAGCGAGCACGCCGGCTCCTATTCCAGGTAGTCCTTCAGCTTGCGCGAGCGGGACGGGTGGCGCAACTTGCGCAGCGCCTTGGCCTCGATCTGGCGGATGCGCTCGCGGGTGACATTGAATTCCTTGCCGACCTCTTCGAGCGTCCGTGCGCGACCGTCCTCCAGCCCAAACCGAAGCTGGAGCACCCGTCGCTCGCGCCCGGTCAGCGAATCCAGCACGGCCTCCACCTGCTCCTTGAGCAGCTGGTGCGATGCGGCCTCGGCCGGCGCCAGTGCCCCGCGATCCTCGATGAAGTCCCCCAGGTGGGAGTCCTCCTCCTCGCCGATCGGCGTCTCGAGCGAGACAGGCTCCTGCGAGACCTTGATGATCTCGCGAACCTTTTCCGGGGTGACCTGGACTTCCTGGCCCTTGGACATCGCCTCCGCGATCTCCTCGACGGTCGGCTCTCGGCCCAGCTCCTGGAGCAGTCCGCGCGACACGCGGATCAGCCGGTTGATCGTCTCCACCATGTGGACCGGGATCCGGATAGTCCGAGCCTGGTCGGCAATCGCCCGCGTGATCGCCTGGCGGATCCACCACGTGGCGTAGGTCGAGAATTTGAAGCCTTTCTCGTAGTCGAACTTCTCGACCGCACGGATCAGCCCGATGTTCCCCTCCTGGATCAGATCCAGGAACGACATGCCGCGGCCGATGTACTTCTTGGCGATCGAGACGACGAGGCGCAGGTTGGCCGAGGTCAGCTGCTCGCGCGCGTCCCGCCCGATCACCACGATCGTCCCGAACCGATGGCGCAGCTTGGTCGACAGGGGCACCTCCGGATCAAAACCCATGTGCTTGAGCAGGTCCGCGTCGTTGCCCGCGATGATCCAGCGCTCCAGCGCCGGATAGGCCACCTCGTCCCGCGTCCAATCCCAGATGGCTCGCAGGCCGACGTTGTCGCGGGAGTCCAGGTCCCCGTTGTGGACGGCCATGTACGCCCAGTCCATCAACGGCAGGAACGTGTCGACGCGCGGGGCCTCGTTGTAGGCGTGGACGAGTTTCTTGGCCTCCCGCAGGCGGTCGCGGGTGCCGTCCGACTGCGCATCCCGACCGGCCTTGATCAGGTGGAAGTCGGGCGATGCCACGAGCAGGTCGGCGGCGCCATCATCGGCCAGCGCCTTGCGCACGAACGCGTGCGCCTCCTCGCCGAACGGCAGGCGATGCTGCGGCTTGGTGGTCCGCGTCTTGCGCTCCGTGTCGTGGAGGGTCCATTCGTGGAGCGAGAACATGCCCTTCCAGGGGGCTTCGACCAGCTGCTCCCCGAGCTCGATCGCCTTGGCCAGCACGACCTCCTCCTCGGCGGTCAGCAGCGCGACCTTGCCGATCTCCTTGAGGTACATCCGGACCGGGTCATCGATCCCGATCATGTCCGCCGAGATGGCCTCGAGCTCTTCTGCGGTTGGCTCCTCGACGGCCTTGGCATCGAGCTTGGCTGGTGCGTCCGTCGGCATCCTGGCGACGGCTTCAACGCCGTCCTCGGGGACCAGGATGATCCCGACGTTCGCTCCGTCGCGCCCCTCCGGCCCGACATCGATGTCGTCTTCGTCCTCGTCCTCGTCGTCGTCCTCTTCGTCGGCGACGGCCAGTCCCGTCGAGCGCGACGGACGCATGCCGGCCAGCTTGGCCTCCTCCACGTCCGCCTTGGCACGGCGCGGTCGTGCCAGCACGGCCTCCACGAGTTGCTTGTCGAGCGGGTCAGCGGACATGGTTACCTCCGATGGCTGCTGAGCAGCCGGGTCTGGTCGCGGCGCCGGTCGAGCGACAGGCGCATTTCGTTGATCTGGCGTCGTTCGAGCATCAACCGGTCGATTGCTTCGCGATCGGCGGCTCGTTCGGCCTCCCCCTGGGCCCCCTCGTTGTAATCGCTGCGCTCGCGCAGCCGGTCGTCCTCGAGTTCGATCAGGAGCCGGGCCACCTCGTAGTCGAGCTCGGACGCCGCGAGTCCCCGCGGATCCGGACCGGGTCTGGCGGCGAGTGCCCGGGCGAGGGCTGCGGTTTCATCGTCGAGCGAGAGGAGCAGCGATTCCCACTGGAACGGCGGATGAACTCCCTGGTCGTCGGGGGCCCGCTGGAGCACGATCATCCGGAACAACTCACGAGCGAGCGTGCTCGGGAGCTGGTCCGGGCCGAGGTCCGCCACGACGCGGAGCTGCTGATCCGGGACGAGCAGCATGAGTCGCAGCAACTCCGATTCGACCGGCGTGATGGCACGAAGGATGTCGCGGATCGGCAGGGCGTCGGGCGATGCGAGGACCGCGTCCACCGTGAATCGGCCCTCGCTCCCGGCTGCGCCCGCCGTGCCCGCTGATCGCCCCTGGGCAATCGGGTTCCGCTCAGGGCGCTCCAGTACCTGGCGCAGGACCCGTTCCTCAACGCCGGAGACCCGGCGAACCTCGCCCAGCGCTTCGTCGCGCCGGAGGGGGTCCGCGATCTCGCGCAGGGCGGGCATGACCGCCTCCACGAAGCCGATCCGCCCGGAACTGGTCTTGAGGTCGAATCGGCCGGCGTGGTGATCGATCAGGTATTCGACGAGCGGCTTCGCCCTCGCGACGTCGGCCTCCCAGCTGGCCGGCGACTCCCGAACGACATCGTCCGGGTCCTTGCCGTCCGGCAGCCGCACGACGCGGACGTCTTCGAGCTTCACGCCCGAGGTATCACCCTGGAGCTGTCCGATGAGTCCGGCCAGCGCTGTCACTCCGAGCGTGCCGGCCTTTTCGCCAGCGGCATCCACGTCGTACGCCAGCGCGATCCGGCTGGTATAGCGGGTGAGCAGGGCGACATGACCCGGTGTCAGGGCCGTTCCGAGGCTGGCCACGACATTGTCAAAGCCCGCCTGGTGCGCCATCAGGGCGTCGGTGTAGCCCTCGACGATCACCGCCTGGCCGTGCCTCCGGATCGGACCCTTGGCTTTGTCGATGAGATAGAGCGTCCGACTCTTGTCGAACAGCAGCGTCGCCGGCGAGTTGAGGTACTTTGGCCCTTCGCCTTCGAGCAGCCGGCCGCCCAGCCCGACGGCGTGACCGTTCTGGTCACGAATCGGGAACAGCACGCGCGACCGGAACTTGTCGTAGACACCGCCACGCCCGCCCTGACGCGGCACGGCCAGGCCCACCTCCACCAGCTCGTCTGGCCGGACGTCGCGCTTCGAGCCGAGCGCGCGGGTCATCTGGTCCCAGCCGCCGGGCGCCCAGCCAAGCTGGTGGTTGGCGATCGTCTCGTCGGTGAACCCCCGGCCGTGGAGATAGTCCAGGGCGTTGGCGCCGGCCTTCGACTGCGTCAGCACGGCGTGATAGAACGCGATCGCGTGATCCAGGACCTGGCGCAAGCGAGCCTTGTGCACATCGTCGCGCTTGGTTCGTTCGTCGATCTCGACCCCGGCACGCGCGGCCAGCGTCCGGAGCGCCTCCGGGAAGGTGACGCTGTCACGCTGCATCACGAAGCTGAAAATGTCGCCCCCCAACCCGCATCCGAAGCAGTGCCAGTTGTCTCGGCCGGGCGTCACCACAAACGACGGCGTCTTTTCACCGTGAAATGGGCAGAGGCCCTTCCAGGTGGTGCCCGCCTTCTTCAGGCTGACCGAGTCGCCGACCACATCGACGACCGCCAGCCGGCTCTTGACCTCGGCTGCAACACCGACCGCCAAACGGCGCCTCCAACCCCCTGAACGTGCCTGTGGGCCTGTCAAGTCTTGACAAGCCCAATCAGGTTGAGCATGCGCTTCCCGGCGTCGATTTGTCAACCCCTTGTCAATACTCCATAGGAGTATCACGTCCCATCGAGACGCACGCACCGAAGCGCGGTCCTACGTGTGCGGGATCCATCGAGATGTCACGGGATTGCGCATCGAAATGTCGCACTTCGTGACTGCAGATGGACGCGGGCTCGCTCAGTGCTTGCGTGGCGAGCGTTCCCGGCGGACGGGCAGCTTCTGGCCACGGATCGTTGCGTTGCGCAGGGCGTGCTCAACTGCGTCGGCGACCTGAGCCTGCACGTCGACCAGGGCGAAGTCATCGAAGAGCTGGATCGCCCCGACCACAGAGCCGGGCACGCCCGCCTCGTTGGTGATCGCACCCACGAGATCGCCGGGCCGCAGGCCGGCCTGACGGCCCCCGCCGATCCAGAGCTGCTCCCAGCCGTCGGCTTCGGCCGCGCGGGGGACGCGAGGTTCCGTTCCGCCGCGGGTGACAGGTCCGCCTCGGCCGCCTGGCCCACCCGGCCCGTGGGCCAGCCTCGGTCCGCGACGCGGGTCCTCAGCCCGAGGTCCCGCCACGTCGGTGAACTGCGGTGGGACGCCGCGTCGCGGCCCACCCGGCCGGGCGCCGGCACCACCGGGCCCGGGACCGGCGCCTGGCTGCTGGAGGAAGGCCTGGGCGAGCTCGACCTCATCCTCGTCGCGGGTCTCGGCCCCCTCGATCAGGCTGACGGCTGCGAGGGCGATATCGACCAGGTCGAACTCGTCGGTCAGCGGCTCGACCACCCCCCGCAATCGATCGTGACCGCCGGTCTCAAGGGCATCGCGCAGGTTGGCGCGGAGCAGTTCGAGCCGTCGTTCGCGCAGGTCGGCGACGGTCGGCAGGCGCGCGATCTGCAGCTTTGACCTCGTCGACGTCTCGATATTTCGCAGCAGTCGATGCTCGCGCGGCTCGACCAGGGTGATCGCCACGCCTTCGCGTCCAGCCCGACCGGTCCGGCCAATACGATGCACGTAGGCGTCCGGGTCGGACGGCACGTCGTAGTTGACGACATGACTGACGTGCTCGATATCCAGGCCGCGGGCCGCGACATCCGTCGCGACAAGCAGGTCCAGGGATCCTTCGCGGAAGCGGCCCATGATCCGGTCCCGCGCTTCCTGGGCGAGACCGCCATGGAGGGCGCCGGCGTCGTGGCCGCGACTGCTGAGTGCCTCGGCCAGGTCGTCCACCTCGCCGCGAGTCCGGGCGAAGATCAGCGCCGAGGTCGGATCCTCAACGTCGAGGATCCGACACAGGGCAGCAAGCTTGTCCACTCGGCGCACGACGTACGCGGTCTGGCGAACCCGTGGGGCACCGTCGCCGGTCGGCCGCTCGGCCTTGACGGCGATCCTCGCGGGCTCCCGAAGGTGGCGCCTGGCGATCCGGGTGATGGTCGGCGAAATCGTCGCCGAGAAGAGAGCCGTCTGACGAGCCTCCGGCGTGGCCGACAGGATCGTATCGAGATCCTCGGCAAACCCCATGTCGAGCATCTCGTCCGCCTCGTCGAGGACGACGATATCGACCTCATCGAAGGAGAGACTGCCGCGCTTGAGATGGTCGACGGCACGACCCGGGGTCGCGACGACGACGTCGACGCCATTGCGCAAGCCGCGCAGCTGCTGCCCGATCGGCTGACCGCCATACACCGGCACGACCCGGGCGCCGAGCCCCTTGCCGTAGGAGTGAAAGGCTTCGGCGACCTGCATGGCGAGCTCGCGGGTTGGGACGACAACGAGTGCCCGGGTCCGGCCGGGTCCGGCCGCGCCGATCGCGATGCGCTGGAGGATCGGCAGGGCGAAGGCCGCCGTCTTGCCGGTGCCGGTTGGCGCCTCCGCGAGGAGGTCGCGGCCCTCGAGCAGCAGGGGGATCGCCTCACGCTGGATCGGGGTCGGTTCCTCGTAGCCAAGACCGGCGATCGCCTCGAGCAGGCGCTGGTCGAGATCGAAGGCAAGGAACCCGTCCGAGGCTGAGGCGGGATTCTGGGGCTGGACGGTTGTCGCATCGTTGGTTGCCATTGGTCGATTGTCCGTCCTTCCTCGCTTGGCCATGGTCGGCCGCCTATCGCGCCTCATCTTCGGAACCGCTGGACGCCGTCGTGCGTCGATCCGCCGACCGACCCACTCACCAACCGAATCAGGTGCTGCACCAATGTCTTCACGCCGCCCCCTCGTCTCCATCACGCTCGTGGCACTCGTCGCAGCCGCCTGCAGCGTTGCGCCGGGCGCGTCCAGCGCGAGCCCCTCCCCTTCTCCCACCGCGCCCGGGATCGTCCACCCGACCGGCCCGCGGGATCTCGTCCTTCGGCTCCGTTACGTTGGTGGATTCGCCCCTCCCTCCGTCCACTTGCAGTCTCTTCCGGTCAATACCGTGTATGGCGACGGGACCGTGATGATGCCCGGAGCCCAGTTCGAGATCTACCCCGGGCCGGCGCTCCCCAACCTCCAGCGCGCGACGATCACTCCGGCCGGGGTGCAGATTCTGCTGGAGGCGGCTCGTGATGCCGGGTTGCTGGGGCCCGACGCGTTCTACGACCTCGGCGGGATCGCGGACGCCAGCACGGCCGAGTTCACCGTCAATGCCGACGGTCGCGTTCACGTGATCAAGGCCTACGCCCTGATGGAGGGCGGCGAAACGGTGCAGCCGGGGACGGATCCCGCCGTCGTCGAGGCGCGGGCGAAGCTCGCCGCCTTCCGCGCAAAGCTCGGGAATCTGGAAGCCCTGCTCGGTCCGGAACTCGGGCCATGGGCCCAGTACGAACCGGATGCCGTTCAATTGCTGGTGCGCGGCGGTGCCCCGGATGACGGCCAGGGCGTCGCCCAGGAGCCGATCGCCTGGCCGCTCGCCACGCCGCTGGCCGGCTTTGGCACGACCCACCCGACCCTGTTTCAGGGGGAGCGCTGCGGCGTGGTCAGGGATGGGGACCTCGATCTGCTGATGCCGCTGATCCAGAAGGCCAACGCACTCACGCCCTGGACGGACCGTGGCGACTCGTACGGCATCACCGTTCGACCGCTCCTTCCCGACGAGGCCGGGTGCGCATTCGACGCGCTTGGGTAGTCGCGTCGGCCGCCCGCTCCGGACTACTCGGATAGACTGCCCCGGCTTCGCACGGGTCCGGCGCGGGCGCAGTCAGTACGAGGAGCCGTCGTCCCAATGTCTTCAACACAAGCCGCCGCTTCATTGAGCCGCGAGCCCGCCACGGTGCGTGTCGCGATGTGGAGCGCACGTCATCGCTGGTCCGTGGTGGTCCTCTGGCTTGCCGCGACGATCGGGCTGTTCGCGCTCAGCCTGACGATGGGCGGGATCAACGCCGACGACGCTGGCGGCAATCCGAGTGATCAGCAGCTCGAGGCGAGCGAAGCCTACGACGTCTTCAACGCCGGCGGCAGCAACGACCCGTTCGAGAGCTTTGTCGTGGTCATTGCTGGCGGACCGGGGGCGACCACCGATCCCGAATATCAGCGAGCGATCGGCGACCTCGTCGCCAATCTCCGCGCGGCTGGCGTGGCCATCGATGGGCAGCACACGCCGACCTTCGAGGGGATCCCGAACCCCTTTGAGGTTCCACCAACGGCTGGATTGCTGTCGGCCGATGGGACGACGGCACGGATCGTCACGAGGATTGCCGGTGATGACGAGCGGGTCAGCGTGCTGCTCGAGCCCATCCTGCCGATCATCCATGCGGCCCGGGCCGCCCATCCCGAACTGACCATCCACGTTGTCAGCGGCACGTTCATCAACGACGACATCAACGAGCTGATCTCGTCCGGCCTGGACGATTCGCTGAAACTGACGCTCCCGCTCACATTCTTCATTCTGCTGCTGGCGTTCGGGGCGATCGTGGCATCGGTCGTGCCACTGATCCTGGCCGTGACGTCCCTCGTGGCCGCGTTCGGGATCATGGGCATCTACAGCCAGCTGATCGGCCCGGTCAGCCCAAACGCCACACAACTCATCGTCCTGATCGGGCTGGCCGTGGCGGTCGACTACAGCTTGTTCATGATCACCCGCTTCCGGGTGGAGCGGCGGGCCGGCCGCTCCAGATCGAAGGCGATCGAGATCTCCAGCAGCACCGCGGGACGCGCCGTCTTTTTCTCCGGGCTCGCGGTGATGATCTCGTTGGCGGGCCTGGTCACGCTCGGCGTCTCGTTGTTCACGTCCATGGCGATCGGGACCATCGCGGTGGTGCTCGTGTCGGTCATCGGCAGCCTGACGTTCCTGCCGGCCTCGCTGGCGATCCTCGGCGACCGGGTGAACCTCGGCAGACCGTCGACCTGGGTCCCTCGCCTCGTCGTCGCCCTTCCGCTCGGATCGGCCAGCCGCTGGGGGCGCTCGGCGCTCAATTGGCTCGACCACCGCTCGGACCGGCATGAGGGCGCGGGCTTCTGGGGAGGCCTCGTGTCGGCGGTGATGGCTCGCCCGATCCGGCTGACGGTGCTGTCCGCCGTCCTCCTGCTGGTCGTGGCCGCGCCGGTCCTGAACCTGCGCACCGGGACTACGGACATCACCGCTTTTCCGGACTCGATCGATGGCGTCGCCGGGATCAAACTGCTTGATGAGAAGTGGCCGGAGGGCACCGACCTTCAGCTGGCCGTCGTGGTGACGAAGGCCGACGACGCCGCTACGCAGGCCGCGATTGAGCGCTTGAAGGTCGAGGGCCTCAAGCTCGACGGCCTGCACGAGCCGGTGCAAGTGACGCTGTCACGGGACGGCAAGGCCGCCCTCGTCTCGTTCACCATGGCCGGTGGGCAGAACGATGATGTGAACCGGAACCTGGTCCGGCTGGTTCGGCGCGATTTGAATCCGTCGGTCTTCGGTGCGCTGGCCGAGGTCCGGACGTATGTGACCGGGGGCGCGGCGTTTTCGGTCGATGTGACCAAGGTCTATGCCGACGGCGTGCCGACGATCTTCGGGTTCGTTCTCGGGCTGTCGTTCCTGCTGATGCTGGTAGCGTTCCACTCGATCGTGATCCCGATCAAGGCGATCCTGCTCAATCTGCTGTCGACCGCCGCCGCCTACGGGATCCTCGTCCTGGTCTTCCAGGATGGCTGGTTGGCCGAGCCGCTGGGGATCACACCGAGCGGGGTGATCGAAAGCTGGGTGCCGCTGTTCATCTTCACGATCCTGTTCGGCCTATCGATGGACTACCACCTGTTCATCCTCACGCGGATCAAGGAGGCCCGCGACCGCGGGCTCGAATCGCGCGCGGCGGTCGCGACGGGAATCTCCGTCACGTCGGGGACGATCACCAGCGCCGCCTCGATCATGGTTGTCGTCTTTGCCGTGTTCGTGACTCTCAAGTTCGTGTTCATTCAGCAGCTCGGTCTGGGGCTGGCCGTGGCCGTGTTCATTGACGCGACGGTGATCCGGAGCGTGCTGCTACCGGCCTCGATGACGCTGCTGGGCGACTGGAACTGGTGGATGCCACGTTGGCTGGACTGGATCCCGCAGGTCACGATCGAAGGGGACCCAGAGGAGCCGGCGGAGGGCGTTCAGGGGGTCGAGGGGGCCACGACGCCCGCGTAAGGCGGGAACGGCCGATCGACTACCCCTCGCGGGCGATGGGTTCCAGATCGATGGTGCGCACCTGGCGGGTCCGGCCGGCTTCGGTCCGGACGAGCGCGGCCGGGATGACCCCGGAAGCCATCTTCTCGATCACCGCCGCTTCACCGGCATACAGGCCGCCGCCGGTGATCCTGACCCGATCCCCCACTGAGAGCCCGGCCCTGCCGCTCCCGGCGGTCACGTCAATCGTGGCCACGGTTGGCCGAATGTACGTCTCCGGGCCCGCTCCCGGACGCTGCGCCGGCTTGTTGTCCGTTCGGGCCGGGGGATAGATCGTCTTGCGTTTGCGTGTCGCCACAGTGGCTGGAACCCTCCTGCAGCCGCGTCATGAATGCGCGGCACGCCCGCGATGCTACATCGGCAGGTCAACGAGGGTCGGGGGACGCTGCTGGGCGGTGCGTGTCGTATCGTGACGAGGTGGTTGATCCCCCACCTCCGGAAGCGTTCGAGCCGACCTCCGATGCCATCGCTGGCGAGCACCGACCTGCGAGGCGACTCCAGATTGCCCTGACCCTGACGATCGTCGTGGCACTCGTCCTGGGGACGATCGGGGGTACGGGGTTGATCACTCCGTCCGCTCCCATCGTGGGAACGGACATGTTCGAAGGCGCGTCCCCGACGGAGCCCCGCCTCGTCGCCGTTGATGCCGCGGGCGGCGTGAGTACGATCGATCAGCATGGTGGCTCCGTGGTGGCCTATCCCGTCCCGAGCGTCGCATTCCAGTTTCCGGCCTGGTCTCCGGACGGGACGTCCTTCGCCGCCATCGGCCGGGACGCCGAGGGGGCCGGTGTCTATGTCTTCGAGGCTCGCGCCCTCGGCCAGCCGCCAACGGATCCGGTCATCGTCTACGAGAGCGCCGACCATCCGCCCTTCTACCTGTACTGGGCGCCGGACAGCCAACAGGTAACGTTCCTGACCAGCGAGGTCCAGCAATTGGCGTTGCGAATCGCGCCCGCTGACGGGCGGGCGGCGGCCGTCACCATCCGCGCCGGCGCACCCATCTACTGGGACTTCATCGATGCCGGACGGCTGCTGGTCCATGAGGGCGCGGCTGGGCCGGATGGCTTTTTCGGAGAAGTCACGGTGGCCGGTTCCGTGACCGGCACCCTGGGCGGACCGCCGGGCTTCTATCGGGCCCCGGCCACCGCGCTCGGTGGTCAAGTCCGGGCGTCTGTCGAGATCGGCGTCGGTCAGGATGGCGATGGACCGACCGGTGACCTGGTGGTCGAGCAACTCGACGGCAGCGACGCCAGCCGGATCCAGATCTTTGGGCCAGCCGCGCTCACGTTCTCAGCGCACGGTGACCAGCTGGCGTTCATCGCCGCGGACCGCGCTGGTCAGGGCGATCTCCCGTTGCCGGTCGGCCCGCTCCGGGTGCTGGACGTGGCCAGCGGGCAGGTAAGGACGCTCGTGGACGGCCGCGTCGTCGCGTTCTTCTGGTCCCCGAACGGCAAGACGATCGCTGCCCTCGGGGTTGATGGCACGAACGACGGCGTCATGGAGGCACGCTACGGCCCGGGGGGCCCGGGCGGAACCGTCACCCTCGCGCGCGCCAGCGGCGTGGAGGCTGCAGCCGGTGTCACGCTTCGACTGACCTTCGTGAACACCATCACGGGCTCGATCGTCTCGCAGGGCCTCGTGCGACTGTCCGACCTGTTCGTCAACCAGGTGCTCCCGTTCTTCGACCAGTACGCGCTCAGCCATCGGGTCTGGTCGCCCGATCTGTCTGCCGTCGTCCTGCCGATCGTGGGACAGGATGACGTCACACAGTTGTTCGTGATCCCGGCAGACGGCTCCGAGCCCCAGGCGGTGGCGACGGGCGAGATGGGATTCTGGAATCGATGAGTATTCCTTTGGGCACATTGATCCGCGACGATCGCTGCAGCCTGGCTGGGTTTGTCTCGATGGGCACCTGAGCGAAATGAGGCGATGGGCAGATCGCCGAGCTCAAATCGGACGTCTCGATCAACGATATTCGAGCACGGGCCCTGACGCCCTTGCCGAGGGTCTCGACTCTACCGACCTTCTGGGCGAACTCGCACGGGCGATGCATGACGCCGCCGACGCGCAGTTTGCGCGGATCACGCCGGAGCTCGAACGCCAGCGGCTGCGCCTGGTCGAGTCCATCGTGGCGCGTGCCACCGTCGACACCGATGATCTCAAGGCCGAACTCGAGGCGGAGGCGGAAGAGATCAAGCTCGAGCGGATGCGTCGGATCGATGGTCGGCGCGGCGAGCATGCGGCGATCATCAGCCGCTCCCCGCCCCTACCACGGTCGATGAGCGGCGCGGGATGGCTCTCATGCAGCCCGCCCAGCCGGGGATCGCCACCCCGGATCCTGCCCGAACCTGGGGATCAGCGGATGCACAGCCATGGAGAGCCGAGGCCGCCAGACCGTGGGAACCCGCGACCCTGGCCGAGGTTCAACCGCCTGAGGTCCCCTCCCCGTCGTCACCAGGTGCATCAGCTGGACCAGCGAGAGAGGAGAACTGACCGGGCGCTACGTCGCCAGTGTCCGGCCCAGGATCTCCATCAGCATGGCGATGAACCTGGGTTCATCCGCGTTCATGGCGAAGTCGACATTGGGCGCCTTGCGACTTCTGCCACGAAAATCGCACACCGTCCGACCCTGCGACAGTTCGCCGCCGGTCTCAACGTCCACGTGGATCAGGTGCGTGGTGATCACGGTCGGATCAATCACCGCGCAAACCGCCAGTGCGTCGTGGACCGGCGCCGCGCCGAGTCGGTGCATCGGCTGGGTCGCGTCGTAGCCCTCGATCCGCTTCTCGACGAAGATCGCGGTAGCCACCGCGGCCGGCGTGCCAAGGGCGCGGAGGCGGACGCAATCCTCACGCGACACCAGCGCCTGGTGGGTGGCGTCGAGCGGCACCATCCGGATCGGACGCCCGCAGTTGACCACGATCCGCGCCGCTTCCGGGTCCAGGAAGATGTTGAATTCGGCCGAGGCGGTGGCATTGCCGTGGTCGTGGGCGCCGCCCATGATCACGATCTCGGGGATCCGCTCGATCATTCGCGGTTCCTTGCGCATCGCGGCGGCGACATTGGTCAGCGGGCCAACCGGGACCAGCGTGATATCGCCGTCCGATGCGAGGTAGGTATCGATCAGCCAGTCGACGGCGTGCTGGGAGCCCTTGCGCGAGCGCGCCGGTGGCAGGTCGAGGAAGTCGCCGTGGATCCGGGAGGCCGGGTTGAGTTGATGGGCATTGGGTCGCACGAGGGGCTGCGACATGCCTTCGTGAACCGGGACTCCGGTCAACCCGATGTGGTCGAACACGCGGAGGGTGTTCTCGGTGCAGTTCGTGAGGGCCGTGTTGCCGTTTACCGTCGTCGCGCCGACCAGTTCGATGTCGGGCGACAGCGCGGCCACCATCAGGGCCACGGCGTCATCGGTGCCGGTATCGACGTCCAGGATGATTCGTGTGGTCATCGTCGTCGCTGACGCATCGGTCCCTCCTTGCTTGGCATTATGGCGCGGTCCCCGCGGCCCGGACAGCGGGGCGGAACGAGGTGCGCGAAATGAACCGACGATCCGACGAGAGCTGGACGATGCCATTCGGCCATCCCTACTACCCGCCGCTGCCGGCGACCTATCGCGATGTCCGCATCCAGTCCGTCTTCTTCGAGACCGACCCCGAGGCGGTCAGCGCATTCCTCCCGGAGCCGCTGGTGGCCAGCCCGGACGGCCTGTGCGTCGCCATGGGAATCCTGGTTCCGTTCTGCACGGCGTACGGGGCGTTCAATGAAGCACTCCTGATGCTGAAGGCGCGGTTCCGTGGCGAAGACGGCTGGTACATCCCGATCATCTGGCACGATGGGCCGGCCGGGATCGCTGCGGGCCGCGAGATCTACGGTGCCCCGAAAGTCTATGCGTCACTCGATATCCGGTTCGATGGGCCGACGATGCGGACGGTCGCCTCGATGGGCGGTGTCCCGGTCCTGACGATCGGCTCGACGCTGGACGAGCCGGTCTCGCCGGACCTGGTCCCGACCACGGCGCCCGATTGGCGGCTCAAGGTCATCCCGCGCGCCGACGGCCCTGGACCGGCGCTCAAGCAGCTGATCGACGCCTCCGGGGCCAACGCGGATGTGACCGTCGCAGCGGCGTTCCGGGGTCGCGGGACCGTATCACTCGGGGCGGCGCCGCTGGCCGACTTCACGACACTTGCACCGCGAGCGTATCGCGACGCCTGGTTCGTCGAGTCCAGCTTTCGCGAAGGGTATGGCCGGATCGTCTACGACTATCTGGCCGACTCGCCGACCGACGCTGTGCCGCCCCGCTGAGGCTCGGGGGCCTGTCGATTCGGCGATCATGCGTTCGTCGTAGGAGCAGGTGGGCTCGAATACCACCCGCGGTGCCGCTGGCACCGCGGCATACCCGTCAGGGAGGGTTGATCAAATGGCCAACTATCTACTCGTCTATCACGGTGGCGGGATGCCCGAAACCCCCGAAGAAGGCGCCAAGGTCATGAAGGCGTGGACCGACTGGTTCGGCACCCTCGGTGCCGCCGTGGTCGATGGCGGGAACCCCGTCTCGCAGGTCCGGACGATCGCCGCCGATGGCTCTGTCAGCGACGGTGGCGTCAACCCATCCACCGGCTATAGCGTGCTCAAGGCCGACAGCCTCGACGCGGCCGTCGCCATGGCGAAGGGATGCCCGGTCCTCTCCGGCGGCGCGAGCGTCGAGGTCGCCGAGACCTTCGAGGCGATGTAACCGGGTCCTCATGCGGCCGGGTCCCATTCGGGAGCCGGCCGCAGGTCATGCCCGACGGCGAGGGCACAGGATGGCCCGTCACCCCGGGCCAGATGGACAGTGTGGTTCGGCGCGGTCCCGAGGTGCGGCGCCATTCGGCCCACAGGAACGTGCCGAATGTCATTTGTTGGGCGGGGTGGCGGCGTTGCTCGCCTGAGCGCACGGGCAGGCCGTCCGGCCTGACGACGTGGACCGCCCGAGACTACAGATCGACCCACCCGAGGCTACGGTCGACGCCCTTGTGCCAGCGAGCGATGCCGGCGGCCCGGGTCGACGCGTCCATCGCCGGCTCCCAACGCCGATCGACACGATCCATGGCTCGAAGCTGGTCAAGGCCACTCCAGAACCCCACCGCCAGCCCAGCCGCATAGGCGGCGCCAAGCGCCGTGGTCTCGGCAATCGGCGGCGCCGCGAGAGGACGGTCGAGGATGTCCGCCTGGAACTGCATCAGCAGGTCGTTGGCGATCATCCCGCCATCGACACGCAGGTCGCCCGAAAGCGAGCTGCCCAGATCGGCGGCCATGGCCTCGCACAGATCGGACACCTGGTAGGCGGTCGCCTCCAGGGCAGCGCGCGCGATGTGACCGCGGGTCGCGAATGCCGTCAGGCCGGCAATCACCCCGCGCGCGTCGCTGCGCCAATGCGGCGCGAACAGCCCGGAAAACGCCGGAACGAAGACGACCCGGCCACTGTCGGGCACCGTGCGCGCCAGCGCCTCGATCTCGGACTTCGCGCCCGCTGCGGTCGCGGCGGGCGTGACGCTCGTGATCGAGACCGAGGGCGATCTGCCGATCCTCGACCTCGACCCGGTGCGGATGCGTGAGGTGCTCTCCAACCTCGTCGCGAATGCGTTGCGACATACGCCCGGGGGCGGCACCGTGTCGGTGGGTGGGTCGGCCAGGCGGCGGCTGGTCTGGCTGACGGTGCACGACACGGGGCCGGGCATCGACCGGGCGCTCCTGCCCCATATCTTCGACCGCTTCGTCAAGGGATCGGGGTCGCGAGGCTCGGGGCTGGGCCTGGCCATTGCGCGCGGCCTGGTCGAAGCGCACGGCGGGACGATCTCGGTGGCGTCGGCAGCCGGCGACAGGACCACCTTCCGCGTAGAGTTGCCGCGAACCCCAAACGACTGACGTCGAAGCCTGTGGGGCGCAGGACTCATGGTCCGGGGCGCACACCGCAGGGTTCAGCGGCGAGTCAGGCTCCAGCCTCGCGCGTCGACCAGTACTCCCGCCAGCCACCGAACCCGGTGATCTCACGGTGGATGCCTTCGGCCATCTCGCGCGGGAACAGGATGCCCGGCACGACGCGACCGTCGGCCAGCTCCACTGGCCCGCGATAGAGACCCGGCGGCTCCCCGGCCTCCACGCTGGCCCAAACCTTGTCGGGCACGTCGTACAGCTCGCCCGGGACGGAGATCCCGCCCTCCGCCGCCTCGAACATGCCCGGGTGGACGTCTCCGATGGAATAGATCCGATAGCGCGGCGCGGTCATGAACTCGCCCAGAAATGTTGCGCCATCGAGGTTGGCGTTGAGCTTGAGGCCGCGCATGAGCGTGCCATTCACGAAGAGTTGCGCCACGAAACCTCCTTCGTCACTGGAAGGGGGAGGCGCGGACGGCCTGAGGTTCCGTCCGCGCCTCGATCCCCCGAAACACTGATGCTTGGTCAGGCCATTTCGGACTCCGCTTCGGGCGGCGTGGTGAGCGCGGTCCGGAAGTCTGCCGACGTGGCGCGGCCCTCACGCCAGGCGACCACCCAGAAGACGATGGCCGCGAACGCGTAACCGAGGAAGACCGCGTTCGGTTGACCGAACACGATCGCCCCATCCACCACGGACACGATGAGCTGCGTGGCGTGGATGAAGCCGGTGACCGCGAGGATGGCGCCGACGACCGCGTAGACGATCGCCCGGCTGTACTCGCGGTCGATGATGAACACCGCGATCGCGCCAAGGACCAGCCCGGCAACAACGGCGCCGCCACCGAAGATGGCCATCCCGTCGTAGATCACGCCCGCCCCGTTGAGCGGTCCAGAGCCAACCTCCGCGGCGCTGGTGCCGGCAGCCCCGAGCGCGCCATCGATCTGACCCTGGGCCCACGCGGCGATGTTCGGCAGCATTGCCAGGACGACCGCCGGGGCGTGTCGGGCGGGCGTCGTGGTGAACGCCTGTGCCCCGATCACGAGACCGATGAACAGCAGGATCGGGACGAGGGCCTGGATCGGGATGACGGCCAGGAACAGGCCGACCAACCCGAAGAGGCAGATCACTGCGACGACGACGCCGGTCGCCAGCGAGTAGCCGATCCGGCCGCCGACGGCCTTCCAGCCGGGGTGGCCGATGTAGACGGCCGGCGGGAAGGGGCTGCCCAGGAATGAGCCGATCACGGCCCCGCCGCCGTCGGCCAGCAGGATGTGGCGGAGGTTGTAGTCGTCGCCGGCCGCCGAGGCGCTTTCGACGTTGTTCATCGCCTCGGTGAAGTTGTAGATGCCGAGCGGGATGGCTGTCACGAGCAACGGCAAAATCTGGCTCAAGCCGCTGATGACCTCGGTTCCTGGAATGGGCAGGTGGATGCCGAACTGGGCGAAGGAATCGCCGACGGCCTTGGGATCCATGCCGGTCCACGCGCCGCTCAGGTAGGCGATCCAACCGATCGCGGTACCGACCACGACCGCGAGCAATCCGCCGGGCACGCCGCCGGGCATCCGGACGCCGGCCGTCCAGCTGAGCAGGATGATGGCCAGGACCGGCAACGCGATCCAGGGCACCTCGAACATCTGGAAGGCGGGCCGCATGGAGATGAACGCGATCGAGATCCCGGCCAGCGTCCCGAGCATCGCCGCGCGGGGGGTGAAGCGCCGGATCGTCGGGCCGACGAAGGCTCCGATGAGGATGATCACGCCGACGATGAACGCCCAGGCCAGGCCAGCCATCCAGGCCTCGAGCGGGGTCCCGCCGCGCAGGACGATCGGCAGCATGATCACGAAGGTGACGAAGAAGTAGTGCGGAACGCTCGGCCCGTACGGCATCGCCGTGACGTTCTCGCGACCCGTCTGCTTCGCTAACCGATAGGCCAGGAAGGCGTAGAACAGGTTGCCCAGCGGCAGCGCGATCGCCAACGCGGGCAGGATCCGTCCATAGACCGTGCCGGTGTCCAGGCCCACCACGAACAGGGCGAGGCCGGACAGCACGAGCACGTTGAGCAGGACGTTCGTTCCGAGGCCGAAGAATGCGTTCCAGTCACCCGGCACCCAGAGCTTCGGCTTGAATGCGCTGGAATTCGTGGTCACGTCTTGGTATCTCCCTCTCCTGCGAAGCCAACGCGGGCCCCGCGTACGCTCCCTCCGTGAACTCCTCGCGGCGATCAGTCGATAGGCATCACGCCGTCGCGGCGGCGGGGGCTGCCGCGACGGCGTCCGGGAACTGCTGGCCCAGGGCCTCGAGGAAGTCCGCCGACTTCCCGACGAAGCCGAAGATGCCGCCCTGGGCCTTGATCATGTCCAGCGCCACCCGCTGGAACTCCGGGAAGTACGAGGCCACGGCGTCCTCGAGGACGAGGGCGTCGTAGCCCCGGTCGTTCGCCTCGCGCACGCTCGTCTGGACGCACACTTCCGTGGTCACGCCGCACACGATGAGCTGCCGGATGCCGCGGTTCTTGAGGATGGTGTCCGTGTCCGTGGCGTAGAACGCGCCCTTCCCCGGCTTGTCGATGATCGGCTCACCGGCGATCGGATAGACCTCCTCGACGATGTCGTGTCCATGCTCACCGCGAACCAGCAATCGCCCCATCGGGCCCTGGTCACCGATGTGGATCTTGGGCCTGCCGCGCTCGTACTTCGCGGCCGGGAGGTCTGACAGGTCCGCTCGGTGGCCCTCCCGCGTGTGCATGATGAACAAGCCGGCTGCCCGGCACGCCTTGAGTACGCGCTCGGCCGCAGGAAGGGCCTTCAGCAGGAAGGAGGTGTCGTTGCCGAGCGATTCCCCGAAACCGCCTGGGTAGACGAAGTCCCGCTGGAAATCGATCATGACCAGGGCGGTGGTTTTTGGATCGAACTCGAACTCGTACGGTTCCGCCTTGGCTGACAGCATCTCGTCGCCTCCTTCGTTCCTGGCTATGCGCCCGCCTGCACCGGATTGGGCAGGATGCGCGTTCCGGTTTCCCCGGCGATCGCCCGTTCGAGCGCCGCCGGGGTGGTGATGAGGACTTCCTGGCCGCCGCGCTCGAGGAAGCGGATCGCCGCCTCGATCTTGGGCCCCATCGATCCCTTTGGGAACTCCCCCGCCTCCAGGTACTGCCTGGCCTCGTCGATCGCCATCCGATCGACCCACCGTTCGTCCGGTTGGCGGAAGTGGATCGCCACTCGCTCCACGCCGGTCGACAACACGAGCAGCGGGATGTCCAGGCTCGCGGCGAGCAGCGCCGAGGCGCGATCCTTGTCGATCACCGCCTCAACGCCTCGGTAGTGGCCTCGGCTCGTCTCGACCACGGCGACGCCACCGCCGCCGACGGCAATCACGATGAAGCCGGCCTCGACGAGCGCGCGGATCTGGTCGCCCTCCACAATCCGCAACGGCTCCGGCGACGCGACCACCCGGCGATAGCCACGACCGGAATCCTCGATCATCGTCCAGCCGTTGCGCGCGGATTTCTGGTCGGCCTCCTCCTTCGAATAGAACGGGCCGATCGGTTTCGTTGGACGGCCGAATGCCGGATCGTCCGAATCGACGACGACGTGGGTGAGCACGCACACGACGCGATCCGGCAGGCCGCGGGCCGCCAATTCGTTCAACAGGGCCTGGCCCAGGATGTGGCCAATTCCGCCCTGCGAGTCGGCCACCGACATCTCCAGGCTCAGCCGCGGCACCGGCGCATCGTCGGGCACCAGCTCCGAGCGAAGGAGGATGAAGCCGACCTGCGGGCCGTTGCCATGGGTGACGACAACGCCCCAGCCGGTCGCCACCAGGGCGGCGATGTGCTGCGAGGTCTCGCGGGCATTCTCGTACTGCTCCTCGATCGTGCCGCGCTGGCCGTCCAGGATCAGCGCGTTCCCACCGATCGCGATGACCGCCCGATGATCCACGGTCAGGCTTCCGTCCACGAACGGTTCGCAACCCCGAGGGCAGCGGCGAGACCGCCAATGGCTGCGGCGAAGCAGGCCAGCGGCGCGCGGGCGATCCCCGCACCGATCTGGCCGACACCTGCCTGACGGTGGGCGATTCCCGTGTTAATGACCGGGGCGATCCCGGAGTCCACCACCCGGCGAGCATCGATCCCCGTCGGCGTCCCGATGAATCCCAGTGGCGGGAGCGCGTACGACGGGTTTCGGGCGAGCGTGATCCGTCCCATCAAGCGAGTGAACTCCAGTGCATCGGCCGGGCTCCCACCTACGAACCGGACGATGGCCGGCGCCGCCGCCATCGCAAACCCGCCGATTCCGAACGTCTCGGTGATCGCGCTGTCGCCGAGGTCCGGGTTGGCATCGTCGGGGCCGTAGCCCGGGAAGTAGAGCCCATCCGGCACCCCGACCGGCGTCGTGAACCAGGCGTCCCCGGTGCCGGACATCCGGATCCCGAAGTCAACGCCGTTGCGCGCCATCGCCGTCACGACCGTCGACGCGTCGATTCCGTGCGCCGCATCCAGGGCGGACTTGCAGGCGGCCATCGACAGGTTCAGGAAGAAGTGGTCGTTACTGCGCAGGAAGTCGAGGACGGCCGCCGCGGTCGCCCGGTCGGCCGTGCGGACCAGGGCCGGAGCGATCGCCCGCGCAAAGAGCGAGGTCGCGGCGATATTGCGGTTGTGCCCTTCATCGCCCATCTGCAGCGCCTGGCCGGTCAGGCTGCGCAGGTCGAGCGGCCCGCCGGCTCGCAATGCACCCGACAGCGCCGGGCCGAGCGTATCGACGAACCAGCGCAGGCGCTGCAGGACGGACGCGTCGTAGGCACCGAAGCGGAGGACCTTGCCAAGGCCCTCATTGAGGGTCGCGTGGGCGCGCGTCCCCGCGCTGACATTCTCGACCACGACCACCGGCATGGACGGGCTGATCACGCCGGCCATCGGCCCGACGGCCGCATGGTGATGGCAGGGCGAGAGGCTGACCCGGCCGGATTCGACGAGCGCGGTCGCCTCCTCCGGCGTGCCGGCCCATCCCTCGAACAGGGTCGCGCCGATGATGGCGCCCCTGACCGGCCCGCACATTCGATCCCACTCGATCGGCGGGCCGGCGTGGAGAATCTGCCGATCCCCGAGTCCGAGAGCCACCCGCGCAGGCTGGACGTCGAGGAGCATTGGCTGGGCGGCCAGCAGGCGTTCAACCGCCGTGGCATTGGCCGCCGCGACCCTCCGACCGATCGGATCGTCCGGATCGTCCTCCAGGCGCGCAAGCAGCAAGCCGAGCTCTCGGTCGCCCTCGGCCGGCGGCCGCCAGTCGAGGTTGGCGACGGTGGCACCGTTGGCGACGAGCGGGGGGGCGAACATATCAAGCCCTACGTTCACTGCGCGCACGCCCTCGGGGAAAAGCACGGACGTTCCGGTCTGGCTCATCGTTGAACTCCGGCCGCGACCGTCGCGGGCGCGACGATCCGGGCGGCCAGCCGGGCGGCCCGGGCGTTGCTCGGGGCGAGGATGACGCCGGCCTGGGCAAGGCGAGCCTCCTGGGCAGCGAGGCCCTGCGGGTCACCACTCGTCCCGCACACCGAGGCGATAACGGCAAATCGGCGCCCCTGCCGGGCGGCTTCCGCCCGGGCAGCGTCGATCGCGCCCGCGAGATCGCCGGCGGGGTCCGGGTTGGAGCCATAGCCGATGACGACGTCGAGCAGGATGACCGCGGTGGATGGATCGCTGGCCGCGGCCGCGAGGTGTTCGTTCCGAAGGCGCGGATCGATCATCGGGTGCGGTCGACCGACGGTGTACTCGTCGTCGCCGAGGTCGACGACCTCGTGGCGCTTGGCCGCGTCCGCCCCCAGCGAGGCGCGCAGGACGAGCTTTGCCTCCCCGGCCAGCGAGCCGCCGCTGTACAGGCCGCGAATTCGCCACTGCCCGGGATCCAGGGCGGCCTTCGCCTGGCGAACGGCGAATGACCCGGCCCCATGCTGCCCGGCGTCGGCTGCGTCGGCTGCGTCGTCCGACGCATGGGGCGCGGCCGCGTCTGGCGCCTCGGGCGTGTCCGCGCCGGGGCCATCGTCCGCGCCCAGGCTGTCATCAACGGGCACCGGGCGTCCCAGCGCCATCGCGCTGGCGATCGCGGCGGCCGCCTCAAAGGTCGCGGCGGGAATTGATCCGGCAGCGGTCACGATCGCCGGGTCGCCGCCCAGGAAGTTCACAATGACCGGCTTGGCGATGCTGCCTGCCGCGGCCAGGACCCGCTCCGCGACGGCCGCCGCCGGTGGCTTCGAGATGAGGACGATCAGATCCGTGGCCGGATCGGCCGCCAGCCGCTCCAGGGCGGCCAGCATCATCACGCCACCGACCCGCTCATCGAGGTCGCGCCCGCCGACACCGATCGCCTGGGACACGCCGGCGCCAAAGCGGTCGATCAGGCAACTCACCTGTTGCAGGCCGGTGCCCGACGCGCCGATCAACCCGATCGAGCCCCGCCGCACGGCGTTGGCGAACCCGAGCGGAACCCCGTCGACGATCGCCGTGCCGCAGTCCGGGCCCATGACGAGCAGGCCCCTGGCGCGAGCGAGCGCCTTCAATTCGATCTCGTCCTCGATCGGGACGTTGTCGCTGAACAGGAAGACATGGAGACCTCGCTTGAGAGCCTTGAGCGCCTCCGCAGTGGCATAGGTCCCCGGCGTGGAGATGAGGGCGAGATTGGCCGTGCCAAGCTCGACCGTGGCCTCGGCGATCGTCCGGACCGTCGTGCCCACCGCCTCGTTTGGGCCTTCGGAGCCCGATCCGGCCAATCGCGCCGCAGCCCGATCCAGCGCCTGGGCGACCACGTCCTCGTCGCTTGCCGAGAGCGCCACCACGAGGTCATTCGGCCCGGCTCCGGCAACCGCCTCCGACAAGAGGCCCGCGGCAGCCAACACCTCCAGATTGGCGGGCGTGGCCATGACCAGGCCCGCCCGATCGACGCCGGCCATCGCCTCGAGTTCGGCGGCGATCTGCATCAACTCGACCGAGTCCCGGTAGCTGTTGCGAAACACGCGGGCGTGAACGGTCGCCATCAGCCGGCCCATCGTCCGGGCTCGCTGGCGACGTCCAGTCCGAGCAGGACTCCCAGCAGGCAGTCCGTACCGGACGTTGCCCCCCAAGCGATGGCCCGTTGAATGGCGGCGGGGACTGCCTCATCTGCATGACCGAGGAGCGCCGCCAGCAATGCCTGGATCCGCTCCGCGAACTCGCCTGCCGCGGCATGGCGCAGCAGCGTGGCCGCGATGACGGTCGTCCGATCGTCAACGTCGTGGATCGCACCGCCAACGAAGCCCGCCAGCGGGCCGTCCAAAGCACGAAGAGCCGCTTCGACGCCTACCAGGACGTCATCCCCCGACGGGGTGAGGCCCGGTCCCAGGCCGATCAGCCCTCGTGCGGCACGATGGGCTGCCGGGCGATTGCCCGCCAACAGGGACGCTCGCAACGCGTCGACGCTGGCGCCGGCCCGTCGGACAACGCCAGGGTCATCTGCGCTGGGCGAACCCGCCCCGAGCAGCGCGCCCAGACCGCCCGGGACGGCCCGAGCGCGAGCCTCCGCCCAGGCGACTCCCCGCCGACCGCGCCACCGGTCGGCGGCCCGGGACAGCCCCCCGTCGGGACATGCCAGCCGCGCTGACCAGCGGGCGGCCGCCATGAGGTCAATCTCAAGCCCGATGGCCGGGACGCCGACCGACATGTCCGTCGCGACGACCCCCATCCCGCGCCTCAGGCCGAGCGCCCGGAAATCCGGCCCGAGGTCGACCAGAATCCCGTTGGGCAGACCACCGAGCCACGGCGCGGCAAGGCACAGCAGCCCGTCCGGGATCGAGACATTGACCACCGACCGGTAGACGCTGTGGATCCTGGCGGCGGGCGGAACGCCCGCGGCGATGCGGCGCGCAACGGCATCGCTGAGGCCCGTGGCGGCATGGGTGCGGGTCGGCCAGGTTGCCAGCATCTGCCGGACATCGTACGAACAGTGTTGCGCCCCGTCACTGTCCGATATCCACATTGACACAGCGCACGACTGTCGAGTATCCATAGGGCAATGCTCGATGGCGTACTGCTCGGCGACGTCCTGCGCCTTCCGACGTTGGCGCGGGCCAACGTCGTTGGCGGCAACGCCGGCCTACGACGACCCGTTCGCGGCGTCAACGTCATGGAGGTGCCGGACATCCTCGAATGGGTGAAACCGGACGAGCTGCTGCTGACCACGGCCTACCCGCTGCGAGATGATCCCGTGGCGCTCGCCGCGCTCATCCCCCACCTCGCCGAACGGGGCCTGGCCGGCATCGCGCTCAAGCCCGGCCGGTACATCAAGACCATTCCCGCGTCCATGGTCGAGGCGGCCGATCGCCACGACTTTGCGCTCATTGAGCTTCCCCCCGAAGCGTCGTTCAACGAGATCATCAAGTCCGTCCTCACGGTCATCCTCGATGCCCAGGCGGTCCGGTTGCAGCGGTCGGCTGCGATCCACGACCGGTTCACCAGCATCGCCCTGTCGGGCGGTGGCCTCCGGCAGATCGCCGAGGCACTGGCCGAGCTCATCGCGCGACCGGTCGCGATCGTCGATGCCCAGGGGATCGTGCAATGGCGTACCTCGGATGAAGCGCCGATGTCGGGTGGCGCGGACGGCCCTGGGCCGCGAGCCATCGTCCAGCCGATCCAGGTCGGCATTGAGCGATACGGCGCCATCCTCGTTCCCAGCGGCGAGGCGGATCTCGGGCCGGACCGTTTGGAAGCGATCGAATACGCCGCCACCGTCGCGGCCCTTCGCCAGGTCCAGACCCGCGCTGTCGCGGAGGCCGATCGCCGATTCCAGGCGGTGTGTCTCGAGGAGCTGATCACCGGGCATGTCACGGATCGCAGCGTCCTGATGGAGCGGGCCGCTGCATTCGCCTGGGACCTGGCCACACCGCGGGCGGTCCTCCTGGCGGAAATCGAGGTGATCGCGGGGCGGCCGTTCTCGGCCCTGGCCGGCACCCCCGAGGAGGCCGCGTTTCGCCATCGGCTGGCCGAGGCCGCGCGGGCCAGTCTCGGACCGACGGCGATCATCTGGGAGCGGAGTCGCGAGATCGGGGCGCTGATTTCGGCCGGCACACCGACCGGAACGGGCGGTCACGACCAGCGCTGGCGCGCCGGACCCGCCCAGTTGCGCGAGATTGGTGCGGCACTCCAAACCGAGGCCGGCCGGCGCCTACCCGGTGCGGTCGTCAGCGTCGGGATCGGCCGGCCGGCCCCCGACCCGCTCGACCTCCACGGATCGTTCAGTCAGGCTCGACGGGCATTGACCATCGGCCGCTGGGGAAGCGGACCCGGCGTCGTGACTGCGTTCGACGATCTCGGGCTGGACCGGCTCCTGGTGGCCGTTCCGGATCCGGAAGCCGCCGCCTTCTGCGCCGCGGTCCTGGGGCCGCTTGAGGTCTACGATGCGGCTCGCGGGACCAGCCTCGTGGCGACTCTGGAGACATTCCTGGCGACGCGCAATGCGGCCCTCGCCGCGCGCAGCCTGTACCTCCACTACAACACGCTCAAGAACCGCCTGGCCAGGATCGAGGAGATCATCGGGCCATACCTCGACGACCCGGACCGGTGCCTCAGCCTCGCGCTGGCGCTGCGCCTCCGACGGCTGCCGGCCTCGTAGGGGCACCAAGCTCCACCTCGTCGACGCCGTCGATCTCCGTGACGTGCACGTTCACCCGCTCGGCCGGGGCGGTGGGCAGGTTGCGGCCAACGTGGTCGGCCCGGATCGGAAGCTCGCGATGGCCGCGATCGACGAGCACCGCCAGCCGGATCGCCAGTGGGCGCCCAAAATCGGTCAATGCGTCCATCGCCGCCCGGATCGTACGACCCGTAAACAGGACGTCATCGACCAGGACGACCGTGCGCTCGTTGATGTCAAACGGCAGCTCTGTCGAGCGCACGATGGGGTAGGTCGCGACCTCCGAGAGATCGTCCCGATAGAGCGCGATGTCGAGCGCACCTACCGGCAATCGGACACGGTCGGATTTCTCGATCGCGTCGGCCATGCGCCTGGCCAGCACGACACCACGTCGCTGGATCCCGATCAGGACCAGACCGTCCGGGCCGCCGTGGCGCTCGACGATTTCGTGGCCGAGTCGCACCACCGCGCGGTGGATCTGGTCCGCATCCATCACCGACCGTGCTGACATCGGGCCGCCTCCAATGCGCGAAGCGCGGAGCGTAGTCGTGAATAGCGGCCGGGGCAAGGAGAAGCCCGGCTGACCGATGTGGGGCCCTGCCACCGACAGGGAACATGCGCCGCGCCTCCGGAGTCTCTCCGCACACGGACCGACCCATCCTGCGTCGGCCGACCACAGGAGGATCGACGATGACCCGATCGATCAGCCGAACCGGTGCCGCGATGATCCGAGCCGCCGGTGTCGCCCTTGTCGCAATTGCCCTCTCGGCGGCTCCAGCCCTCGCCTGCGGAGGACTCATCGGGCCAAACGGCGCGGTCAACCTGATCCGCACGACGACACTGGCGGGCTACCACAACGGCGAAGAGCATTACATCACCGCATTCCAGTTTGCCGGGGGCGGGGGCTCATTTGGCTCCCTGACGCCACTTCCAGGGATCCCGTCGAAGGTCGAGAAGGGCGGTGACTGGACCCTCCAGCGTCTGATCCAGGAAACCGAGCCGCAATTCGATCGCGCCTTTCTCGCGGCCGAAGCCGCGCCACCCGCCGGTTCGGCCGAGGAGCTGATGAAGGTCCGGATCGACGCCCTCGACATCACGGTGCTGCGCGGCGGTCCCGCCGAGGTTGGCCGGTGGGCCACCGATCATGGCTTCCGCCTCCCGCCGGACTCGCCCGAAGTGCTCGACTTCTACGCTGCGCGCTCCCCGATCTTCCTGGCTGCGGTCTTCGACGCCGATGTGGCGGCCGAGCGAGGCCAGGGTATCGGTGATGGCACCCCTGTCCACATCACGATCCCGACGGACAACCCGTGGGTTCCGCTCCGCATCCTGGCGCTCGGCAAGGGCGAAGCCGAGCGCGTCGAAGCGGATGTCTACCTGCTGACGGACCGCGTCCCGGCGCTGCTGCCAACTCCGACCGGTGACAACGGTCTGCAGCTGGGCCACAGCGCCTCCGCCACCGAATCGCTCCTGGCCGACCTACGCTCGGATCGGGGCATGGAATGGGTACCCGAGTCGGCCTGGCTGACCAAGGTCCGGATCGATGCCGCCGCGCCACAGCTGGCCTTTGACCTCGCGATCGACGCGTCTGGCGCCCGACAACCGTCGCGGGTCATGGCCGGGCTCGACCTTCCGGGGTCGGTGACTGTCCCGGACCGGTCGACGGATTTCGCGCGGATCTTCATCGCCTTGATGTTCATGGTCGTCGGGATCGGCGGAATTGCGTACCTGCTGACCCGCCGCCCACCATGGACGACGGCCTGAATCGGACGCCTTGAGAGTCGGGGCATGAGCGCGCATCGCCGGCCAGGACGGCTTGCCCTGGTCGGTGGCCTGGCCCTTGCGCTTGGGTTGACCGGGATAGCCATCGCCTGGGCCGACGGGCCGGGGCGCGGGCCGGGTCGTGACCCGATCATCGTTGAGATCCCCATCCGCTACTCCCGGTTCGAGCGTGTCGAGGTGACCGTGCCGGTAGGCACGCCCGTGACCATCGTGCTGCGCAACGGCGACCCGATCGACCACGAGTGGATCGTTGGTGACGCGGCTGTCCACGAGCGGCACCGCAGCGGGACCGAACCCGTTCACGCCTCGCGACCGACGGAGCTGACGGTCGGGGCAGGCTCGACCGCCGTGACGACGATCACGTTCACCAAGCCCGGCACGTATCAGTTCATCTGTCACCTGCCCGGACACGAGGCCTATGGCATGGTCGGCACGCTTCGAGTCACGGGCGGCTAGAGCCAGCTGCGCCCGCCCTGACGCTCGGTCGGCTTAATCGCCCGGAACGTGACACCAGGACGTGATCCGCCGCTATCCTCGACGCGATGCGGCCACTCCCCTCCCCGTACGACGAGATCGCCGCCGGTCGAGCGGCCCACGTCGCCCTGACCGGTCCCGCCCTGCTGGGCAACCGGTTGCTGACCAAGGACCTGGCATTCCCACCAGACGAGCGCGACACGTTCCGGTTGCGCGGGCTGCTGCCGGATCGTGTTCTCACGATCGACCAACAGGTCGAGCTCGAGCTGGAGCATCTCCGGCGCAAGGAGGACGCCCTTGAGCGCTACATCGGGCTGGCCGCACTCCAGGATCGCAACGCCACGCTGTTCTATCGACTCCTTGCGGAACACCTCGGCGAATTCATGCCCATCGTGTACACGCCCACGGTCGGACGCGCGTGCCAGGAATTCAGCCACATCATCCGGCGAACCCGCGGCGTCTGGATCACCCCGGCCGACTGCGACCGGATCCCGGTTTTGCTGCGCCAGGGACCGTACGAGGACGTCCGCCTGATCGTGGTCACCGACAACGAACGGATCCTCGGCCTGGGCGATCTCGGTGCCGGCGGCATGGCCATTCCGATTGGCAAGTTGGCGCTCTATACCGCGGCGTGCGGGATCCACCCGGCGCTGACGCTCCCGATCTCGCTCGACGTCGGGACGGACAACGAGGCCCTCCTGGCGGACCCGCTCTACCTGGGCTATCGAGCGCCTCGCCTCCGTGGGCCAGCCTACGACGCGCTCGTGGAGGCGTTCGTGGACGCGGTGGCCGAGGTCTGGCCTGGTTGCGTGATCCAGTGGGAGGACTTCAAACAGAACAACGCCCTGCGCATTCTCGATCGCTACGAGTCGCGCGTTCCGTCCTTCAACGACGACGTCCAGGGGACGGCCGCGGTCGTCGTCGCGGGAATTCTGGCCGCAGTCCGGGCATCGCAGACCACACTGGGCGAGACGCGGATCGTCCTGGCCGGAGCGGGCGCCGCCGGGGTCGGGATCGCGCGGCTGATCCGCCTGGCGATGCTCGAAGCGAACGTGGACGACCAGACCATTCGGCGAGCGATGGTGGCCGTCGATTCGCGAGGGCTGGTCGGTGCGTGGCGGTCTGACCTCGACGAGACAAAGCGCGAACTCGCGCTGCCCACCGAGGCCGCGCTGACGGTTGGGTTCACCCCAGGTGAGGGGACGGCCCTCCCAGGGCTGGTCGAGACGATCGAGCGCGTCCGCCCGGCGATGCTCGTGGGCACGACCGGCGTGGGCGGCGCCTTCGACCAAGCGGTCATTCGCGCGATGGCCGCGAGCTCTGCCAGGCCGGTGATCCTGCCGCTGTCCAATCCCACGTCCAATGCAGAGGCCGTTCCCGTCGATATCCTGGCCTGGAGTGACGGGCGTGCGTTGGTCGCGACCGGGTCTCCATTCGATGCGGTCGAGGTCGACGGTCGCCGACACGAAATCGGCCAGGCCAACAACGTGTTCATCTTCCCGGGTCTGGGCCTGGGCGCGATCACCGCTGAGGCACGAGCCATCACGCCGCGGATGTTCCTTCTGGCGGCACAGACGCTCGCCGGCTTCGTGACCGATGAGCGCCTGGCCAGCGGCGCGCTCTATCCGCCGGTCGACGATCTGCGGGTCGTCTCCCGGGCGATCGCGGTTGCGGTGGCTCGCGAGGCAGTGGATGCGGGCCTGGCCGGGATCGACTCGGCAACCGACATCGAGGCCCTGGTGGACAGCGCGATGTGGTGGCCCGAATACGTGCCGTATCTGCCGGCCCGAACCGCTGAGCGTCGACGAAGGAGCGAGTGACGACCACGATCCGGGCGGCAGTCCTGCGAAGAGCCGGCGACCCATCCGTCATCCAGGATCTCAGCCTGGCCCAGCCTCGCGCGGGGGAGGTGCGGGTGCGAATCCTCGCCTCGGGCGTGTGTCACTCAGACCTGCACGTCCGGGATGGCGATTGGCCGCGTCCGCTGCCGATGGCCATGGGCCACGAGGGCGCGGGCGTGGTCGAGGCCGTGGGCCCAGGCGTTCGCTCGCTCGCGGTCGGGCAACCGGTGGCGCTGTCCTGGCTGGTTTCCTGCGGGGTCTGCCGATCGTGTCGCGGCGGGCGGCCGTGGGCGTGCCTGGATTCGCCCTCCTACCTCCATCGATTGCCGGACGGCGCCACCGCCCTCACGGGCGCCGATGGCGAACCCGTTCCGTCCTACTGCGGGATCGGCACGATGGCCGAAGCGACCGTCGTGCCGGAGGCCGCGGCCATCGTCCTGCCCGACGGCGTGGACCCGGCGGTCGCGGCGCTCATCGGCTGCTGCGTGACCACCGGGGTCGGGGCGGTGCTCAAGACGGCGGACGTGCCGGCCGGCGCCAGCGTTGCGGTCATCGGGCTCGGCGGTGTCGGGCTGTCCTGCGTGATGGGTGCGGTCATCGCGGGCGCCGCCCGCATCGTGGCCATCGACCGGGTCCCGGCCAAGCTGGACACGGCGCGAGCGGTGGGCGCGACGGACGGGCTCGTGGCCACCGACGATGGGCCAGCCACGATCGAAGCGCTGCGCGAGCTGACCGATGGCGGCCCCGACTTCGTGTTCGAGGCGATCGGTCGCGCAGCGACGATCGAGCTCGCGATCGACTGCCTGCCGCTCGGGGGGACGGCCGTGCTGGTCGGGCTGACGCCGTTCGACACCCGAACCTCGTTCGGCGCCTATGGGCTGGTCGACGGAAGCCGCCGAATCCTTGGCTCGAACTACGGGTTTGCCGATCCGGCCGTGGACTTCCCGCGCTACGCGGCCATGCACCTCGCCGGTCAGCTCCCCGTCGAGCAACTGATCGACCGGCGAATCGGGCTCGACGACCTCGAAGGGGCCTTCGATCGATTACGCGCCGGGATCGGCCTCCGTCAGGTCGTCGTCTTCGAGTAGCTCGCGTCGCGCCGTTCCCGTTGTCGCCCGACGCAGGTCCATCGCGCCACCCGTCGCCGACGTGCCTAGCGGCGTGCGGGACGCCGCCGTCGAGCTCCACCGGCCGGCAGGAGGTCCCCACCGGCATTATTCGAAGCGGCGCTCAGGGTCAGCGCTTCGATGGGCGCTGGCGCGACCTCGATGGAGCGCCCTGGTCCAACGGCGATCGAGTCGCGCACGAGGACCGGGACGGCCATGACGGGCCGACCCGGAGCCTGTGCCGGATGCGGATTGGCCGTCGCGGCGAGCGCCGCGAATGGCGAGCCCGCCGGCACCGGGGCCGTGATTGGCCGGCCAGCTGGCTGCTCGACGACGACCTCGATCTCATCGGTCGAATCCCGCTCAATGGCACACCGGTAACAGCGTGACAGTCGCAGTTCGTTGACGGACCGGCACGATTGGCAGACCCAGAAGGCGGCCGCCTCAGCGCGAGTCGACGTCGTCGAGCGGTGGGCCGCGACGATCAGCCGATAGCCGATCAGGGCCGCCGTGGGACCGGCGAGCAGCATGAGCGCATATGCGATTGGTGGGATCCCTGTGAGGCCGCGCTGCAGGGATTCGACCATCCCGTTGAGATCCATTGGCTCCTCAACCTCTCCCCGGCTCTGGAGTACTGATCACTCGATCACGACGAATGGTACGGCAGCGGGCGCACGATGGCGCACCAGAAATCGAGCCCCTATTTGTCTCGGTCCACGGCGGCCAGGACGGCTTGCGCCGCGGCCAGCCGGGCAACCGGAACGCGAAACGGCGAGCACGACACGTAGTCAAGTCCGATCCGCTCGCATTTGTGGATGGACTCCGGATCGCCGCCGTGCTCGCCGCAGATCCCGAGCTCGATGTCCGGCCGCGTCGCCCGACCCTTCTCGACCGCGGTGCGCATCAGCCCGACAACAGCGTCGTCAAGCGTCTGGAACGGATTGAACGGCAGGATCCCGGTCTCCACGTACTTGAGCAGGAAGCCGCCCTCGGCATCGTCACGGCTGTAGCCGAAGGTCATCTGGGTGAGATCGTTCGTGCCAAAGCTGAAGAAGGCCGCGTGCTTGGCAATCTCATCCGCCGTCAGGGCGCCGCGGGGCACCTCGATCATCGTTCCGAAGACGTATTCGGCATCGACGCCGGCTTTGGCCTCGACGGCCTTCGCCTCCTTCTCGAGGATCGCCTTGGTAACGGCGAGTTCGTTCACGTGGCCCACGAGCGGGATCATGATCTTCGCCTTTGGATGACCGCCGGTTCGCTGGACCGCGATCAGGGCGTTGAGGATCGCCCGGGTCTGGACCTTGACGAAATCCGGGATCATCAGACCCAGACGGCAGCCGCGCAGCCCGAGCATCGGGTTCTGCTCGTGCATGGACTTGATCGTAGCGAGCAGCTCGCGATCCTCGTCGGTCGCGGCGTCCCCGGCGCGGGTCACCTTGACCAGCTGCTCCTCGAGATTGGGCAGGAATTCGTGCAGTGGCGGGTCGATCAGACGGATCACGACGGGCAGCCCGTCCATCGCCCGGAAGATCCCCTCGAAGTCGCCCTGCTGGAGCACCTCGAGCTTGGCCATCGCCTGGTCAAACTCGCGAACCGTCCCGGATTCGTCGGCGCTGAGTTCGGATCCCGCAGCCGCCCGCTCCTTGGCGCGGGTCGCGGCATTCGCCACCAGGATCGCACCCCGGACGATCTCGAGGCGCTCCCCCTCACGGAACATGTGCTCCGTGCGGCACAGGCCGATCCCCTGCGCCCCGTAGCTCCGTGCCAGCGCGGCCTCCTCGGGCTTGTCGGCGTTGGTCCAGACCTCCATCCGACGGACCTCATCGGCCCAGCCCAGGATTCTCTGGAGCTCCGGCTGATCCTCGAACCGGGCGTCGACGGTTGGCAATGCGCCGACGTACAGCGCACCGCTCGTCCCATCGAGACTGACCCAGTCACCCTCCTTGAACTCCGTCCCGGTGACGTTGCAATGGGCCTGAGCGCGAGCGTAGTCCACCATCAGGTCTGCCGAGCCTGCCACGCACGGCTTGCCGATCTGGCGCGCCACGACGGCCGCGTGGGAGGTTGCGCCGCCTCGGGCCGTGATGATCCCCTCGGCCACGGCCATGCCATGGAAGTCGTCTGGTGATGTCTCGATTCGGACCAGGATCACCTTCTCACCGCGGTTAACCCATTCGACGGCGGTATCGGCGTCGAACACAGCGCGCCCGACGGCAGCCCCAGGCGACGCGTTCAAGCCGTTGACGATCTTGGCCGCCTTGGCGAGTGCCCCAGGGTCAAACGTGGCGCGGAGCAGCTGGTCAACGTGCGCGGGCTCGACTCGGCCGATGGCCTCCACCGGTGTGATGAGGCCTTCTTCGACCATGTCCACTGCGATCTTCACCGCGGCTGCGGCGGTTCGCTTCGCCGATCGGGTCTGGAGCATGAACAGCTTTCCGCGCTCGATCGTGAACTCGAGGTCCTGGACATCGCGATAGTGCTTCTCGAGCTGCTTGCCGATCCGCAGGAATTCCGCGTACACCGCGGGCATCTCGGTCTGCATCTGGCTGATCCGCGGCGCGGTCCGGATCCCGGCCACGACGTCCTCACCCTGGGCGTTGGTCAGGTACTCGCCGAAAAGCACCTTCTCGCCCGTGTTCGGGTCACGCGTGAACGCAACGCCGGTGCCTGAATCGTCACCCATGTTGCCAAAGACCATCGTGACCACGTTCACCGCGGTGCCCAGATCGTGGGCGATCTTCTGGTTGTTGCGGTAATCCACGGCGCGCTTGCCAAACCAGCTGGCGAACACGGCCTTGATCGCCAGGTCGAGCTGCTCGTAGGGGTCGCTCGGGAAGTCACGACCGGTGTCGTCGCGCACGATTCGCCGGAACTCGTCGACCAGGCTGCGCAGGTCCGCCGCCGTCAGGTCCGTGTCCTGGTGAACGCCACGGGTGTGCTTGGCGGTCTCGAGCGCCGTGTCGAAACGCTCGCCCTTCACGTCCATCACGATCCGCCCGAACATCCCGATGAAGCGCCGGTAGGCATCCCAGCCAAACCGCTCGTTGCCGGTGAGCTTGATCATCCCCTGGAGCGTCTGCTCGTTCAGGCCAAGGTTGAGCACGGTGTCCATCATTCCAGGCATGGAAAACCTGGCCCCGGATCGAACCGAGACGAGGAGCGGGTCCGCCGCATGGCCAAACCCTTTGCCGGTCAGGGCCTCGACCTCGTTGACCGCCCCGAGGACGTCCTGCCAGAGGCCATCGGGGAGCGTCCCGCCGGCCGTGAAATAGTCATTGCAGGCTTCGGTCGTGATCGTGAAGCCCGGGGGGACCGGGAGACCGGCCTTGGTCATCTCGGCGAGCCCGGCTCCCTTGCCGCCGAGCAGGTCGCGCATCGTTGCGTCGCCCTCGGCTTGCCCTCCGCCCCAGGTGTAGATGTAGCGCTTGGCCGCGTCGTGGGCACGGTCATCATTCGTTGGAGGGGGTGTCGACATCACGGGTAGGACCTCCGGGAAGGAACGCCCGGCAACAGGTTGGCAGGCCGCGGCGACGGGGTGTTCAGCGTGGGGTGGATTGTAGCGTCGCCAGAGCCCCTTCCCGGATTCTCGTCATGTGGGCCAATGCGCCCCGGTCCGCGCTGGCGGCCGGGTACCATGGCAGACATGACCGAGCTAGCCCCCGACCCCGCGGCTACGCGCGTCATCGAACCCGACGCGCCGCAGTACAACGCCAGCCTCGTCCGTCGCGAGGACCAGCACGCGAGCCTGGCGTATTTCTGGGTCCGCTTCGACGGCGACCCCACCCCGTTCGCACCCGGGCAGTACATGACGATCGGCGTCATGGTCGACGGGCGGATCGTGCAGCGGCCCTACTCCGTGGCATCGGCGCCCAGCACTGCCGGGGTGGACGGGTACGAGTTATACGTCCGCCTCGTCCAGGGCGGTACATTCACGCCGCTGCTCTGGCGCCTGCCCGTCGGCGGCCGCATGCGGATGATCGGTCCGAAAGGCAAGTTCGTCCTGGAGCCCGATGACGAGCGGATCCACCTGTTCATCTCGTCCGGAACGGGCAACGCGCCGTTCGTGGCGATGATGCGCCAGGCATTGCTGGACGGACACCCACGGCGGGCCGTCTTTCTCAATGGCGTCTCGTACGAAGCAGACCTGGGGTATCGGTCGCTGCTGGAAGCCTGGCAGGCGTCAGGCTCGTACCCGGTCACGTACGTTCCAACGGTGTCCCGGCCACGGGATCCAGCAAACGCAGGCTGGACCGGGCGCGTTGGCCGTGTTGAGTCGATCGTCGGCCGGGTGTGCGAAGAGCTGGGGCTCTCGGCGAACAACTCGATCGCCTACCTGTGCGGCAATCCAGACATGATCCTGTCGACCGAGGCGACCCTGCTGGCGCGTGGCTTCCCCGAAGTGTCGGTCAAGAAGGAGCTCTACTGGCCACAGGGCAAGGAACCCAGGGGGACCGGTTCAGCGGCGGAGTGAGCGGCCCGGCGCGCAGGGACCGGTCCAGCCGCGGCGAGTCGCGGCGGGCGACACGGCCTAGACCTAGCCTAGCCGGGCCCGGCGACTGCGCTGAATAACCAGATCGCGGCCACAATCCCTGCCGCCGCGGCAGCCACAATCGCCATCGGCAGCCAGCGCGGACTCATCTGCCGGGCTCCGGTCCGTCGCTGGGCGACCCGAGCACGTGGCGCTTCGCCAGCTCGAATTCCTCGCTCGTTAGGTCGCCGCGCCGGCGAAGATCCGCGAGCCGTTCGATGCGGTCGACGACATCTGCGGGGGGCACCGGGGCACCATCGGGTCGAGGCAACGGTTCCCGCTCCTGTGCGGGCCCGGCGGGCGGCGCTGACAACCGCGCCGACCCGAAGAGCGGCGTACCTTGTCGGGCCCCCAGCTGCGCTCGCCCGGAGCGGACCACGCCCGGCGCTCTCCAGGCGACCACCAGCGGCAGGCCACCCATGACCACGAACATCACGCCCGGGATCAGCCACCCAAGCTCGGGTCCCTCGCCGAGGCCAGCGGGCGGCGTCGCGCCCAGCTCCAGGAAGTTCCAACCGAGGCTGAGGAAGAGGCCGGGCCAGGCCAGCAGCGGGAGAAACATCCAGCTGCCACCGATCAACGCGCCGGCCCACAGCCCGAGACCACCGAACCCGAACAGGCCGAAGATCCCGAGCATCATCGACATCGCCACCCCGTCCGGGCAAGGCTGGACGGAGACATATGGCCCGCCGTCGGCGCACGCACCGCCGACTGCCATGACCGCCCGCATCCCCAGCCACAGGAGCGTGACGCACGCGGCGAGCCCGAACGCCGAGACGAGCAACCCGAGAATCGCTCGACGCGACGGGGCACTCAGAGCCGATGCGCCGAAGGTCATGTCAGGAGCGAGCCGCGTCCAGTCGATCGAGGATGAGCCGGGTCACGCCTTCGACCGGCACACGCTCCTGGATCATCGAATCGCGATCGCGGACCGTGACCGCGCCGTCCTCCAGTGAGTCCACATCGACGGTCACGCACCACGGCGTCCCGATTTCGTCCTGGCGCCGGTACAGTTTGCCGATCGCCGCGGTGTCGTCGTAAACCGCCATCGTGTGCCGCTGCAGGTCCGCCTTGATCCGGTGGCAGAGCTCAACGATCTCGGGACGCTTCTTGAGCAGCGGCAGCACGGCGACCTTGTACGGCGCGAGGTCCGGATGGAGGGCCAACGAGACCCGCGTCTCGCCGCGGACCTCCTCCTCGCGGTAGGCGTCGATCAGGAACGTGAACGCTGCCCGATCCGCGCCGGCGGCGGTCTCGATCACCCACGGAACCACGTGCTCATTGGTCGCCTGGTCGAAGTACTCGAGGGTCTCGCCGCTCGCCTCGGCATGGCGCGACAGGTCGAAGTCGCCCCGGTTGTGGACCCCTTCGAGCTCCTTCCAGCCGAACGGGAAGCGGTATTCGACATCGATCGCCTTCTTCGCATAGTGGGCAAGCTCATCCGGAGCGTGTTCGCGGAGGCGCAGCCGGGATGGCGTCACGCCGTAGCGCTCGTACCAGGCGAGGCGTTTCGGGAGCCATTCTTCGAACGCGGCCGCCGCGTCGGCTTCTGGACGGACGAAGTACTGCATCTCCATCTGCTCGAACTCGCGCATCCGGAAGACGAAGTTGCCTGGCGAGATCTCGTTGCGAAATGACTTGCCAATCTGGGCGATCCCGAACGGGAGCTTCTTGCGCGATGACTGCTGGACATTCTTGAAGTTCACGTAGGAGCCCTGCGCCGTCTCCGGGCGCAGGTAGATCACCGCAGCGTCCTCCTCGACCGGGCCCATGAACGTCTTGAACATGAGATTGAAGCGGCGCGGCGCCGAGAGCGGTCCGCCATCATTGGGGCAGCGCAGGCCAAGGCGTTCCACGATCCCCTCGTCGCGGAGGTCCGTGGCGCTCAGGTCCTCCGCCCCTGATAGCTCATCGAGCCGATAACGCCGCCGGCAAGTCGCGCACTCGACCAGTGGGTCGCTGAAGCTCCCGACGTGGCCGGATGTCACCCAGACCTGGGGGTGCATCAGGATCCCCGCGTCCAGCCCGACGATGTCGTCGCGCTCCTGGACCATCGCCCGCCACCACGCCCGCTTGACATTGTTCTTGAGCTCCACGCCCAAGGGTCCGTAGTCCCACACGGCATTGATCCCGCCGTAGATCTCGGACGACGGGAAGATGAACCCGCGTCGCTTGGACAGGGATACGATCGTGTCGAGATTGGCCACGGCAGGAGCTATGTCGTTCGCGTCGGTGGTCGGGACGTCGGTCACAGGGGTCTCCGGGCGATCTGAGTGGGCCGCCCGATGCTACCAGAGGCGCTGCTCAGCCCAGCCGCCAGCGCGTCGGGGTCACACGAATGGCCAGCGGGTACTCGGCGGCAAACCACTCGGGCGTCCAACCATACCCCGCGATCATGTCGGCGTACTTCGCCCGGTACGCCGGGTGCTGGTCGGCGCGCGGACCAACCGTGTCGATGCGGGCCGCTCCCTCCATCGACACGTGGTCGCCACCGGCCACATCGGTGTGCAGGTTGAATGCGACCCGCGGGTTGTCCTCGAGGTTGCCGTTACGCGGCGCGCGTCTGTGCGAGTAGACCAGAACCTTGCCGGACTCCCACAGGAACCAGATCGCGGATGCCTGGGGCTGACCATCCGGGTTGACGCTCGTCAGCCAGCCGATCTTTTCCGTCGCCAGACGTTCCAGGGCACGCCTGCCGAGCTCCGTCGTCGGATCGAGGGTCGTGCTCATCAGCGTGCCACGGGAACGTGCCGAACCTCATCGAGAAAGGCGAGCGAGCGCGCCTCGCGCTCGAGGGCGCCGCGAACGAAGTCACGCAGGGCCACCTCCGTCTCGCGCTCCACGGACTGAGCCAGGCGGAGCGCGGCGATCGCCTCGATATCCAGGCGCTGGTAGGCCTTGAGGAGCTTGAGCGCGTCCAGCGTCAGGCCAGTTCGGTCGTGGCCGGGCCCCGGGCAGCGCTCGCACAACACGCCGCCGAGCGGCGGCACCCAGCGGAATCGTTCGCTCGACTCAAGCATGCGGTCGCACTCCACGCATCGATCCACCTCAGGACGCTGCCCGAGCTCGTCGAGCAGGTGCATCTCGAACCAGCGGGCCACCCGGCCCGGGGCCATCCCGGCATCCAGCAATTCGTAGGCGCGCCGGAGCAGCGCGTACAGGGGCGCGGCGGGATGGCGCTCCTCGAGTGAGCGGTCGGCCAGCTCGGCGAGATACCAGGCCGTGGCGGTGGCTTCGAGCGAGTCGCGCAGCTTGAGCCAGGCATGATCCACGCTGACCTGGGTGACGACATCGAACGTTCGTCCGCGGGCGAGGGCAACGGTCAGCTCGGCAAACGGTTCGAGGCTGCCGCCCAGGCGCGACGTGGGCCGTCGAATCCCCTTGGCGATCGCCTTGAGCTTGCCGACGGTCGGGGTGATCAGGGTGAGGACCCGATCCGCCTCCCCGAGGTTGAACCGCGACAGGACGATCGCCTCGGTCGTGTAGCGGCGCGGGATGGGCATGGGCGCGACGGTAGCACCGCTTGCGTCGACGCGGACTGCGACCAACAGGCTACCTGCGCAGTACACGTTTCAGGTACACTCGCGGCGATGGCGACCACATCGAGCGACCTTGACCTGGGCCGGCTCATCGCCGATACCGAAGCAGAAATCGGTCGTCTTGTCGGCGACCAGGATCCGTCGACGCGCGGCCTCTACGAGATGGTCCGCTACCACCTGGCACTCGACGGCTCCGGGGCGTCGGGCGGCAAGCGGATTCGGCCGCTCCTGGGCCTGCTCGCCTTCGCCAGCATCACCGGCGACCACCAACTGGCGCTGCCGGGCGCCGCGGCCGTGGAACTTGGCCACAATTTCTCGCTGGTCCACGATGACATCGAGGACGGTGACACGGAACGGCGCCATCGGGCCACCCTGTGGACGGTCTACGGGGTTCCGCAGGCGATCAATACCGGCGACGCGCTGTTCAGCCTGTCCCGGATCGCGCTGCATCGCCTGACGGACCTCGGATTTCCGGACGCCAAGGTCCTGCGCCTGATGCGGCTGTTTGACCAGACCTGCATGCGGTTGTGCGAGGGCCAGTACCTCGACATCGCGATGAGCGGGTCCGATGACCTGATGACCGTCGAGCTCTACTTCGACATGATCGGGCGCAAGACGGCCGCGCTCATCGCCGCATCCATCGAGTCGGGCGCCCTGCTGGCCACCGACGACGAGGCCGTGATCGGCCGCTATCGCGAGTTCGGCTGGTCGCTCGGCATTGCGTTCCAGCTCAATGACGACCTGCTGGGGATCTGGGGCCACGAGGAGGCGACGGGCAAGGAACCGTCAGACGTGGCGCACAAGAAGAAGACCCTGCCGGTGATCTACGCCTATGAGCACGCGGGCGCGGACGACCGCGCCCGGCTCGCCGCCCTGTACGCGAGTCCCGACCTGGATGGGCCGGAAGTCGCCGAGATCATCGCGATCCTCGAGCGCAGTGGCGCGCGCGAATACACCCGCGACCAGGCCCGCCAGTACCGCGACGCCGCGCTGACTGCCCTCGATGCCGCCGGAGTCGTCGAGCCGGGCGCGCGCAGACATCTCGAGGAGATCATCGTCTCGGTGATCAGCGCGTAGCTCGCACGCTCTACCGGTCCGCCTCGTCATCGAGGGGCCGGGCGATGTCGCGATCGCGGACCGCCAGCACCTTGCCGACCCGCCGCCCGTCGGTCGTCTCGACCGTCAGGGTGAGGCCCTCGACCATCACCTGGTCGCCAGGAGTCGGCACGCCACCGATCCGGTGATAGATCAGGCCGCCCACGGTGTCGTATTCGTCCGCATCCTCGAGACTCAGCGTGATGTGGAACAACTCGGCCAGGTCGTCGACATCGGCACGTCCATCGATCCGCGCCTCGTCATCGGAGAGCTTGACGATCAGGGGTTCCTCCTCGTCGTACTCGTCCTGGATCTCCCCGACGATCTCCTCAAGCAGGTCTTCGATGGTGACCATGCCGGCCGTCCCGCCGTATTCGTCGAGCACGATCGCGATGTGGACCTTGCTCCGTTGGAATTGATGGAGCAGGTCATCCACGCTCATCGACTCGGGCACAAAGGCCGGCGTCCGCAACATGGTCCGCAGCGGCGGCGGGTCGCCCGCTGCATCCTTGAGGAACGGCAGCAGGTCCTTGGCGTACAGGATGCCCAGGATCTTGTCGATGGACTCACCGTAGACCGGGATCCGGCTGTGACCCTCGTCAACGACGGTATCAATCGCCTGCGCGATGGTCGCGTCCGCCGCCAGGGTCACCATGGCGATCCGCGGGACCATCACCTCGTGGAGACGCTGGCTCCCAAGCTCGATGACCGCGTGGATCATCTGCTCTTCCTCGGCCTCCAGGACACCCTGCTGGCCCCCCTGCTGGATGATGAGGCGGATCTCCTCGGCACTGATCCGCTCGTCCGCGGCCACATCCGCACGGAACAGCCGGCTGATCCGCCGCGTGGTCCAGGTCAGGAACCCGACCAGCGGGCCCAGGACGACGCCGAGGACTTCGATGAACCGGCTGGTCGACATGGCCACCCGTTCGGCATGGGCCAATCCAATCTGCTTGGGCACCAGCTCGCCAAAGATGATCGTGAAGATCGTCAGGAGCCCGGTCACGACGATCAGGGCGATCCCGCCCGCGACACTCGCCAGCGGCCCGAACGCGGCCAGCCATAGCTCCAGTCCGCCAACGAGGCTGACCGCGGCAAACGCGGAGGCAAGGAACCCGAGGAAGTTGATCCCGATCTGGATGACCGCCAGGAACCGGCCCGGGTTCTCCTTTAGCCGCTGGACGCGGCGGGCGTCACGACGGCCCTCGTCGATGAGCTGCTGGATCCGGCTGCGCCGGATGGTGACCAGCGCGATCTCCGTCGCCGAGAAGATCCCGTTGAGCAGGACGAGGACGACGATGATGCCGAGCTCGACGAACGACCCGTTCATGCCGGTGGGTCACCCGCCCCGGCGCGTGGTTCGCGGATCCGCGCCGGCACGCCGAACGCCAGTTTGCCCGGAGGCACGTCGCGAGTCACCACCGCCCCGGCGCCGGTCCGGGCGCCCGCGCCGATGTCGCGCGGCGCCACGATCATCGTGTCGACCCCGATGAAGGCCCCATCCCCGATCGTGGTCGGATGCTTGGTCGTGCCGTCGTAGTTGGCCGTGATCGTCCCCGCCCCGACGTTGACCCGCTCACCGACCCGCGCGTCACCGAGATAGCTGACGTGATGCTGTTTCGACCCCGGGCCGAGCCGGGTGTTCTTGAGCTCGGCAAAGTTGCCGACCTCGGCGCCGCGACCCACGACGCTGCCCGGCCGCAGGTGGCTGTACGGCCCGACGATCGCCTCATCCTCGATGGTCGAGGCCTCGACGACGCTGGCCCAGACGCGCGCGCGGCGCCCGACGACGGCATCGATCAGCTGGCTCCCGGCCCCGATGACGCTGCCCTCACCGACCGTGGTGGTGCCCTTCAGGATCACGTTGGGCTCGATGGTCACGTCGGCGGCCAGCTCGACGGACCAGTCGAGGTAGACCGTGGAGGGGTCGCGCATGGTGACGCCATTGGCCATGTGGGCTTCGTTGAGCCGGACCCGCATCGTCCACTCGGCGGCGGCGAGTTGCGATCGGTCGTTGATCCCGTCAAACCGTCCGTCGTCCTCGAAGCCGACGGCGCTGACGATCCGGCCATCCTCGCGGGCGAGGCGGACCAGGTCGGTCAGGTACACCTCGCCGGTCACCGCGGACGACCTGAGCGTGCCGATCCTCCGGCGCAACCAGGCAGCATCGAAGGCATACAGGCCGGCGTTGGTCTCGTTGCCGGCAAGCTCCTCGGGCGTCGCATCACGGGCCTCGACGATCCGCTCCACGGTTCCAAACTCGCCGCGGATGACCCGTCCGAGCCGGGCGGGATCTGCGGCAAAGACACTGGCCAGGGCGATCGCCGCGTCATCGGCCCGGCGTGCCTCGACGATGGCGTCGAGATCGGCACCGGTCACCAGCGGGACATCGCCACTGAGCACGACGATCTCTCCCGCGTCGTCGGGGACCGCCACCATGGCCGCGCGAACGGCATCGCCGGAACCGCGCGGCTCCGCCTGCAGCGCGAATGTGGCGCGCTCGGCAACGACCCCGATGATCGTCTCAACCGCCGGCGAGTAGACCACGATCGGGCGCGATGCCATACCGCTGGCCGTGCTCGCCCAGGCGTCGATGACGTACGCGAGCATCGCCCGACCGCACAGTTGGTGGAGCACCTTGGGGGTGCTCGAGCGCATTCGCGTCCCGAGGCCGGCCGCGAGGACGACCGCGACCGTACGGGTCGACTGGCCTGCTTCGGGGGGGTTCACGAGGCGGGACGCCGACGCGGCCCGGCCTGGGAGCGATCGTCGTTCCCGATCCGGTCCGGATCCGGTGCCGTTGGGTCAACTGTCATCAGTGGGTCGAGGCATCGTAGGGGTGGCCTCGGAGCGGTGTCAACCGACGGTCCGATCACTCACGGTCCGATCACTCACGGTCCGATCACTCACGGTCCGATCACGCGACCGCCGGACCGCCGGACCCCGGGGCGCCCGCGGTTCAGGCATGCAACCGGGCGATGACCTCGACCTCGATCCGCGCGCCCTTTGGCAACGCGGCTACCGCGACCGTCGAGCGGGCCGGGGGCGGATCCGCCATGAACCGCCCGTAGATCGCATTGACCGTCGCGAATTCGGACATGTCCACGAGGAAGATCGTGGTCTTGAGCACATCGCCCCAGCTGCTCCCGGCGGCCTTCAGGACCGCGGTCACGTTGGCCATCACCCGTTCCGTCTCGGGTTCGATGCCGCCCTCCACCAGCACGCCGGTGGCCGGATCGAGGGCCACCTGGCCGGCCGTGAACAGGAGGTTTTCGATCGCGATCGCCTGGCTGTACGGGCCGATGGCGACCGGTGCACCGGTGGTGGAGATGGCTCGACGGGTCATGACTGGCTCCCATGCTGGTGGCCGCCCGTGATGGTCGTGGCGGTGACGAACGGATGGATGGCTCCCGGCGCCGCGAGTTGCCCGCCACGGAGCGCAGCGGTGACGACCTCTGCGGCCTCGGCGGCCATGGCCACCGAAGCATAGAGCGCCCAGAGTGTTGGGCCCGAGCCGGACAGACCGATTGGCCGGACGAGCAGTCGACTCAGCGCCCGCCGAAAGGGCACGAGGGCCGGGACCAGCAGCGCGGTTGCGCGCAGCAGGTCGTTGGCCACGGTCAGGGCACCGGCGCGCGCCACCAGGTCAGCCGTCGACAGGTTCGCCCGTAGCTCTTCGGCCAGGTGGGTCGACGTCATGCGCACGGCGGGGTCGCCATGGGTCGCCGTCGCGTCGAATGCCGCGAAGACGTCGGCTGTCGAGACTCGGATGGCGGGTGTGACCAGCAGAACGCCGGGCGCGCCGTGGAGCCCCGGAAGCGGCGTCACCTGCTCGCCGCGTCCCTCCACGAGGGCGGGGGCCATGGCCAGGAAGAACGGCACGTCCGATCCGATCCGGGCGGCCAGCCGGGTGCGGGCGTCGGGTTCGAGCGTGGTGCCCCACGCTTCGAGAGCGCCGTCAACCGCCGCAGCCGCGTCCGATGAGCCACCGCCCAGACCGGCTGCGACCGGGATCCGCTTCTCCAGCCGGGCCGCGAGGGCCGGCGCGGGGCCGGGACCGCCGACCCAGGCCCCCCCAACGGCTGCGCGGGCCGCCGCGATGGCTCGCAGGACCAGGTTCTGTCCCGGCGGCCCGGCGTCGAACCCGGCGACGTAGAGCGTGTCGTCGGTGCTGCCGGAAGGCGCGAGGCTGAGCCGATCCGCCAGGTCCAGGGGGACGAAGACGGAGTGCAGGCTGTGGTAGCCGTCGTCGCGTCGCCCGGTCACCGCCAGGGTCAGGTTCAGCTTGGCCGGCGCGAGGCGGACGACCGGGGCGAGACGACGCGACGGATCCGCCGCCGCCGGGCCGCCGGGTTCCCGGGTCATGAGCTCCCCCGCCGGCCGCGCACATCCGCGCCGAGCGGGCCGAGGACCCTGAGCAGGACCAGCCATTCCCCGACGGCGAGCGTCTGTGGACGCCGTTCGGGATGAATCCCCGCGGCCTCCAGGGCCGCCGACACACGCTCGGCATCGATCGGGAGCTGTCGTGACAGGACGTTATGGATCATCTTGCGTCGCTCACGGAACGCCGCCTGGACGAGGCGCCACAGCTGATCCTCGGCGGCCGCATCCAGGCGATCGTCGGCGTCGTACGGATCGATCACGATCACGGCGGATTCGACGGCGGGCTCCGGCTCGAAGGCCGCGGCCGGAACGTTGAACGCGATCCGGACCCGGGCGTGGTACTGCACGAAGACGGATAGGTAGCTCATCCTGCCGGGCGGGGCCGCGATCCGCTCGGCAACCTCGCGCTGGACCATCAGGACGGCCCGCCGCGGCCGTGGCGTGGCACCGAGGAGCGCGTGGAGGATCGGGCTCGTGATGTGATACGGCAGGTTGGCGACCACGTCATAGGGCGGCTGGACGAGCCGCGCGAGATCCTGGTCGAGCGCGTCGCCTTCGATCAGGCGGAGATGGCCCCCCGCGACGGGCACCGCGAATCGGTCGCGCAGCAACGCCGCGAGGCCACGGTCCAGTTCCACCGCGGTGATCGTCGCGCCGGTGTCCAGCATCCCGCCGGTCAGCAGTCCGAGCCCCGGGCCGATCTCGAGGATTCGTCGAGTCGGCCCAGGATCCGCCTCCGCCAGGATGGCCTCGAGCACGTCCGGGTCGGCCAGGAAGTTCTGGGACAGGCCGTGGCGTGCACGCAGCCCGGCCGCGCGGAGCGTCGCCCGGACCGCCGCAGGATCAACGCGCGTGGCAGGCGCCACTCAGCGAGCAGCCAGCGGCAGCGACGGACGGGCATCCAGGTCCATTCCGGCGCGTTCCCCCGCTGCGAACCGCCGGGCACCGGCCGCCCCGATCATCGCCCCGTTGTCTGTGCACAAGGCGGGCCGCGGCACGAACAGCGGAACCCCCAGCGCCTCCGCCTCATTGGCCAGTCGGGCGCGCAGGGCGCCGTTGGCCGCCACACCCCCACCGAGCACGATGGATTTCGCGCCGACGGCCCGCGCGGCCCGGATCGTCTTGGTCGCGAGCACGTCGACGACGGCATCCTGGAACCCCCAGGCGAGTTCCGCGGTCACCGCGGCGGGCAACGCCGTCTCCGGTTCGCCGGTGAGGCCTGTTTCGGCACGCGCATCGGTCACGACCCGGCGGGCCGCCGTCTTGAGCCCGGAGAAACTGAAGTCGAACGAGCGACCGAGCCAGGCCCGCGGAAAGACCCGATCGCGCGACGTCGCTTCATCGGCCGCCCGACCGATGGCCGGGCCACCGGGATAGCCCAGTCCCAGGAGCCGGCCCACCTTGTCGAATGCCTCGCCCGCGGCATCGTCCACGGTCGAACCCAGCAGGCGATACGTCAGGTGGTCCGCCATCTCGGTCAGGAAGGTATGCCCGCCGGACACGACCAGGGCCACCAGCGGGAAGATCGGATCGTCGCGCTCCGCCTCGCCGGGATCGCGAAGCCAGGCCGCGTAGACATGGCCTTCGAGGTGGTTGACCCCGATCAGGGGTAGGTCGTGCACCCATGCCAGGGCCTTGGCGAAGTTAATCCCGACCAGCAGCGAGCCTGCCAGACCAGGCCCCCGCGTGACCGCGACCGCGTCGATGGCGGACCACTCGACGGCGGCATCGGCCAGCGCCTGGTCGAGGACCGGGACGATCCAGCGCAGGTGGGCACGGGCGGCGACTTCGGGAACAATCCCGCCGGTCGGCGCATGCAGCGCAACCTGCGACGCGACGACATTCGAGCGGATCGCCCGCCCGGCTTCGATCACGGCGATGCCGGTCTCGTCGCAGGACGACTCCACGGCCAGGATCAACGACCCACTCACGCGCGTGTCATCGCGTGACATCCCGCAGTGGATCGCCCACTTGATCGCCCACTTGATCCGCCGCTCGCTCCGCCGAGGGCGACGGGTGCGGCGCCGCGTCGATCGCCGCGCGAAGCCGGACGATCCGCTGGCGCATCGGTGAGTCGGGCAGCGGATCGGTGGTCATGATCAGGGCGTCCTCGCCGTTGTCGTTGTAGTAGCGCGGCCGCAGCCCGACCGGCCGAAAGCCGAATTTCTCGTAGAGCCGCCGAGCTGGCAAGTTCGACAGGCGAACCTCGAGCGTCGCCTCGCGGGCGCCGGCGTCCAGCGCGATATCGAGCATGGCCAGGAGGAGCCGACCGCCGATCTGCTGGCGACGCCAGGCCGGGTGGACGGCGAACGTGATGATGTGGGCCTCATCGACCATCAGCCACATGCCGCCATAGGCCACGATCTCATCACCGGCCCGCATCACCAGGTACTGGGCCAGCCGGTTCGTTGCGAGCTCGCTCCGGTACGCATCCGGCGGCCACGGGGAATCGAAGCTGGCGCGCTCGATGGCGGCGATCGCGTCGAGGTCGCCGGCCAGCATCGGCACGATCTGCAGCTTCAGCGGGGGTCGCGCGACCATGCCACCTCCCCCGCCTGGCTGGTGATCCCGCGCGGGAGCGTCACATATTCCGGCACCAACCCGGCCAGGTCGTCCACATCGTCGACCCGAAGGCGCGCGGCGCCCAACGACAGTAGCGCTGCCCCGAGCCGGCCGCGGGCCGCCTCGCCAAGCTCGATGGCGTCCTCCGGGGCCCGACCGGCCAGGTCGACCGCGATCAAGTGCTCATCGGCGGCGAGCGCGGGCTCATCGCCACCGGCCAGCAATTTGGGGCGGCCGCCGCGACGGACCAGGATTCGGTCGGATGGTCCGGCGGGCAGGAGCAGCACGGGTCGTCCGTCGCCGTCGCTGTCGCCGTCGGGAGAGCTGGCCAGCAGCGCCTCGGCCGTGGAGATTCCGACGATCGGCAGACCGAGTCCATGCGCCAGCCCCTTGGCGGTCGCCATCCCGACGCGCAGCCCGGTGAAGGCGCCGGGTCCGATGCCGACCACGATCGCGGTCAGCCTTGAACGCCGGACGTTCAGCTCGGCGAGGAACCGACTGGTCGTGGCCAGCAGCGTTTCGCCATGGCGGTAGCCGGCCTCCCAGCTGGCGATTCCCTCGACCTGCCCATCCGCTGACCCGATCGCCACGACGATCCGGGTCGTCGCGGTGTCCATCGCCAGGATCGCCCGCCGGCGGCCCTCGCGAGCCGAGCTGGTGCGCCCGCCCGTCATGGGATCGCGTCCAGGTAGCGTCGGAGTGCCGGCGTACCCGCGCGGACCGTGATGACCCGTCGCTCGTCAGCGGCGCCGTCGATCCGGACGTCGAGGCGATTGACGGGCAACGCCGCACGCATCCTGTCTGGCCACTCCACGACCGTGACCCCGACGCTCTGCCGATCATCGATCAGGCCGCCGGCCAGGGCATCGGTCGCCTCGGCGAGCCGGTACAGATCGAGGTGGAAGAGCGGCAGGCGACCGACATACTCGGCCATCAGGATGTAGCTCGGTGACACGATCGTGTCGGTCACGCCAAGTCCGGCCCCAAAGGCCTTGGCCAGGTGCGTCTTGCCCGCGCCCAGGTCGCCCCACAGGCAGATCAGGTCACCCGGCTGGGCCGCAGCCGCCAGCGCCAGGCCGAGCGCAGCAGTGGCCGCCGGATCGACAGCCTCGATGCGACGCTCGGGGACCGTGCCCGCTGCCTTCAATTCAAGCGAACCGTTCGAGGTCACCGAGTGGAACGGCGACCACGCTTCCATCGGCCAACCGGACGAGACACGCCTCGAGGTCCGTGCCTCCGCCAAATCGACGCGGCCCGATGGCCTCGACAAACCGGCCCTCGCGACCGGCGTGTACACCTGCTCGAACACGGACGAGATCGACCGGCGGCGTGGGGACGATGAGCCCGGGGACGTCGAAGACCAGCATCGGCGGATCCGCGACGATCGCGACCTCGTGCCCGGACAGGGCGCCGAGCAGGGCCAGCACGGCTCCGGCCAGGGGCCGCCGGACGGCACCGTCGAGGACCAGAACAGCGAACGATGGCAGGCGATGGAGGGCGGAGCGCTGACGAGCCTCCGAGGCTAGGAAATCACGCCGTTCCTTGCTCGACAGGGCGTTGACGACGACACCGCGCACGCCCATCGCCCGGGCCCGGGTCAGCGTCTCAGCATCCACCCTCGATCCAACCACCAGGATCGTCCCGGCGGCGTTGACGTCGAGGCCACCGGCGCGCAACTCCCGTTCCGTGCCTCCGCGCAGCCGGCCGCGGGTTGGCCCGCCGAGCGCCACGATCCCGGGCAGGCCCCGGCCAGCCGCCCGCACCGTAATCGAGGAGCCCGCGCGCACGTCGCGCACAATCCCGGCGCACGGCGTTTCCAGCGGGTCACTGAGCGCTCCTCCGGCCACCCGCCAGCGACCCCGCCAGGCAAACAGGAACTCGCCACCTTCAAACCGTCCGTCACGTCGATTGGCCAGTCCCGGCCAGCGCCCGCCGGGCTCGGGATCGAGCCGGTTGGAAACGTTGATCTCCTCAAGACCGGGGTCGCGCAGCCGCTCGGCGATCGGCGCCCCCACGACCACCGTTTCGCCCGCTGCGACCAGCGCATGATCCCCCGGCGTGAGGCGAAACCTGACGTCGACGGGCTCCACGATCAGCGATCGCGCGGGCACAAGTCCGACGTTGGAGGCGGCACTCGTCATCAAGCGGCCCCCACACGGACCGCAGTTCCCCACGTCTCGAGGAGATCGTGGCGCAGGTCAGCCCGATCCGGGAGCTTGAGTGGCACGCCGCGCAGGTCCACGACCAGGCCGACCAGGCCGCCGGTGACGTCAATCGCGAAATGTCGACCGCGACCGCCCAGCCGAACCGCGTCATGAAACCGGAATTCCGCAACTGAGGACGCGCCGGGGGCCAGCCAGATCGACGCGAGGCCCCCCGGCTCCAGGTTGACCAGGTCCACCTTGCCGTCGCGGGCGCGGTCACCTTCGTCGCCAGTGTGGTTGCCGTGGAGCACGAGCGTGCCCGGGTTTCGGTCTTGACGCTGTCCGGCGGGCATGACCACCGTCCCGAGCGGCAGCAGCACGTCGTCGAGGAGGTCGGCCACGATCGCGCGGCGCTCCCGCAGGTCCGCGATGGATCCAAGTGGAGCGAGCAGCCGAGCATGGTCCATTCCTATCTGGACCACCCCGTGGCGTCGCAGCACGTCGATGATGGCCAACAAGGCCGAAGCCGGCGATGCCCCCGACCAGACGCCACCGGTCGCGATCAGCAGATCGGCAGCGGGTCGCTCGATCCATTCCGGCGTTGCCTGGTCGAGGAGGCTCAGAGCCGAGCGCACGGCCGCCAACCGCAGCCGAACCCCGTCGCCGGCAGCATCCGCCCACGGCGCGATCCTGAGCTCACGAAGTCGATCGCGCAGTCGGTGTCGGTCGGTCGTCCCGGGGGACCAATCGGCCACACGATCGACGACCTCGTCATCGGGTTCGGCCGGAGCCAGCCCGGCGGTCGGCACGACTGCCAGATCCATCCCGGTCGCGACGGACGAATCGGTCGGCCAGGCCGCCGCCCGGGTCGCCCCGTCGAAGCCGATGTCGACGATGTCAATGCGCCGATCGAGGAGGTCGGACAGCGCGTTCGCAGCTCCGCCGAGCGTGCGGCGCGCGTCGTCACGAGGCAGGGCGAGATCGGTGAGTACCTCGCGCAGAGCGCCGCCCCGCGGGCCGCCTGACGCCGCCGATGCGAGCAGCAGCGGCGCCGGCCGACGACCTGACTCACCGAAGGCACCCAGCTGGATCGCCATGCCGCCTGCCAGAACAACCGGTATGTCCGGTCGGCGTGCCGCCGCGGCGGCCACCAGCGCACCGAGTTCACCCAGCGCGCGCCGCTCGTCCGCCGCGGGCGGCTCGCCCGCACCGGCGAGGATCCCGTCCACGCCGGGGTCCAGCAGGATCGTGGACATTTGCAATGGATCGACGGCTTCGGCACTGGCAGCCGAGGTTCGCCAGCCGCTGCGGGCGGCGGCTGCGACGAGTGGAGCGAGCGCTCGTTCTGATCCGGCGATCACCGCCAGACGCGGGGCCGGGTGACTCGTGACTTCGACCTTCGGGATTTCGTCCGGGGGCGTGCGATCGAGACCCAGTGCAACCGCGATGGATGGGTCCGCTGCGATAACCCGCTCAACGAGGAGCGCGACGAGGGCGGCCGGGTCACTGCCGATCGGCAGGCAGAGGGAGCCGATCAGCCGCCAGCGGCTCCCGACTCGGCCCACCAGGGCGGTCGCGATCGTGGCGGCACCGGTGTCCTGGGTGAAGAACGCTCTGGGCGCGGTTGTCACGCCCCCATCGTAGCGGTGGTTTCGCCAGTGGGGCGCGCGGTCCACGCATCCGCGGGTCCTGCGCGCCACGGGCTCGTGGCCCGAACGTCAGGCGTCCCAGCTGACCTCGTCGTCGGTCTGCTCCTCGAGGCGGGCGATCAGCAGCTCGATGCCGGTGTCGTCGGCCAGGATCTCGCTGACCGAGCTGAGTTCGCCGCCGAACATGCTGCGCAACATGGGATCGAAGAGCAGCATCGCGTTGGCGCCGAGGGCGCGATACGGGCGGCTCGCCTCCAGGAAGTGGACCGCAGGTCCGCTCATCCCCCGCAGTTCGATCTCGCGGGCGACCTGCTCGACCAGCTCGTCGCGCTGCTCTTCGCTCGGTTCGTACGGGCCTCTGTTCATGAACCCAGCCCGCGCGGGACGGCGCTGACCGCCTGGAGCGCCCGACTGAAGGCGGCATACGTTGTGGCACCGCGCAGGGCGAAGACCACGTGCGCGACGGTCGGACTGTTGGCCAACTCGTCGCGGACGGTCGTCACCGTGATCCGGGCGCCCTCATCGAGTTCGAAGCCGCCAACGCCGGAGCCGAGCGCGGGGAACGCGATGCTGGTCGCCTTGATCTCGCGGGCTCTCGCCATCGCACTGCGAACCGCCGCTTCCAGCGTGGCTGCCGTGGTCCGTCGGTCGCGATCGAGGGTGACCGCGTGGATGACAGCCTGCACGGCGAGCGTCCCGGCGGGCGTGATCACCGCGCCGCCGGGCTCGACGGGCCCCTGGCGGATCGCGGCGAATTCAATCGAGTCGCCGCCGGCTCGCTTGATTGCACCGGCGACCCCGGTCGACATCCAGAGCGACCCATTGGCGGGCGCGACGATCGCGTCAATCTCAAGCTCGCAGATATCGCCATTCCAGATCTCGATCCGCGCCACCTAGATGCTCCGCTGGCTGAGAACTCGCAGACCGACCGGTCCGGCCGCGGCATGGTACACCCGGGGTAACCGGCGAGCCATCCCGGTCATGACCTCCCACTGGTTTGTGGTGCGCTCGCGCGCCAGGTCAGCAACGGTGATCCGCTCAGCTCCACCGGTCCCGATGAGCACGAACTCGTCGTTGCAGCTCACCGGCGGCCCAGGTACGGCACTGACATCGGCCATCACCGCATCCATCGCCACGTTGCCCACGAGCGGTACGCGCGTCCCCCGGACCAGGGCCGCCGCCCGGTTGGACAGGTGACGGGACCAGCCATCGCCATAGCCGATCGGCAGCGTGGCGATCCGGCTGGGGCCGGTCGTGGTGAACGTTGGCCCGTAACTGATCCCCCAGCCCCCGGGCAGGTCCTCGACTCGGACGGGCCGAGCGTAGAGCGCCATGACCGGACGAAGCGCAGCGCTGACGCCGGTCAGCATTTCCACGCCGCCCAGTTCATCGGGCACCAACCCGTAGATGGCGAGCCCGGGACGAACCCCGTCATAGGTTCCGGCTCCGCCGGAGATCAGTGCCGCGCTGGCCACCACGTGACGAGCCGGCAGTGCCAGCCCGGCAACCGTCAGGCTCGCCACGACCGCCTCGTATCGAGCGACCTGGAGGGCGGTCAACGCCGCGTCCTCGACCGCCTGGAGGTGGGTCCACAGCCCGGCCAGGGCCAGACCGGGCGTCCCCACGATCAACTGGGCCGCGGCAACCACCCGCGCGCCGGCGAGTCCGCCCCGACCAAGGCCCGTCTCAACCTCGAGTTCCACTTCGAGCGGCTTCGCCGGCTCAATCGCGGCGGCGGCGCCCGTGAGTTCCGCCAGCAGGTCGGCATCCCCAACGGTAACCGCGATCTGCCGGCGCGCTGCCTCGCCGATCCATGCCACCGGAACCGGATAGAGGACCAGGATCGGCGCGGCGATGCCGGCGTCGCGCAACTCGACCGCCTCATCGAATGCAGCCACGCAGAAGCCATCGACGCCCGCCGCCTCGAGCGCCCGAGCCACCGGGACCGCCCCATGCCCGTAGGCGTCGGCCTTCACGACGGGTCGCACCCGGACACCCGGACCGGCTGCCTCCCTGAGCACGACCAGGTTGCTCTGAACGGCGTCCAGGTCGATCTCGAGCCACGCCGTGCGGGGCAGCGCCGGGAGCCCCGCCGCTGCCAGGCGCTCCTCGATCATGGATCGCCGCCAGACGGGGGTCGCGGGCACGATGCTCACCCGGTCACGGACCGGGATCAGGTCCTGCCTGAATCTCGCGAGCCACGCGAGCCACGAAACCGAGGCGTTTGCCGCTCCCCCGGCGCTCCGCCAGGGCGGCCAGGCGCTTGCGGGCGATGGCCATCCCGTCGGGCAGGTCAGATGCCAGGAGGCCCGCGTCGCCAAGGCGTTCGCGGACACTGTCACCGGCCACCCCGTGCACATAGACGCCCAGCCGCGCAGCCGCAAAGGGGTCCACGCCCTGCGCCACGAGCGATCCGATCGCCCCCGCCAGCACGTCGCCGGTTCCGCCCGATGCGAGGGCCGGGTTCTCAAAGGGCGCGACGGCGACGGCTCCATAGGGTGCGGCGATGACCGTCCGGGCACCCTTGAGGACGACGACGGTGTTCCAGGCACCGGCAGCGTCCCGGGCGGCGGCGACTCGAGCGTCGTCGTCGCCGGTCAGGTCGCCATCCCCTGCCGGATCGAGCCCGCTGCCGGCGCGCAGCCGGGCGAACTCGCCGGCGTGCGGGGTCAGGACGACGGGCCGACGCACCGCCTCCCACCAGCGGTCAAGGGTGGCCAGGGAACGGAGCGCTTCGGCATCGAGCACGATCGGGGCGGGATCGGCTTCCGATGGCACCGACAGCAGGATCCGGACCAGCTCTGTCGTGGCCAGGCCGGGTCGCAACCCGGGGCCAACGACGATGGCGTCGTGCTGGTGATCGAGAATGCGGGCGAGCGCCGGCTCCGGATCCACCTCCTCCACGTCGTCCTCGGGGAGGCTCATCGTCACCGCCTCGACGACCTTGGCCGCAAAGAGCGGCTGCAGGGACTCGGGCACCGCAAGGGTCACCAGACCGGCCCCGGCCCGCCCTGCCGCTCGACAGACCAGCAGGGCCGCACCAGCGTAATCGAGCGAACCGGCGATCACCAGGAGCTTGCCGAAGGTCCCCTTGTGGCCCCGCGCCGCACGCACCGGCAGGAGCCCCGCCACGATCTCGTCATCCAGCTTGACCGCCCCGGCCGGGAACGGCGTTTCTCCCTTTGCCTGGGAGCCAACCGGCCCGTCGTGGTGCCCGAAGCCGACCGGCCGCCGTTCAGGCACCCGATTCCTCGCACGTGGGCGTTTCGCGCGGCATCGGCTCGCCCGCGCCCGCGCCCGAGACCGCCACGCCAGTCATCACGCCCGGCGCCGCAACGCCCCCGGCCGCGAGCGTCCCGAGGCGGTCGATACGGGCCAGGATCTGCCGTTCGCGATCGTCGAGTCGGGCCTCGATGTCGGGCGGAAAGACGTACCGGCCAGGGGCGGTCCGGATGCCAAACGCGATGGCGACCGCGTAGTCCGATTCGTGGGTGATCGAGACCGCGATGCGACCCATCCCCAGCTGTTCAGCCCGGACGGCCGCCCTGCCGTGGAGCCGCACGGCGGGTTGGCCCGTGGGCAACCGCTCGATCTCGATGTCGCGCCAGCCGATGCCCCGGACGCCCAGCCCGAGGACCTTGGAAACGGCCTCCTTGGCTGCCCATCGACCGGCCATCGTCTCGGGACGATCGCGCACGTGGCGGCGCTCGGCGTCGGTCAGGACGCGCCGTGAGAAGCGCGGGCCGAAGCGCTCGAGGGCCGCCCGAATGCGCCCGACCGAGATGATGTCAATCCCGAGTTCGGTGGTCCCCGGCGGCACGAGTCCGGGTGGGATCCTGACCTCGTCAGCGTGGTCCGTGGGCATCGAGCGCTACTCGACCGTGACCGACTTCGCCAGGTTGCGTGGCTGATCGACATCGGTGCCGCGGGCGACCGCCATGTGGTACGCGAATAGCTGGAGCGGGATGACCGCCAGGACCGGGCTGAGCGCCTCATGCGTGTCGGGCACCCAGCACACGTCATCGGCAAATCGCTCGATCTGCGGGTCGCCGTCGGTGGCGATCGCGATCACCTTCGCGTCGCGGGCACGGCCTTCCATCAGGTTGCTGATCAGTTTGTCGTACACGCCTGAACGAGTGGCGACCGCGACCAGCGGACACTCGGCGTCGAGAAGCGAGATCGGTCCGTGCTTGAGCTCACCCGCGGCATAGCCCTCAGCGTGAACGTAGCTGATCTCCTTGAGCTTGAGGGCGCCCTCCAGCGCCGCCGGGTAGCTGTACCCGCGGCCGATGAACATGAACCCCCGCGAATGGAGGTAGCGGCGGGCGAGCGCGCCGCTGTCGGCCATCGCGGCATCGATCGTGCGCTGCGCTGCCGCAGGAAGCGCCTGCAGGGCGTCGGCCAGTTCGCCCTCGAGGTTAGGGCTCAGGACGCCCCGAATCCTCGCCATCGCCGCGGCGACCATGACGAGGGTGGCCACCTGGGTGACAAACGTCTTTGACGCGGCGACCGCGATCTCGGGACCCGCCCGGAGAAAGACGACCGCGTCCGCCTCCCGGGTGATCGCGGAGCCCACCGTGTTGGTGACTGCGATGATCGGGCAGCCTCGTTCGCGGGCGTGGCGGGTCGGGGCAATCGTGTCGGCGGTCTCGCCGGACTGAGTCACGGCGATCACCAGCGTCTGTGTGTCCAGCGGCGGTGGGCTGTAGCGGAACTCCGACCCGACCGTCGCCCGGGCGGGGATTCCGATCCAGTCCTCGATGGCGGCCGCCGCGACGAGTGAGGCGTAGTAGGCGCTGCCACAGGCCACGATCTCCACCCGGTGCACGCCCTGCAGCGTCGTGGCCATCGCCTCCAGCTCATCGAGCCGGATCTGACGATCGCGGGTCACCCGGCCGGCGATCGACTGGCGCAACGCGTCGGGTTGCTCGTGGATCTCCTTGAGCATGAAGTGGTCGTACCCGCCCTTCTCGGCGGCCTCCGGGGTCCAGGTGATGATTGTCTCGGCCCGCTCGAGTCGGACCCCGTCGAGGTCGGTGATCACGACGTCGGCGGGCAGGACATCGGCGACATCACCCTCTTCCAGGAAGATGATCCGATTGGTATGGGCAAGGATGGCCGCGACGTCGCTGGCCAGAAAGCTCTCCTCGCCGTTTCGTCCGACGATCAAGGGAACGTTCAGCCGAGCCCCGACCAGGCGGCTGACCTCGCCCCTGTGCATCACCACGAGCGCATAGGCGCCCTCCAGCCGGCGAAGGGCGACGCGAACCGCAGCGGCCAGATCGCCCTCATAGGCCTCCTCGATGAGATGCGCGATCGCCTCCGTATCGGTCTCGGAGGTCAAGGTGTGGCCACGGGCTTCCAGGCCGTCGCGCAACTCCCGGAAGTTCTCGATGATCCCGTTGTGGATGACGGTGATCTGACCGGTGCAGTCCTGGTGTGGGTGGGCATTGAGGTCGTTCGGCCGGCCGTGGGTGGCCCAGCGGGTGTGCGCGAGGCCGATGGCCGCGTGCGGGGTGCGGTCCGCGATGGCCGTCGTCAGGTTGGCGAGCTTGCCCGCCTTCTTCTCGACAAACAGGCTCCCGTCGTGGTCGACCAGGGCGATCCCGGCCGAGTCGTAGCCGCGATACTCGAGGCGCCGCAGGCCCTCCATGAGGATCGGCCCCGCGTCGCGGGGCCCGGTATAGCCGACGATGCCGCACATGGGGTCAGGCCCTCCGAGGGTCCCGACGGTCGTGGCTCGCCGGGTCGTGGTGACGCCGCTTGACAGGCACCGGGGCTAGTTTAGTCGCTCCCCGGCGAGAGCCGCCAGCGAGTCGGCCAGCTCGGCCACCAGGACTTCATCGCTCCCTTCGACCATGACCCTGAGCGCTGGCTCCGTCCCGGATGGCCGAACCAGGATCCGCCCGTCGCCGTCAAGTCGCGCCGTCGCCCGGGCAATGGCGCGCTGGAGCTCCGGATCGCCTTCCCACTGATCCTTGTGACGAGCGCTCACGGCACGCTGCTGCTGGGGCAACAGCGGGATCATGGCGGCCAGGTCGGCGAGACCACGGTGCTCGCGGCACATCACTCGCAACACTTCAAGGGCCGTGACGATCCCGTCGCCCGAGGTGGTGTGCTCGCGAACGATCACGTGGCCGCTCTTCTCGCCACCGAGACCCGCGCCCGAGACCTGCATCCCCTCGAGGATGTATTTGTCCCCTACGGGGGTGCGCACGATGTGCCCACCGGCAGCCTCGATCGCCCGCTGCAGGCCGCCGTTGGACAGCACAGACACGATCAGGGCTCCACCCGGGAGTTCGCCGCGGGCCAGCCGAGCGAGCGCCAGGATCCCCAGGACCTGATCACCATCGACCGTCCGGCCGGTCCCATCCACCGCGATCAGGCGGTCCGCATCGCCGTCGAGCGCGAACCCGACATCGGCGCCGGCCTCGAGCACCGCCGCGGCCAGCGACGCCGGGGATGTCGCGCCACAGCGAACGTTGATGTTGACCCCATCCGGGGCCGCATGGATGACCGTGACCTCGGCGTCGGTTGCGGCCAGGATCTCGGCCCCGAGCGGACAGCCGGAGCCATTGGCGCAGTCGAGGACGACCCGGAGGCCACGAGCCTGGATCGTCCTGGCCAACCCCAGGCGGTGCCGGGTGTAGTCGATCACCCTGTGGCGATCGTCGACAACCCGGCCTATCTGCGCATTGGTCACCCCACCCAGCTCCTCGGTCCGCCAGATCAGTCTCTCGAGGTCCTCTTCGACGCTGTCGTCCAGCTTGAGACCCGCGCGGTCGAGCACCTTGAGTCCATTGTCCTCGGCTGGGTTGTGCGATGCGGAGACCATGATTCCGGCCGCAAAGGGCCCGTCGCCGGCCAGGAACGCGAGCGCTGGCGTCGGGACAACCCCGACGACGTGGGTATCGACGCCCAGGCTGGTTGCCCCGGCGGCGAGCGCTGCCACGAACATGTCACCCGAGCGTCGGGTGTCCTGGCCGACCACGATCGCGCCTCGACGGGCGGCCAGCTGGTGGGCCACGGCCCGACCCAGGGCATAGGCGGTCGTCGGCTTGAGGTCGACATTGGCGACCCCCCGAATGCCATCGGTCCCGAACAAGCGTCCCATGCCGATCAACCGCTGGGCGATGGAGCCACGGTCGGGGACGCCGCCGGCGATGCTGAAGGCGACGGCGGCGGACCGACGATGGTCACCAGGACATTTGGCGGGCTGGCCGACACAAGCGTCAGGCCCGCGGGCAGGTCAAGGGTGACGGGCACAAGCTGCGAACCCGGCTCGAGTCCGGTCACGTCAAGCTCAACCACCAGCGTCCTCCCGCTGAGTCGATCGAGGTCCGCCACGGATCCGCCGACCGTGACCAGGATCTCGTCCGCATCCGGCGTGTAGTTGAAACCCGGCACAAACCCGACGAGTCTAAGGCCGGACGAGAAGTTCCGGGTCGCGGTCACCGGCCGGAGCGTGATCACAACGGTGGCCCTGACGTCCCCCACCGGCAGGACTCCGTCCGGCAAGTCCAGACCAACGATCAGGGTCAATTCGGCCGAGATCCCGGTCACTGCAATCTGCACCGTGTCGACCCTGACCAGGTCGGCCAGCTGGTCGGCATCGCCCTCGACCAGGGCGACCATGGGTTCGACCGCGATCGCGGCGATCTCGAACCCTGCGGCTGGATCACCGGTCACGACCGGATTGATCGGCAACGTCCGCGTCTCTCGATCGGAGAAGACCGGGATCGCGATCCGGGCGGCCCGCGGCTCGACGTCGACCTGACCGACCGCATCGCCGAACTCGTCGATCGGCACGAGATCGGTGTCCTGGTCGATATCGATACCCGTCGGCTGGATGAAGATGCTGGCCCGGACAGCCACGACACGCTCGATGACCGACGCCGGGCCAGACACCTGGGCCTGGATCGGGCTGATGCTCGCCTCGCCGAGCTGGAGACCGCCCGGGATCGGACCGCGATCGACCACGACATCGACGAGCTTGCGCTCGAGCCGGTCGAGATCGACGGTGACGGCGGCCGGCTGGACGCTGACGACCGTGATCCGGTCGTCGATCGAGGTCACCAGGACGGGGACCCGCTGGGGGCCGCCCCCGGGGACGATGGCACTGAGGTCAATGCTCGCCTCGAAATCCGACGACAGGGGCCGCGTCCCGGCCGGTGAGAAGTAGCGGATCTCGGTGACCGGATCGATCAAGGTGAGCAGGAAGGAGTCGTCCGGCAGACCGTGTGGGTCGATCCGGATGGCCACACCGGTGAGGGTCTGCGTGCTCTGGGTGACAATCAGGCCGCCATACAGCAGCGTGGCCAGCCCCACCGCGGCGAGCTTGAGCGGCCAGTTGTGCGCGATGCGGTCGAGGATCCTGTTCACGCTGACGCCTGATCAGTCGCCGATCGGCCCGGATCCACATCGGATTCGAGGGGAGTCATCGGGGGCGGCGCGACGCGAATCTCCGCACCGGTCCCGGGTTCCGCCGCCGCGACAACGGTCGGGCTCATGCTGACGGCCGTGCTGGCAGGGACCACGGGACCGCCCGCCAGCCGCGAGCGGCCCATGAGGCGCCCAAACGCCCCGAGGCGATTCGAACCGCCGGTCGCTGCCCCTCTCGTCCGGACGGCCCGCCAGCCAAGCGTTCCGCGGCGCCCACCGGCCGGGTCAAGGAATACCTGGATGGCGCGGGCAAGACCGGCTTCCGTCAGGTTCCTGACGATCCGGGCGCGCTCGACCAGGCTGATCTGCCCATTCTCCTCCGACACGACCACCACCACTGCGTCGGTCTGCTCGGTGATTCCGAGGGCGGCACGATGCCGGGTCCCGAACCGTTCAGAGTGGATCGATGTCTCTGCCAGCGGCAGCACGGCTCCGGCAGCGACGATCCGGTCTTCGCGGATGATCACCGCGCCGTCGTGCAGGGCTGAGCGGGGCATGAAGATCGTCTGGAGCAGATCCGCCGACAGGTCACCGTGGATCATCACGCCGGTCTCTGCCACTTCCTGGAGCCCGGTCTCCCGCTCGAGCACGATCAAGGCCCCATGACCCTCCGCCGACAGCTCGGCACTGGCGCGGGCCACCTCGGTGGCGACCAGTTCGGCCGTTCGAGTAACCGCCGGGGAGAGCAACCAGCCTAGTGAACCGACCCGTCCGATGCGCTCAAGGGCACGACGCAACTCCGGCTGAAACACGACGACCAGGGCAAACAGCCCGACGAACGCCCCGGCCTGGAGGATCTGGGTCAGGAGCCGCAGGTCAAGGGCGACGGCCAGGGCATAAACCACGAGGAGTACGCTGACGCCGATGACGAGACGGACGGCGCGCGTGCCGCGGATCAGGCTGAACAGCCAATAGATGAGGAGGGCCGTGATGCCGATGTCGAGGATCGTCGTCAGGCGAACCTGGTCGAGGACCGATCGAAGGAGCTCCGGCATCGTCGCCCGAGTGTAGCATCGCCCTCCGGTCGGTCGACCGGCGCGATCGAACGCGACCGGAACGCGGCCGATTCGAAGCGAGCGCGCAGCCCAGGTCGAGGCCGTTCAGGGGTGCCGTCCGAATTAGGCCCGCCGCGGTGCTGGACCGGCGGCCACCAGGTGTCGGTCAAGTTTCGGTCAGGCACATCGCGCTGAGTCGTGCGTCGTCGGGGAACCGCCGGGCTGCCAGGTCGCACAGGCGCGCTTGGGTCGCGCGGTCCCCGGACATCTCGGCGAGCCGCCCGATCAGCACCAGTTTGTCGGCAGCCACGGTGCGCCAGCCGCGGTCCAGGTAGAGCTGGGTCAGGGCGAAATGGATGGCGGGATCCCCGGGGGCGACGGCCAAGGCCTCATAACAGGCATCGATCGAGGCGTTGAACTCACCGACCGCGCGATGAGCGCTTGCCGCGGCGACGGCCTCGCGCCGCGCCGCCTCGAGGTTGCCCGCATCGATCGCTGCCTCAAACGCGAGGCGATGTCGCAGCGGATCGACTGGAGCGGGCCGAGCGGAACCCGGAGCCGGGTCGGAATCGATGACGGCCCCCGGTGCTTGTGCATCGTCGGCGGGCGTCGCATCCGCCGCGCCGGGGTCCGAGGGAGTGACAGGGGTTGCGCCTGGATGGACCTCGATGATCCGCCGCGCTCGTTCAAGCACGCTGGCCGCCGCCGGGTCCACGCTCATGGTACTGAGCCTGGCGACGAGGGCCTCGACGAGTCGGCGACGACCGCGCGATTCCGCGAGCTCCAGCGCGCGCCTGGCCGCGTCACAGGCATCGGCCACGCGGTCCCCTCGCTCCAGCACGTCGGCCAGCCGATCGAGGGTTGCCGCCGCCTCCGCGGGACGGTCTGTGGCCGCCAGGAGATCGGCTCGCCCCAGCAGCGCCTTCTCGTCATCGGGCGCACGGTCAAGCGCCGCCCGAAAAGCTGCCAGCGCCTCATCGACACGCTCGAGCCGGGCCAGTGCCGTTCCCAGCCCCACGTACGCCAGCGATCGATCCGGCGCGAGCCGCGCTGCCTCGCGATACGCGCCGACGGCGGTCTCGAAGCGTCCACGAGCCGTCGCCACATGGCCGCGGCGCAGCGCATCCTTGTAGCCCTCGTACAGCGAGTCGGTCATGAGAGGGCGGGCCCCGCGAGCAGCTCCACGAGCAGCCCCTTCTGCACGTGCAGCCGGTTCTCGGATTGCTCCCAGATCAGGCTGCGCGGTCCATCCATCACCGCGGACGTGATCTCCTCGCCACGGTGCGCAGGCAGACAGTGCATGGCGAGGGCGTCGGTCCCGGCGGCTTCGAGCAGCACGTCATCCACGCGATAGGCGGCGAAGGCGTCCCGGCGCGCTTCGGTTTCGGCCTCCTGGCCCATGGAGGTCCAGGCGTCCGTATAGACCACGGCCGCCCCGCGTACCGCCGCGATGGGGTCGTGTCCAAAGCGCAGGCGGGCGCCGGATCCGGCGGCCAGCTCCTCTGCCCGTTGCACCACACGTGGGTCGGGAGCATACCCAGGCGGATGCGCCAGGCGAATCTCCATCCCGAGGGCCGCTCCGAGCAGGGCCAGCGAATGAAAGACGTTGTTGCCGTCACCCACAAAGGCCACGACAAGGCCGTCGAGGCGCCCGAAGCGCTCCCTGATCGTGAACATATCGGCAAGGGCCTGGCAGGGATGCTCGCGCAGAGTCAGGCCATTGATGACCGGAATGTCCGCCTGGACCGCAATTTCCTGGACGACTTCGTGCGAACCCGCCCGGACCACGATCGCATCCACCATCCGGTCGAGATTGCGCGCTACATCACGGACACTCTCGCGTGCTCCGAGCACCACATCGTTGGTCAGGTAGATCGCGTGGCCGCCGAGTTGGGCCATCCCCGCCTCGAAGCTCACCCGCGTTCGAAGGCTGGGTTTCTGGAACAGCATCGCCAGGGTACGCCCCGGCAGCGGCGGTGCAGCATGGCCGCGCTTCACCCGGAACTCGCGCTTCAGTTCAGTCGCGGTCTCGAACACCCGCCCAACCTCGGCGGCCGTCAGGTCCGCCGCGCTCAATAGGTCCCGCCCATGCAGCGACGACATCGGCATCCTCATGCCATCACTCTAGCGGCGTCGGCGCGGAACGTTGGGCTCGGACCCGTAGCGGGCGATCCGGGCGTTCAGGGCAAGGCGCGACCGACCACCGGAGCGAGCGCACGTCGGAGTGGGTCAGCGAGGAGCGCAGGATGCAACGCGGCCATGGACGCTCGGGCGATCGCTACCGCTTGGTGTACTGCGGCGCCTTTCGGGCACGCTTCAAGCCGTACTTCTTGCGCTCCTTCATCCGCGGATCGCGCGTGAGGAGGCCAGCCTGACGAAGCGGCAGGCGATGCCCCTCCGGGTCGACTTCGAGGAGCGCCCGCGCGATGCCGTGGCGAATGGCGCCGGCCTGGCCGGTCACACCGCCACCCTCGACCTTGATCATGACGTTGAACCGGCCCTCGGTCCCGGTCACGCGGAACGGCATGCGGACCTCGGTCGCGTTCACGGCATTCCCGAAGTGCTCCTCCATGGACCGGCCGTTGATCACGATCTCGCCCTCGCCGGGCAGGAGTCGTACGCGTGCGACGGCCGTCTTGCGGCGACCGGTCCCGGAGAAGAATGAGGCGACGGGCATGGCGGATGAACTCCTCGTCAGGCGAGCGGCTCAGGCCGCTGGGCCTGATGGGGATGATCGGATCCGGCGTAACACTTCAGCTTGCGAAGCTGCTGCGTGCCGAGACGATTGTGGGGAAGCATCCCCTTGACCGCTCGGCGGATGACCTCTTCGGGGCGCCGCGCCAGGAGATGCCCCAGTGTCTCCTGCTTGAAGCCCTGCGGGAAGCCGCTGTGGCGGCTATAGAGCTTGCTCTCGAGCTTGTTCCGGGTCACGGTGATGTGCGAGGCGTTGAGGACGATGACGTGATCGCCCGAATCAAGGTTGGGCTGCCAGGTGGGCTTGTGTTTGCCCTCGAGGACATGCGCGATCCGGGACGCGAGCCGGCCAAGGGTCTGGTCCTTCGCATCCACGACAAACCAGTTTCGCACGATTTCGCTCTCGCGTGCCGAGTAGGTCTTCGCGTTCATCGTTCCTCGTGTTCTCCCTGCATTGTGCCTGGCCGTCGCCCGATGGCCACGTGCCTGAGGCACAGCCCCTTTGCGGGTGCTGCTGCCCCGTCGAAGGCCGGTCCAGGTCCGGCCAGTGCCGCCAGGACCGCGGTTTCATCTGCCTTGCCGAGTCCGACCTCCAGAAGGACAGCCACCATGCGGCGGACCATTCCCCGCAGGAACGAGTCGGCCCGGACGTCGATCGTCACGAGTCTACCCTCCCGACGGATCCGGACCAGGCTGACGGTCCGGATCGGCGAGCGATCCGACGCCCCGAAGGCACTGAAGTCGTGTCGGCCGATGAAGGTCGACCCGGCTCGTGCCATCGCGGTGATGTCGAGCGGGGCCCGCACCCCGAGCGCGATTCGCTCGAATAGCGGACTGCGCGGCCCGTTCCAGACGGTGTAGCGGTACTCCCGATACCGCGCCGCATAGCGAGGATTGAACTCGGCCCGGGCTCGTCGTACACCGGTCACGGCGACGTCCCGAGGGAGGATCGCATCAAGCGCCCGACCCAGTTCCGCCTCCGCGAGTCGCCCGGTATAGGTGAACCCAATCACCTGCATCCGTGCGTGGACTCCGGCGTCCGTGCGACCGGCCCCGTCGACCCGCTGGTCCGTCCCGTTGCCGAGTCGGGCGAGCGAAGCCTCCAGGACCCCCTGGACCGTCCGCCTGCCAGGCTGCACCTGGAAACCGGCAAAGTCCGTTCCGTCATATTCGACCGTTGCGCGGTAGCGCATCGGCGCGCCCTCTCGAGCGCCTACACCAATTCGATCTGGACGATCTCGGCCGCATCCCCGCGGCGTTGACCCATGCGGATGATCCGGGTGAACCCCGACGTTCGATCCGCGTACTTCGGGGCGATCTCGTCGAACAGCTTGGCAACCACCAGCGGCTCGTTTGGAAATTGGGCAACGACCGTGCGCCGTGCCGAGATGTCACCGCGCTTGGCCAGGGTGATCATCTTCTCCACCCGCCCGCTGATCTCCTTGGCCTTCGCTTCGGTCGTCTTGACCCGCTCATAGCGAATCACCGATACAGTCAGGTTCTTGAACAGGCTGATCCGCGGACCCTGCTTGCGGCTGAGTTTACGGCCCCCGATCCGGTGCGCCATCGCTCAGCCCTCCGCCTCGTCGTCGAAGCTATCTTCCTCGTCGACGTCGGCCTCGGCCAGACCGTCAGATTCAGTCTCCGGGATGATGAAGCCGCGCATCCGCAGCCGCTCCTTCATCTCGTCAAGCGACTTCTTGCCAAAGTTGCGCATCCGCAGCAGATCATCGTCCTTGAGTTGGAGCAACTGGCCAACCTTGACGATGTTGTTGCGCTTGAGCGAGTTGTAGGCCCGCATCGGGAGGTCGAGTTCCTCGATGGGCATGTCCAGCATGTTTGCCGGCAGGACGGCTCCGACCCCAGCCGACGCGGTCGGAACGGCAGCGAGGCCGACCGTCACGAAGGGGCGGAACTGGTTGACCAGGATCTCGGCGGAGCGACTGAGGGCCTCCTCCGGTCCGATCGTGCCATCGGTCTCGATCTCGATGGTGAGCTTGTCGTAGTTGGTCACCTGGCCGACGCGCATGCTCTCGACGGCGTAGTTGACCTTGCGGACCGGCGTGAAGATGGCGTCCACCGCGATGACCCCGATCGGCAGCGCCTCCGCGCGCTCGGCCCCGAGGTACCCGACGCCACGTTCGACGGTCAGGTCGAGTTCGATCGTCACGTCATCGGTGTCGAGGGTCATCAGGATCAGGTCACCATTGATGATCTCGACATCGGCCGATTCGGCGATGTCAGCAGCCATGACCGAGCCTGCACCACTCTTGATCAGGCGCAACTGGACCGGATGATCGGCGTAGCTCTTGAGCCGCAACTTCTTGATGTTCAGGACGATCTGGGTGACGTCTTCTTTGACCCCGGGGATCGTGGAAAACTCCTGGTAGACGTCACGGATCTGGATGCTGGTTACCGCAGCGCCTTCGAGCGATGACAGCAGCACCCGTCGGAGCGCGTTGCCGATGGTGACGCCGTAACCGGCCTGAAGGGGCCCGGCTTCGTACTTGGCATACGTGCCGGCTTCCTCGATAGGCTCGATCTGCGGAGTCTCGAGTTCGATCATCAGGGTTCAGTTACCTCGAGTAGTACTCGACCACAAGCTGCTCGTTGAGGTCGAGCGGCATCTGGTCGCGGGTTGGCGGGGCGACGATCGAGCCACTGAGGCTCTGCGGATCAACGGTCAGCCACTCCGGCGCCTGATGTGACCGCAGGGTCTCGCGGGCGATCTTGAACGGCTCACGAACGCGATGCGACTCGCGGACCTCGACCCGATCGCCGGGCTTGAGCTGGTAGGACGAAATGTTCGTGGGTCGACCGTTGACGCTGAAATGGCCGTGGCCGACGAACTGGCGAGCCTGGGCCCGGGAGGCTGCGATCCCCATCCGGTAGACGACGTTGTCCAGCCGCAGCTCCAGTGACCGGAGCAGGCTCTCGCCGGTCACGCCCGGCCGGTTCTCGGCGTCGACGAAATAATTCCGGAACTGGCGCTCCAGCACGCCGTAGGTTCGGCGGACCTTCTGCTTCTCGCGCAACTGGAGCCCGTACTCGCCGACCTTGCGGCGACGCACGCCGTGCTGGCCGGGCGGCGTGGGCCGGCGCTCGAACGCGCACTTCTTGGAGTAGCAGCGCAGCCCCTTGAGGAAGAGCTTGGCGCCCTCCCGTCGGCAAAGACGGCAGACAGATTCGGTGTAACGGGCCATGGGTCCTTCTGGGCTCTAGACGCGGCGGCGCTTGGGGGGGCGGCAGCCGTTGTGTGGGATGGGCGTGACGTCCGTGATGGCGTTGACCTCGAGCCCCGCGGCCTGAAGCGATCGCACGGCTTGCTCGCGTCCAGCGCCTGGTCCCTTCACGTAGACCTCGACCTGGCGCATGCCGTGCTCCATCGCCCGCTTGGCGGCACCTTCAGCGGAGAGCGCCGCCGCATATGGCGTGCTCTTGCGGGAGCCCTTGAAGCCGGCCACGCCGGCGGAGCCCCAGCTGATGACTGCACCATTGAGGTCCGTGATGGTGATGATCGTGTTATTGAACGTGGCCTGAATGTGCACATGCCCCTGTGGCACGTTCTTCTTCTCGCGGCGACGTACCTTGACCGCGCGCTTGCGTTCCGCCATGCCTGGTCAGTCCCTCGTCATTTCTTGCGCCTGACGCCGACCGTCTTCTTCGGTCCGCGACGCTGGCGAGCGTTGGTCTTGGTTCGCTGGCCGCGGACCGGCAGGTTGCGCCGATGCCGCAGCCCCCGGTACGAGCCGATTTCGATGAGTCGCTTGACGTTGAGGGCCACCTCGCGGCGGAGATCGCCTTCGACCTTGTAGCGGCGGTCGATCAACTCCCGGAGGCGGTTGACCTGTTCCTCCGTGAGGTCGCGGACTCGGGTGTCAGGATTGATGTTCGTCTGGGCGAGGATCTTCTGACTGGTCGGAAGACCGATCCCGAACACGTAGGTGAGGGCCACCTCCACGCGCTTCTCGCGCGGGACGTCGACGCCGGCGATACGGGCCATCGCTTACCCCTGCCGCTGCTTGTGCTTCGGATTGGTGCAGATGACCATCACAGTGCCGTGGCGACGAATGACCTTGCAGTGGTCACAGCGGGCCTTGACGGAGGCTCTGACTTTCAACGGTTCCTCGATCGTCTGCTTGGTGGCTGGGTTACTTGAGTCGGTAGGTGATCCGGCCGCGGGTCAGGTCGTACGGCGACAGCTCGACGCGGACACGATCCCCTGGCAGGATCCGGATGAAATTCATCCGCAACTTGCCGCTGATGTGGGCGAGCACCTTGTGGCCGTTCTCCAGCTCGACCGCGAACATGGTGTTGGGAAGGGGTTCAACTACGGTTCCCTCCACTTCGATCGCATCGCGCTTGGCCACAGGCTGTGTTCGTCCCTCTCTCATGCGGTGTGTCGGTCCGGACGGACCGACACACGAACGTGTAGCGTATCAAAGATGCCCGCTCAAGGCAACCGGCGCGGCCACGTCGATCACGCCTCGGTCAGGATCTGCGGTCCATCGGCGGTCACCGCAATGGAATGCTCAAAATGCGCGGCCATGGAGCCGTCTGCGGTGACGACCGTCCAGTCATCAGCGAGGATCCTGGTGTCGTGGCCACCCAGCGTAAGCATCGGCTCGATGGCCAGGCAAAGGCCCGGCTCCAGTTTGCGCCCGGGACGACCCGTGCGGTAGTTGGGGACCTGCGGCTCCTCGTGCATCGCCGTCCCGATGCCATGACCGACAAACTGCCGGATGATGCCGAGGCCGCCCCGCAGCGCAACTTCCTGGACGGCCGCCGAGATGTCGTCGATGTGGTTGCCGGGGATGGCCGCGGCGATCCCGGCCGCCAGGGCGTCGCGGGTCAGGTCGATGAGCTCGCGGATGCGCGCCGGCGGATCGCCGACGAAGAAGGTTCGCGCGGCATCGCCATGCCAGCCGTCCACGATCGCGCCGGCGTCCACGGACACGATCTGCCCCGCGCGGATGGTGCGGGCGCCCGGGATGCCGTGGACGATCTCGTCGTCGATCGAAATACACAGACTGGCCGGGAACGGGCGGTTCGGATTGATCCCCGGATACCCCTTGAACGATGGGATGGCCCCGGCCGCCCGGATATGGTCCTCCGCCATGGCGTCCAGGTCCGCGGTGGAGACGCCGGGCCGAAGTTCGGCCCCGACCTGGTCGAGGACCTGGGCGACGATTCGCCCTGCCTGGCGCATGCGTTCGATCTCCGACCGGGACTTGCGGGTCACCATCTCAGTTGACCGCGGGTTCCTGCCCGGCCAGCGCCAGCACTCCCGCGGTCACGCTGTCGATCGAGCGGGTTCCGTCGACGTTGCGCAGGACCCCGGACTGGCGGTAATGGTTCACCACCTCGCGAAGCGGGGGGATCTGCTGGGCCATCCGTGCCCGTACCGTCACCTCATCGTCGTCGTTGCGCAGGATGAGCGGCGAACCATCGAGGTCGCACACGTCGATCTTCTGAGGGGGGTTCGAGGCGACGTTGTAGACATGACCGTTGGCGGCACAGATGCGCCGACTTGCCATCCGCGCGACGAGGTCGTTTTCGGGGACATCGATGTAGATGGCGAGGTCCACCCGCCCACCCGTTCCCAAAAGCGCTCGATCGAGGGCTTGCGCCTGGCCAAGCGTTCGCGGAAACCCGTCGAGGATCGCGCCGCCGCGAGCGTCACTGGCCTGCAGTCGATCGAGAAAGATCCCCACCATCGTCTCGTCCGGAACCAATTGACCGCGACTCATGAACCGGTCGGCCTGGACCCCCAGTGAGGTGCCGGCACCCACAGCGGCCCGGAGCAGATCGCCCGAAGCGAGGATCGGCACGCCGATCCGCCTCGCCAGCATCGGCGCCTGCGTCCCCTTCCCGGCGCCCGGCGCGCCGAGCAGGACCACGACGGTCATTGCCCGGTCGCGGCGCCCATGGCGAAGTCAGTCCAAGGCGTCGGGGAGCACGCTCGCGCGCGCACCTGTGGGTGCGTAAGTGAGCGCGCGGAGCGGACGACGCGGGAATGGCTCGCCATGGGCGTCGCCGTTGTAAGAGCCACGTTCACCTGATGAAGCCTTCGTAGTTGCGCATCATCAATTGCGCTTCGATCTGCTTCATGGTCTCGACAACCACCGAGACGACAATGAGCAGGCTGGTGCCGCCGAGAGCGAGGGACGCGAGATCCGGTACCAGGAGCCCGACGACTGAGGGCGACACGGCCACGAGGGCAAGGAACGACGCGCCGGCAAACGTGATCCGACTGACCACCCGGGCAAGGTAATCCTGCGTCGGTCGACCAGGCCGGATCCCGGGGATGAAGCCGCCGTTCTTGCGGAGCTGTTCCGCGGTCTCATCCGGCTTGAAGGTGAAGGCCGTGTAGAAGTAGGTGAACCCGACCGTCAACAGGAAGTAGAGCGCGATGTAGATAAGCGACTGCGGGTTGAAGAACGCGACGATGCCGCGCGCGATGTCCGCCACGATCGTGACGTCCGAGGTCGTGAAGTAGGACGCCAGCTGCTGCGGGAAGAGCAGGATGCTGATCGCAAAGATGATCGGGATGACGCCGGCCTGGTTCACCCGCAGCGGCAGGAAGGTCTGGCCACCCGAATACATCCGGCGACCGCGAACCCGGCTCGCGTACTGGATCGGGATCCGTCGCTGGCCCTCCTGGATGTAGATGATCACCGCGACCGCGGCGACCGCGACCAGACCAAAGGCGATCAGGATCGTAATGTTCGGATTGAGCAGGAAGGCCCCAATCGCGCCCGGAGCCTGGCTGACGATCCCGGCGAAGATGATGAAGCTGATCCCGTTGCCGATCCCTCGCTCGGTGATCAGTTCGCCGATCCACATCAGGGCGATCGCCCCGGCGGTCAGGGTCGCGATCTGGGTCAGTGTCGTGAAGCTCCCCAGATCGAAGGTGCCGGTCAGTACCTGTTGCGAGTTGAGCAATGCCAGAAAGCCGTACGACTGCAGCATCGCCATCGGCACGGTCAGGTAACGGGTGTACTGGTTGATCTTGTTGCGCCCGTATTCGCCCTCTCGGCTGAGGGCCTGGAGCGACGGCACGACGCCGCTCATGAGCTGCATGATGATCGATGCATTGATGTACGGGTTCATGCCCACGGCCACGACCGAGAAGTTGGCCAGGCCGCCACCAGAGAACAGGTTAAGCAGGCCGATGAGCGCGTTGCCCTCGACAAAGTCGCGCAGCTGTGCCTTGTCGATGCCGGGCACCGGCACAGCCGCCAGCAGCCGGAAGACGATCAGCAGCCCCAGGACATAGAGGACCCGGCGCCGGATGTCCGGCGCCCGCAGAGCATTGAGCAGGGAGTCGAACACGATCAGGTGCCGGTCGTCGAATCGGCAGCTCCGGGCTCCGTATCGGCCGCGGGTCCGTTCGCGTTGTCGGGACCAGCCTCCTTGGCCGTTCCGCCGCCCTTGGCCGTTCCGCCGCCCTTGGCCGTTCCGCCGCCCTTGGCCGTTCCGCCGCCCTTGGCCGGCTTCGCGGCCTTCTCGGCCCTCGCCGCCGCGCTGCTCCGAGCCGGCTTCGCGGCCGCCGCCATGGCTCGCTCTTCACGGGCGGCCGCCGTGGCTGCGGCCAGAGCGGCAGTCCTGGCGATCGCGGCCGTCCGCGCGAGCGCGTGCTTGCCGATCTTTGGAGCCGCGAGCTTCGGAACGGCGCCGGCGTCGGTCTCGGCGGTCAAGCCGAGCGCGGCCATCGGACTGGCCGGGACCTCCAGGACGTTGACGCTGCCTCCGGCGGCCTCGATCTTGCGGCGCGCCGAAGCGGTGAATGCGTCGGCCACCACGAACAACGGCGTTGCCAGTTCCCCATTGCCCAGGATCTTGAGCGGCTTGCGCAGGGTCCGGACCAGACCGACGGCGCGCAGGATGTCCTGATTGACGGTCGTCGGTCCGGCCGTCGGGCCATCGCCGGCAGGTACCGCGAGCGCGAACCCGCCACGCTGCGCCACAGCCTCGATCGCGCCGATGTTCACGACTTCGTAGTCGACCTTGAACCGATTGGTAAAGCCGCGGAGCTTGGGGATGCGCATATGCAGCGGGGTCTGACCGCCCTCGAACCAGGGTGGAATCGAGCCGCCTGCTCGTGCTTTCTGACCCTTGGTTCCGCGACCCGCGGTCTTGCCCTTGCCCGCCGCGATGCCCCGGCCGACCCGGGTGCGGGCCTGGCGTGAACCGTCCGCCGGGCGGAGATCGTGTAGCTTCATGACTCCCCTGCCGTGTCGGTATCGGCGATTTCCTCGACCGTGACCAGGAAGCGGACCTGACGGACCATGCCGCGGGTTGCCGGGTTGTCCGTGACGATGCTGCTGCTGCCGATCCCGTGGAGACCCAGTGCGCGCGCGGTGGCCCGGTTTCGTGCGATATGACTGATCGTGCTCTTCACCTGGGTCACCTTGAGCTTAGCGGGCACCGGCCACCTCCCTGGCGGGCGCCGGTTGGCCCGGGATCCGGCTCACGAGCTTGATCCCGCGACGCGCACCGAGCTCCTCGGCCGAATGCAGGCTGCGCAGCGCCGCGATCGTGGCGCGCGTGACGTTGACCGGATTGGTCGAGCCATGGGTCTTGGACAGGATGTCCCGCACCCCGGCCGCCTCGAGGACAGCCCGGACCGCGCCGCCGGCGATGACACCCGTCCCCTGCGAGGCCGGCTTGAGCAGCACCCGGCTGGCGCAGTACTCCGTCCGAACCTCATGCGGGATGGTGGTCCCGACCATCGGGATCTTGATCAGGTTCTTCTTGGCATCCTCTACGCCCTTGCGAATGGACTCAGGGACTTCGCCGGCCTTGCCGAGCCCGACGCCGACAGTGCCGGCGCCGTCACCGACGACAATGATCGCGCTGAAGCTGAACCGCCGGCCGCCCTTGACGACCTTGGCGACCCGATTGATCTGGACGACGCGCTCCTCGAGCGCGAGCTTTGATCCGTCGATACGTGCCACGTGGGCTCCTTCCGATCAGAAATCGAGTCCGGCCTGGCGAGCGGCATCGGCGAGCGACTTGACCCGCCCGTGATACCGGAACCCGGCTCGGTCGAATACCACGCGCTCGACCCCGGCGGCCTTCGCCCGTTCCGCAACGAGCTTGCCCACGACGGCCGCTTCAGCCGACTTGGTTGCCGTGGAGCCCTTGAGCTCCTTGTCCGCCGTTGAGGCGGCCGCCAGCGTACGGCCGGACGCATCGTCGATCACCTGGGCATAGATGTGGTTGAGGCTGCGAAAGACGGCGAGACGCGGGCGCCCGTCCGTACCCGCCAGGCGCAGGCGAATCCGGTTGTGGCGCTTCTGTCGCGCGGCGCCGCGAGACGTTGCCTTGGTCATCGGTTTCGATCCTTGCTGATCACGGGATTACTTCTTGCCCCCGATCTTGCCGGCCTTGCCGGCCTTGCGCCGGATGTACTCGCCGGCGTAGCGCACGCCCTTGCCCTTGTACGGCTCGGGCTTGCGTGTCGAGCGCACCTTGGCAGCGATCTGCCCGACGAGTTCCTTGTCGATCCCGACGACCGCGAGACGGGTCGGGGTCTCGACTTCGAAGCTGATGCCATCGGGTGGATCGATCTCGATCTGATGGCTGTAGCCCAGGTTGAGCTGGAGCTTGCGACCAACGAGCGCGGCGCGATACCCGACACCGGTGATCTCGAGTCCCTTGCGATAACCGTCGGTGACACCGACGACCATGTTGTTGACCAAGGTCCGGGTGAGCCCGTGCAGCTGCTTGTGGGTCTTCTGTTCAGTCGGCCGCGTGACAACCAGGGTTGCGTCCTGGCGGCTGACGGTGATGTCGGGGTGCAGCGCACGGTTCAGGCTGCCCCGCGGCCCCTTGACCGTCACGCTCCGCCCGTCGATCGTCACGTCGACGCCGGCCGGAACCGCGATCGGGAGTCGTCCAATTCTCGACATGTGCTCTCCGGCTACCAGACGAACGCGAGGACTTCGCCGCCCAGCTGCGCCTGGCGCGCCTGCTGGCCGGTCATGATCCCCTGGCTCGTGCTGACGATGACGATGCCCAGCCCGCCAAGCACGCGCGGAATGTCCGTCTTGCGGGCATAGACCCGCAGACCGGGTTTGCTGATCCGTTTGAGACCGGACACGACGGAAACCTTGCCATCGACGTACTTGAGCGTCAGCCGGAGGACGGCCATCGGGCCGTCCTGCTCTTCGCGAACGTCAGCGATGAAGCCCTCGGCCTTCAGGATCCGGGCAATCTCACGCTTGGTCCGCGACGCGGGAACGACCACCTCGGTGTGGCGGGCCCGGGAAGCGTTCCGGACACGGGTGAGCATGTCGGCGATCGGGTCGGAGATGTTCATCGGTCCCCTACCAGCTCGACTTTAGGACGCCCGGGAGTTCGCCAAGCAGCGCCATCTCCCGGAAGCAGATGCGGCACAGGGCGAACCGTCGGATAAAGGCGCGCGGCCGACCGCACACGGTGCAACGGTGGTAGCCCTGAACCTTGTGTCGTGGTGTCCGCGCCGCCTTGGCGATCATCGATTTCTTGGCCATGTGTCTCCCTCCCCGCGCCTACGAGGCGAAGGGCATGCCGAGGAGTTCGAGAAGCTTCTTCGATTCCTCGTCTGTCTTCGCCGTCGTCACGATGCTGATTTCCAGCCCTCGGAGGCGGTCCACCTTGTCGTAGTCGATCTCCGGGAACGCGAGTTGTTCGCGCAAACCGAGCGTGTAGTTGCCCCGCCCATCAAAGGACTTGCCGGGGATTCCGCGAAAGTCGCGGATCCGGGGCAGGGCGAGCGTGGTCAATCGATCCATAAAGTCCCACATCCGTTCCCCGCGAAGGGTGACCTTGGCTCCGATGGAGTTGCCGGTACGGACCCGAAACTGGGCGATCGATCGTTTGGCCTTGGTCACGATGGGCTTCTGGCCAGTGATGGTGGCCAGGTCGCCAATCGCGGCATCGAGGGCCTTGGCATTGGTGAGCGACTCACCGAGCCCGATGTTGATCACGATCTTGGCCAGGCGCGGGACCTGCATCGGGTTGCCGTATTCGAACTGCCTGCGCAGCGCCGGAGCGACCTCGACCGTGTAGCGTTGCTGGAGCCGGCTGGTCACGCCTTCACCTCCAGCTGCTGGCCGCAATGTCGGCAGACGCGCACCCGGCGGCCGGTTTCGAGGGTCGCATGGGCGATCCGGGTCGGCTTGCTGCAATCCGTGCAGACGAGCATGACCCGCGCGATCGGCAGTGGCTGCGCGATCTCGAGGATGCCGCCCTGCTGAATCTTGGGGGTCCGATCGTTCGCGTTCGACGACTGCCGCGGCTTGGTGTGGCGCTTGGCGATGTTGATCCCCTCGATCACGACCTTGACGCCACCCGCCGGCGAGCTCCGCCGAAACGGGCTGCGGGCACTGCTCGGGGATGCCTCGCGGCGGATCACGTGGTCGACGACGCCACGCTTGCCTGCGTCCTTGCCGGCCAGCACGACGACGGTGTCCCCTCGGCGGATCTCGGGAACCTTTGGGCTGCGGGGGCGCGCGACACGGACGGCCATCCCAGGACCTCCGGGGCGAGCGAGACGATCTTCATGTAGTTCCGATCGCGCAGTTCGCGCGCGACCGGCCCGAAGATCCGGGTCCCACGCGGGTTGCCCTGGTTGTTGATCAGGACGGCCGCGTTTTCGTCGAACCGGATGTAGCTACCGTCGGGCCGGCCGTACTCCTTGGCCGTGCGCACGATCACGGCGCGGACGACGTCGCCCTTCTTGACAGCGGCGTTGGGGATCGCCTGCTTGACGCTGGCAATGATCACGTCACCCACCCCGGCATCGGTCTTGAGGGATCGACCCATCACCCGGATGCACTGGATGGTGCGGGCACCGGTGTTGTCGGCAACCTTGAGGCGGGTCTGGACCTGGATCATGTGCCAGTCTCGCCAGCAGGCGTCGCGGCCTCGTCCGCGCCTCGCGCGCGTCCGGGATGCGCCGCGGAGTGGAGCGCCTCGGTCGTGGCGGCCTCCTCGCCAACAAGTTCGCCCGGCAGTGCGTGATCGCCGCTGCGCTGGATCACCGAGACCAGCCGCCAGCGCTTTGTGGCGGACAGGGGGCGGGATTCCTCGATCAGGACGGTGTCGCCGATCCGGGCATCGTTGGTCTCGTCATGGGCCTTGAACTTCGTGGACAGGCGGATGACCCGCTTGTACAGCCGGTGGCGAGCCAGACGCTCGATGGACACGACGATCGTCTTGTCCATCCGGTCGCTGACCACCCGGCCAACCTTGGTCTTGCGTTTTCCTTGCACGTGGGTGTCTGCTCCTGTCATCGCGCGCCCTCCTTCAGGCCGTCTTGCCGAGCTTGCGCTCGCGCTGGACGGTCAGGATCCGGGCGATCGTTCGCCGCGTCTGCGGGATCGCGCTGTAGTCCTTGAGCTGCCGTGTCGACAGTGCGAATCGGGCCCCCCAGAGGTCCTGCTTGGCCTCGCGGAGCGCATCCTCGAGCTCCGGATCGGACAACTGGCGAACCTTGTCGATATCCATCAGTTCGCCTCCTTCGCTGACTCGCGAACGACGATCCGTGTCGTCACCGGCAGCTTGTGACTGGCCAGGCGCATGGCCTCAACCGCGGACTCGTGATCAACGCCCGCCATCTCGAACAGGATTCGGCCGGGCTTGACCACCGCAACCCAGTGATCCGGCGCTCCCTTGCCGGAGCCCATGCGGGTCTCGGCCGGCTTCTTTGTCGCGGGCTTGTCCGGGAAGACGCGGATCCAGATCTTGCCGCCACGCTTGACCGACCGGGTCATGGCCCGCCGGGCCGCCTCGATCTGTCGACTGGTGATCCAGGCGGGCTCCGCGGTCGCCAGGCCGTAGTCGCCAAAGGCCACCGAGTGACCGCCCTTGGCCATGCCGGACATGCGGCCGCGCATGACCTTGCGATGCTTGACGCGCTTGGGCATCAACATGGGTCAGGCTCCAGTTCCGGCCTGCGCCGGCATGGCGGCATCGCGGGCGAGCGTCCGCTCCGGCACGATATCGCCGCGATAGATCCAGACCTTGACGCCGATCCGGCCGTACGTCGTGTGGGCGTGGATCTGCCCGTAGCTGATGTCAGCCCGAAGGGTCCCCAGCGGGATCCGACCTTCCTTGTCCCACTCACGTCGACCCATCTCCGAGCCCCCGAGTCGACCGGCCACGGCGATCTTGACGCCTTTGGCTCCGGCTTTCATGGACCGCTGGATGGCCTGCTTCATGGCCTTCTTGAAGGCGATCCGACGGCTCAATTGGCCGGCGATGTTCATCGCCACCAGGTGCGCGTCCAGCTCAGGCTGGCGGATTTCCTTGATTTCGAGCTTGACCTTGCGGGTTGTCAGCGCGCCAATCTGCTGCCGGAGCGTCTCGACGTTGGCGCCACCCTTGCCGATGACGATGCCGGGCTTGGCCGTATGGATGGTGACCGTCACATGGTTGATCCCGCGTTCGATCTCGACGCCACTGACGCTGGCGTTGGCCAGCCGCACGTCGATCAACTTCCGGATCTTGATGTCTTCCTGGAGTGATGTCGTGTATTCCTTGTCGTCGGCGTACCACTTCGCGGTCCACGTGCGCGATACCCCGAGCCGAAAGCCGTACGGATGGACCTTGTGTCCCATGTCAGGCCTCCCGATCCGCGACGACGATGGTGATGTGGGTCATGGGCTTGTGGATGGCAAACGCGCGGCCCTGCGCTCGCGGTTGGAGACGCTTGATGGTGGGACCCTCATTGGCGATCGCGTCGACGATGACGAGGTCCTGGGCGGACAGGTTGTGGTTGTTCTCGGCATTGGCGGTCGCACTCTTCAGCACGCGACCCACCGCTTCGGCGGCCTTCTGCGGCATGAACCGAAGCGCCGCGGCCGCGTCCTCGACCTTGAGGCCCTTGATCGCCTGGGTGACCAGGCGCGTCTTGCGGGTTGAGCCGCGGAGATACCTTGCGGTGGCTGATACGCGCATCGTCGGCCTACTTCAACGCGGTCGATCGGTCGGTGTGCTTGCCATGCCCGCGATAGTTGCGGGTCGGGCTGAACTCACCCAGGCGATGGCCGACCATGTTCTCGGTCACGTAGACCGGGATGTGCTTCTTGCCGTTGTAGACCGCGATCGTGTGACCGATGAACGTCGGGAAGATGACGGACGCGCGGGACCAGGTCTTGATGACCTTCTTCTCGTTGCGCTTGTTCATCTCCTCGATCCGACCGAGGAGGCGGGCCTCGATGAACGGGCCTTTCTTGACTGAGCGGGACATCGGTTCCTACCTCCTCCCTTACTTGCGATGCCTGGACCGGACGATCAGTCGACCGGTGGTCTTGGAACGTCGGGTGCGATAGCCCATCGCGGGCTTGCCCCATGGGGTCTTGGGTGGCATGCCGGTCGGGGATTTGCCCTCTCCGCCGCCGTGCGGATGGTCCCGCGGGTTCATGACCACGCCGCGGACCTCTGGCCGCTGACCCAGGTGGCGGGCGCGGCCGGCCTTGCCCAGGTTCTGGTTCTCATGATCAAGATTGCTGACCTGGCCGACGGTCGCCATGCACCGAAGTGGGACGCGCCGCATCTCGCCCGACGGCAGGCGAACCGTGGCATAGTCACCTTCCTTGGCCAGCAGCTGAGCCGACACCCCGGCCGATCGCACGATCTGGCCGCCCTTCCCGGGAACCAGTTCGATGTTGTGGATCGTGGTCCCCAGCGGAATATTTGCCAGCGGCAGCGCGTTGCCCGTGCGGGCATCGGCATCGGATCCGGCCACCACGACGTCTCCAACCTTGAGGCCGTGCGGCAGCAGCATGTAGCGCTTCTCACCGTCGCGGTAGTGCAGCAGGCCGATCCGTGCTGAACGATTCGGGTCGTATTCGATCGTCGCCAGCCGGGCAGGCACACCGACCTTGTCCCGCTTGAAATCAATCCGGCGATAGTGCTGCTTCTCGCCGCCACCCCGGTGCCGAACGGTCAGCCGACCGGCGTTGTTGCGTCCTGACCCGCGCGTCTGCGCTTCCAGCAGCGGCTTGTACGGCTCCTTGGTGGTGATCTCCTCGAACGTCGATCGAGTCATCTGCCGGAGCCCCGGTGAAGTGGCCTTGTAACTACGCAGCGGCATCGGTCAGACCCCTTCGAAGAATTCGATCTTCTGGCCGGGGGCGAGGGTCACGATCGCCTTGCGCCAGGGTGTCGTGTGTCCGGTCGTCTGCCCGCGACGATTGCCGCGGCGCTTCTCCTTGGCTTTGGTGGTCAGGACGTTGACCGCCGTGACGGTCACGTTCTCCTTCTTGTACAACTCCTCGACGGCGGCCTTGATCTGGATCTTGTTGGCCCGGTCGTGGACGGCGAAGGTGTACTTGCCGCGACCCGACTCATCGATCGATTTTTCGCTGATCACGGGCCGCAGCACGATCTCGGGCGCCGTCAGGGCACTCATGCGTAGACCTCCTGCATCCGGGCCAGCGACGGCTGCTCGATCAGGATCACGTCCGCGTTGAGCAGGTCGACCACGTTGAGCGAGTCGGCCAGGATGATCTCCACCCTCGGCAGATTGCGTGCCGACAATTCGAGCAGCCGGTCGCGCCCAGGCGCCACGACCAGCACGCGTCCGGTCGCATTGAGGGCCTGGAGCACCCCGACGAGATCCCGGGTCCGGATCGCTTCGAGGCCGAAGGTGTCGATCACCTTGATCGCCTCGTCCCCGAGCTTGGCGGTCAGGGCGCCGCGGAGCGCCAGACGCTTCATCTTGCGTGGCAAGCGTTGCTCGTACGAGCGAGGATGCGGCCCAAAGACGGTGCCGCCCCCGCGGTAGTGCGGTGCGTTGGTGGAGCCTTGGCGGGCGCGGCCGGTCCCCTTCTGTTTGTACGGCTTCTTGCCGCCGCCTCGTACCTCGCCGCGCGTCTTGGTGTCCGCGGTACCGGTGCGGCGCGCCGCCAGCTGCGCGGTCACGACCTGGTGCAGGACGGCCGCGTTGACCGGAGCTGCAAACAGCTCGTCGCTGAGATCGACGCTGCCTACCGTCTTGCCGGTGCGATCGTGGAGGTCAATGGCTGGCATCGGGTCAGACCTTCTTCACGAGGATCAGGCCGCCGCGGGCCCCGGGCAGACTTCCCTTGACCAGCAGGAGGTTGCGATCTGGATCGGTGCGCACAACACGAACGTTCTTGATGGTCACCCGCTCGTCACCCATGTGGCCGGACATCTTCATGCCCCGATAGACGCGACCTGGCGTAGTGCCCGGACCGATGGAGCCCGGCGCGCGGTGATGATCGGAACCGTGGGTCTTGGGGCCACGCTTGAAGTTGTGGCGCTTGATCACGCCGGCTGTCCCCTTGCCCTTGGACACGCCGGTCACGTCCACCTCGTCGCCTGCGCTGAACAGGTCGGCCAGGTTCATCGTCTGGCCCACCTCGACGCTGGCGAGGTCATCGACGCGGAACTCACGGATGGTCTTGACCCTGGGCAGGTCCTTGAGCTGGCCGGCCCGCGGCCTGGACAGCTTCGCGACCGGGTCCGTCCCGAGCTGAACAGCCGAGTAACCATCACGCTCGGGTGTCCGAATGCGAGTGACCGTGTTCGGCCCAATGGCCACCACCGACACGGCCACCATCGTGCCGTCATCTTCGAACACTTGGGTCATGCCGACCTTGCGGCCAATCAATCCGATACTCATCGTCCGCACCCGGCCCATGCCCGCGTTGGCTCCTGCGCGCGCTCGCTCACGCACATTTCAAGTGCGCTCGCTCGCGTGCTCGTCCCCGCCTTGGCCTGGACCGGCTGCGGGACGATGAGGATTTCGTGGTCGTTCATTACATCTTGATTTCGATGTCGACGCCGGCCGCGAGGCTGAGTCGCATCAGGGCGTCCACGGTCTTCGATGACGGGTCGAGGATGTCGACGAGCCGCTTGTGCGTGCGGATCTCGAACTGCTCGCGACTGTCCTTGTCGATGAACGGGGAACGCAGGACCGTAAACTTCTCGATCCGGGTGGGCAGCGGGACAGGACCGACAACATCGGCGCCGGTGCGCTGGGCGGTCTCCACGATCTGGGCGGCCGACTGATCCAGCAGCCGGTGATCATAGGCCTTGAGGCGGATCCTGATCCGCTGCTTCGCCATGTCGTCCTACTCGACGATGCTGACGATGGCGCCGGCGCCGACGGTC
>CAYRTS010000006.1:0-2949 GCA_964427285.1 uncultured Anaerolineaceae bacterium
GCGCTGTTCATCCTGGGGACGAAGACGACCGAGATTGACGCGGGGCTGACGTTGTTCGCCATTCAGCCCCAGGACACCCTGGGATCATGGGACAACACCTTCCCGGTGGGCTCTGAGAACCCGATCTTCAGCTTCAAGTACGGCGCCGCGATCACCTACCCGCTGATCTTCGCGTTCCTGTTCTCGCTGCTCCAGGCCAACTGGACCTACACCGGGTACGACGCGTCGGCCCACGTCGCCGAGGAGACCGTCGGGGCGCGTGTCGCGAGTGCGTGGGGGATCTTCCTGTCGGTCGCGGTCAGCGCGGGCGTCGGGTTCATCTTCCTGCTGGCACTGACCCTGCGCCTGCCCGACCTCTCCCCGTTGTTTGGTCAGCTCGACGATCCGCTCCTGTACAGCCAGTACTACTTTGGCGACGGTGCCGCGGTGCTGTTCATCCTCAATGAGAACCTGGGCGCGGGCCTTGGCGGCATCCTCGGTGGCGGCATCGCCATCGCGATGGCGTTCTGCGGCCTATCCTCGATCGCATCTGCCGGCCGGATGCTCTACGCGTTCAGCCGTGACGACGGGATCCCCGGGTCCAGCTGGCTCAAGAAGGTTTCCCACAAGTACCGGACGCCGGCCAATGCCCTGATCGCGATGGTCGTCGTGGCGTGGGTGTTCACGCTTGCGGCGTTCCTTGTCGGCAAGGGCACCGCGGTCATCATCGTGACGGCCATCAGCACGATCTTCCTGTACGCCGCGTATGCCATCCCGATCTACCTCGGGCTGACCACGGAGGCGTGGAAGTCCGAGCGAGTCTGGAGCCTCGGCCGCTGGTCGAAGCCCATCGCGATCGTGGCGCTCGGCTGGATCGTGGTCCTGATGATCCTGTTCAGCTTCCCGACTTCGGGCAACATCAGCTGGCCGTTCATGGCCGTCGTCGTTGCCCTGTTGCTGATCTACTACTTCGGATGGGCCAGGCGTACGTTCAAGGGCCCGCAGTCGATGGGCGGTACCGCCGAGCTGACCGAGATCGAGCGCGAGTTCCAACAGGCAGCTGGGGCGGTTCAGGGCCGCTGAGGCGCGGCATCCTGAGACCACTGGAGGGCCGGCCCGACTCGCTCGGCCGGCCCTCAGCTTGTCCACGAGACCCTGAACAGGGGAGACCACGATGACGGACCACGGGCACGGCTCGGCCGCTCCGCTGAAACACCACCGACTGATCGAACTCGAGGAGATGGTCCGCGACGGCCAGATCGACACGATCGTCGTCGCGATCACGGACATGCAGGGCCGGCTCGTGGGCAAGCGCGTCCAGGGCCAGGCGTTCCTCGACGGCGTCATCAGCCACGGTGCCCACTTCTGCACCTATCTGCTTGGCACGGACATGGAGATGAACACGCCCGAGGGATTCCAGCTGATGAACTGGGAGACCGGCTATGGCGACTGGGTCGCCGAGCCGATCTGGGACCAGTTGCGGATCCTGCCGTGGTTGCCCGGAACGGCGATGGTGCTCGCCGATGCGGTCGATGAGGAGACCGGTCACGAGATCACGATCGCCCCGCGGACCATCCTCAAGCGCCAGATCGCTCGTGCCCTGCAGAAGGGCTACGTGCTCAAGGCCGGCTCCGAGTTCGAGTTCTATGTCCTCAAGGACAGCTGGGAGGAGCTTGCGGAGCGTGGCCATCCGGTGCCACGTACGTTCGGCCACTACAACGAGGACTACCACCTGCTCCAGGCCACCAAGGCGGAGCCGCTCCATCGGCTGTTGCGCAATCAGATGACCGCAGCGGACGTCCCGATCGAGTTCAGCAAGGGCGAGGCCGCCAACGGCCAGCACGAGGTCAACATTCGCTATGACCACGTGCTCGCGTCGGCGGACCGGAGCGTGGTCTTCAAGCACGGCGCCAAGGAGATCGCATACCTCAACGGCTGGGGGATCACGTTCATGGCGAAGCCCGACCACCGCTGGACCGGTTCGTCCGGCCATCTCCACATGAGCCTGTGGAACGCAGCAGGTGACGTGCCCCTGATGCATGCGGCCCCGGGCGCCAAGGCCGGACCGTACGGGCTGTCCGAGATCGGGCAGCACTTCATCGCCGGGATGATGAAGCTGTCGCGCGAGCTGGCGATCTTCATCGCCCCGTTCATCAACTCCTACAAGCGCTACGCCTCGTTATCGTGGGCGCCGGTCAACGTGGTCTGGGGCCGCGACAACCGGACGACCGGCTTTCGGCTGGTCGGGCGCGGGCCGGCGCTTCACGTCGAGGATCGATTCCCGGGTGGCGACATGAACGCCTACCTGACCTACGCCGCGATGATGGGCGCGGGCCTCTACGGCATCGAGCACGAGCTGCCGCTCGATCCCGAATTCAAGGGCAACGGCTACCTGGCCACGGGGGTCGCGCGGATGCCGCGAGCCCTCTACGAGGCGATCTGGGAGCTGGAGCGCTCCGAGGCGGCGGTCGAGATCCTCGGCCAGGACGTGGTGGACCACTACCTCAACGCCGCCCGCGTCGAGCAGTCGACCTACGACTCGGTGGTCCATCCCTGGGACCGCGAACGGTACCTGGAACGAGGCTGATCCGCCCGCCTGGCGCGCCCACCTTGTCGCGCCAGGCGGGACCGGGCGCGCGCGATGGGCGCGCCCGCCTTGGCGCGCCCACAGGCGGGACCGGGCGCGCGCACCTTGGCGCCCGCGACAGGCGGGTCCGCGCGCGCGACAGGCGGGTCCGCGCGCGCCTCATGGGACCTCGCGCGCCTCATGGGCGCACATTCCCCATATTTGAGCGTGGACGTGGTCGAATTCGGACGGTTTCTGCCGCACCTTGACCCCGGCCGTACACGAATGTCGGAGATACGCGCCTCACAGGCGCACCACTGAGGGGCAGGGCCTTGCCGTCTGGCCGCAGGGGCCTTGCCGTCTGGCCGCAGGGGCCTTGCCGTCTGGCCGCAGGGGCCTTGCCG
>CAYRTS010000006.1:3049-4223 GCA_964427285.1 uncultured Anaerolineaceae bacterium
TGGCCGCAGGGGCCTTGCCGTCTGGCCGCAGGGGCCTTGCCGTCTGGCCGCAGGGACCTCGCGCGCCTCATAGGCGCACATTCCCCATATTTGAGCGTGGACGTTGTCGAATTCGGACGGTTTCTGCCGCACCTTGACCCCGGCCGTACACGAATGTCGGAGATACGCGCCTCACAGGCGCACCACTGAGGGGCAGGGGCCTTGCCGTCTGGTGCGACGCGCTGATAAGTGGCAGTTTAGGGGTGGCTGGTTGAATGGGGCCATGCCTGTTCGCACGACGTTCGCTCGACTCTGCCGGGACACACGACTCCGCCTGGGTGTCACGCAGCAACACGTCGCCAACGCAGTGGGCCTGTCCCGCGGCTACATCGCGAACATCGAGAGGGGACGCGCCAACCCGTCGCTCGAATTGGTCGAACGGATTGCGCTCAGCCTCGAGCTTGAAATCGATCTGGTCGCGCGAACTCCAATCATTATTGGTGACGGTCGCCAGCGAGACCTTGTGCATGCTCGGTGTTCCGCTCATGCCGATCGACGGCTCCGTGGCCTGGGTTGCCCGACCGCACGGGAAGTGGAGATCGTCCAGGGTCGTTCGCACGGATGGATCGACCTCCTCGCCTTCGATCCGAAGACCGGGACCCTCCTTGTGGTCGAGATCAAGACCCGACTCGACGACATCGGAGCGATCGAGCGGCAGCTCAGCTGGTACGAACGATCGGCGTTTGACGTGGCCAGGGGGTTGGGCTGGCGGCCACGACGGGTGGTCAGCTGGTTGCTGATGCTGGCCAGCGACGAGGTCGACCGGGCTCTTCGATCCAACCGGGAACTCCTCGCGCAAGCGTTCCCGATCCGAGCCCGGGCCATGTCTCGGCTGTTCGTTCCCGGCGAGCCTCCGGCACGTGGCCGTGGCCTGGCTTTGATTGATCCTCTGAGCAAGCGCCGGGACTGGTTGATCTCATCCCGGGTTGACGGTCGTCGATCACCCGCTCCGTATGTCGGCTACGCGGACGCGGCGCGCCGCCTTGGCGAGTGATGGGTCGGGGTCGCGCCTGCCAGACGCGAATCTGGGATATCTGAGCATCTTCGAACCATCGATCGTCCGCCTGGTGCGCGGTTCTGGTGGCGACCGCGCATGAATGTCGGCATAGCGCGCCTGTGAGGCGCACACCGGCCG
>CAYRTS010000006.1:4323-6196 GCA_964427285.1 uncultured Anaerolineaceae bacterium
GGTCGAGCGCACACCGGCCGGGTCGAGCGCACACCGGCCGGGTCGAGCGCACACCGGCCGGGTCGAGCGCACACCTCGGTCGAGCGCTACCCTGACCCTGACGCGCATCCGAGAGGAGTTCCATGCGACTCGAGGGCAAGGTCACGATCATCACCGGAGGCGGCAGCGGGATGGGGCGGGTGGCCGCCCAGCTGTTCGCCGGTCAGGGGGCGAAGGTCGTGGTCGCCGAATACAGCGAGGCGGCCGGGGCCGAGACCGTTGACCTCGTCCGGGCGGCCGGGGGCGAGGCCACCTTCATCCGGACGGACGTTGCCAGCGAAACCGATGCGAAGGCGATGGTCGATCACGCTGTCGCGACGTATGGCCGGCTCGATTGCCTCTACAACAACGCCGGCATCATGCCCGCGGCGGATCACTCGGTAACCGACACGGACGTCGCGACCTGGGATGCGGTCATGGCGGTCAACGTCCGGGGCGTGTTCCTGGGCTGCAAGTACGCCATCCCGGCGATGGTCGCGGGCGGCGGCGGATCGATCATCAACATCGCCAGTTTCGTGGCGATCCTGGGCTGCAGCGTTCCCCAGGACGCCTACACCGCGTCCAAGGGCGCCGTCCTGTCACTGACTCGTAGCCTCGCCGTCCAATTCGGGCCGAACGGCATCCGGACGAACGCCATCTGCCCGGGCCCGGTCGAGACCCCTATGCTGATGGACTGGCTGCTCAAGGACGAGGCTGCCAAGCAGCTCCGCCTCGCCCGTAACCCGAGTGGTCGCTTCGGCAAGCCCGAGGAGATCGTCCAGATGGCGATCTACCTGGCGTCGGATGAATCGCGCTGGACGAACGGCGCCTCCCTCGTGGTGGACGGCGGGATCACGGTCAACTACTTCTGAAGCTCGGGAGCAGCTCGATGGCGGAGGAACTTCCGGAGGTGGCGAGCGGCCGGATCGCCATCGGCATCGACGTCGGTGGCAGCGGGATCAAGGGCGCGGTGGTGGACGTGGAGGCCGGGCGAATCCGTTCGGCGCGCCTGCGCATCGCGACCCCAAATCCGGCAACCCCGGAGGCCGTCATCGCGACCATCGGGCGGATGGCCAGACGCCTCGCCAGGTCGAGCGGCCTGGGGCCGGGCATGACGACGCCGATCGGCGTGGGTCTTCCCGGGGTGACCATGGACGACACGCTCAAGTCCGCCGCCAACATCGATCCCGCGTGGGTCGGCTTTCCAGTCGTGGAGCGCTTGCAGAAGGTCACCGGTCGGCCGGTGGGCATCGTCAACGACGCCGACGCGGCGGGGATCGCCGAGATGCGCTTTGGAGTGGGGCGGGGCCGGCCGGGTGTCGTGATCTTCCTGACCCTCGGCACAGGAGTCGGCTCGGGCGTCTTCGTTGACGGCATCCTCGTCCCCAACACGGAGTTCGGCCAGATGGAGATCGGCGGCAAGCCGGCGGAGCGTCGCTCGGCCGGCGCCGCGCGCACGAGGCGCGGGCTATCGTGGAAGGCCTGGGCGCTGGACCTCGACGAGCACCTCCATCACATCGACCAGCTGATGTGGCCGAACCTGATGATCCTGGGCGGCGGCATTAGCAAGCAGGCCGACAAGTTCATCCCTCGCCTGACCGTGCGCTGTCCGGTCATGGCCGCGCAGCTGCGCAACGATGCCGGGATCATCGGGGCGGCCATCGTGGCGACAGAGGGGATCGGACGCCCGCGGGGCGCCGAGGTCACTGGCGTTGCCGAAGCCGTGCCCGGAGCGGCGCCCCAGGGACCAGCCGACACCCGGCGCGGCCCCTAAGACCAGCCGATCGCCGGTCGCGTCAAGGCGCCGCGTGGCCGGGAGCCGCCTGGCCCGGCGCCGCGTGGCCGGGAGCCGCCT
>CAYRTS010000006.1:6296-40610 GCA_964427285.1 uncultured Anaerolineaceae bacterium
GGAGCCGCCTGGCCCGGCGCCGCGTGGCCGGGAGCCGCCTGGCCCGGCGCCGCGTCGCCCGGCGCCGCCTCGCCCGGCGCCGCGTCAGCCGGTATGGCTCGCGTTCCAATCGGGGGCGGGGCGTCTGGGCGCCAGCGGCAGTTCGATGGTGAACGTGCTGCCGACGCCGAGTTCGCTGGTGACGGTGAGGCTCCCGTTCATCAGCTGCACGAGGCGCGCCGAGAGGGTCAGCCCCAGCCCCCAGCGCCGGGCGGTCGGCCCGCCGGGCGGCGTCTCGGACGGCTCGAACAGGCGCTCCAGGCGGTCCGCCTCGATGCCGATCCCGCTGTCGCTGACGGTCACGCCCGCCCGCTCGGCCGAGCTGAACCCGGCGACCGTGATCGAGCCGCCCGGCCGGTTGAACTTGGCGGCGTTGGACAGCAGGTTGAGGAGCACCTGGCCGAGCCGCTGCGCGTCGGCCAGGACGACGATCGGCGGGTCAGCTGGCGGCTCCTCGACGATCGACAGGCCATGCTCGGCGGCCAGCGGACGGGACAGGTCCAGCGCCTCGCGCAGGAGCGGACCGAGGGCGACCGGTTCAATCGACAGGCTGATCCGGCCGGCGTCGATGCGACTGAACTCGAGGACCTCGTCGATCAGCCCCAGGAGGTGGCGCCCGGCGCGCAGGATCTCGGTCACACTCTCGCGATCGGGCCCTGGCAGGTCCGACGTCTCGAGCAGCTGGCCGAAGCCGAGGATCGCGTTGAGCGGGGTGCGCAGCTCGTGGCTCATCGACGACAGGACGTCGCGCTTGGCCAGCCTCGCCCGGTCGACCTCGGCGCGGGCGGCCGCCAGGGCGGCCTCGGCCGCCTTGCGCTCGCTGATATCGCGCACGACGGCGTGGACCAACCCCGTCTTCGCATCGAACGTACCGGTCGATTCGACCGATGAGAAGCCGCCATCGGCGTGCAGGAACCGATTGCCGAAATCGAATGCCACTTGGCGCCCGGCGTAGGCCCGGCGGAACTCCTCCGACGTGCGCTCGCGGTCGTCCGGATGGACGAATTCGATGTACGGCCGCCCGATCAGCTCAGCAGGTGCCCAGCCGACGATCCGCCGCGATGCCTCGCTCACCCTCGTGAAGCGCCCCTCTCCATCGGCGCTGACGAGCATATCCGCCGACAGCGCGAAGAAGTCCTCGAGCCGGGCAAGCGTTTCCCGTCGTGCGGCGTCGATGGCGTCAAGGGCACGGGCGCTGGACAGCACGATCAGGGAGGTGATCCCGATCGTCACGAACGCCATTGCCGCCAGGCCGACCTCCGTCGAAATGAGACCCGAGCGCTCGGCTGCAAGGCGCACAAATGCCACGGCCGGGATCAGCACCACGATGGCCGGCAGCACGCGCCGGATCAGAAGCGGGCCTGGGCCGGGGTCGGAGAGCAGCCGGCCCAGGCCGCGGTCGGGTCGAGCGATCAGGATGCCGACGGAGACGACCAGCATCGTGACGCTGGTATGGATGGCGATGGCGCTGAACGACCCGACCCGGAGCGCACCGCTGACCTCGAAGGCATATCCCACCACCCCCAGATAACCGATCAGGGCCGGGAAGACGGCGAGCGCCTGGGCCGACCTGACGCGACGCGGCCGGGCATCGATGAACGCGAGTGCGGCCCCGGCGGCCACGAATCCAAACGCGGTCAGCGGAGACATCCGCCCCGGATTGGATGTCGCGATGGTGTCGCGATCGATGAACAGGACCTCGTCGATTCCCAGGTTGACCCCGGCGAGGTACTCGACCACGGTCAGGATGCCGAGGGTCGCTACTCCGACGCCGAACACCCGCCCGGCGAGATACGCTCGCTCCCCGGAGCGCCCGCCCGAGACCAGCCAGAGTCCGATGCCGAGGGCCACGAACGACAGCGCGGAGTTAACCCGCATGCTGGTCGCGCCGGCGACCACCGACTTGACCAGCGGGAGGTCGAGGGCCCAGCCGGCCAGTACGACCAGCCCGACCAAGACCGAGAACGCGCCCGCGAGGCGGACGAACCTCAGAGTCGCAGCGGGGAACACGATCGCATTCTTGCATAAGGCCGGTCAGCCGACGGCCGGGGAACGCCGGCGTGAGGAGCGCGACGCCGTCCATCGCCCCTGTCGGTGCCCATCCCCGCACAACGGCGTCGATGGACTACTACGGAGCGAATCCCGGCCCTCTGGACCCGATCGCGCCCAGCCGCGCTCTCCGGCCCGGCAGCGCCCACCCTACTGGCCGACCGCGAACTCCGGCGCACGCAAGTGCGGATGCCGCAGGGCGAGCCAGTCGACGAGCGCCCAGTAGGTCGTCTTGAAGGCGAGGCCGGACCACGGGATCTCGTCCGGGGCGAAATCCCGGATCTCGAGTGCCTCGGGGGTCAGCGTCGGCGCGCCGCCGTTCACCTGCGCCTCGAACACGAGGACGACGACGGCCGCCTCAAGGCGCGTATAGAGCCCGACGATCTCGCCCGGCCGGATGAGGAGGCCGGTCTCCTCCAGCGTCTCACGGATCGCAGCTTCGCCGACCGTCTCGTCGACTTCGAGAAAGCCGCCCGGCTGCGCCCACGCGCCGAGCCCGGGCTCGATCCCCCGGCGTAGCAGGACCAGACGCCCGTCCTCGGTGACAGGCAGTGCCGCGACGACGAGCCGCGGGTTGACGTAGGCGATGTGGCCGCAAGCCGGGCAGCTGGACCGGGGGCGATCCTCGCCGTCAACCGCGCCGTGGCGCAGCTCGGCCGCGCAGCGCGAGCAGTAGTTCAGGCTCGCGGCAAGCCAGTCCGGCACGCCCAGCCCGGATCGGATGTCCGTGGACCGGCCGTCTGGACCGCGATCACCGGGCGTCATGCCAGCAGCGCGAACACGGCCGCGGCGGCGAACACCAGGATCCCGATCCCCGCTGCCGCGAGCCAGGCGAAACGGAACAGGCCCCGGGTCCGGTTGATCGGCATCCACGCCCAGGCGGAGCGCCAGATCCGAAGCGAAGCGTCCGACGTAGTCAGGATCAGGATCGGTGCACCGACGAGGATGCACACCTTGACCAGGGGGCTGGCGAACGTGGACCCGGTCTCGAGCGCAGTGATCGCGCAGGCGCCGGCGATGAGGGCGATCGAGGACAGGTGGATGTACTGCCGCTGAAGCGGCGTCGGCGCGACCTCCGGAACGGATCGTGCGGCACCGCCGGGAGGGCCCCAACCGTGAGCGAGCGGATTGGGTGGCTGCGCGTCGGATGGAACCACCTGTCGATCGAGCGCCGGCATTCCCGGCTCCCAGCGTGGATCATCGGTCGTCGTCACCGGGCCGAGTGTACCGCCCGTTCGCCGAACGGCCGTCCGCCGAACGGCCGGCAGCCGAACGGCCGGCAGCCGTGGGTGCTCCGGCCATCCGAGCGTACGCAGGTCCAGTGAACGCGGAATAAACTCATCTGCGTTCCTGCTACATTGCACCGGCCGGATTTGTAGGGGGCAATCGCGGGCGGCATATCACGCGGAGCACCATGAACCGGGAGCCTCAGCAGACGCCGAACGATGGGGGCCCGCAGGGGCCGCCCGGGACGGAAACCGGCGAATCGGCCCAAATGCGCTCCGACGCGCCCCTTTCCCCCCCCCCGGGGGGGCCCTTCGGCCGTCGGGCGACCGCCCTCCGCCGCATAGGGCAACGATGATCATGCGCCTGAACGCCTGGTGGACCGACCGCAGCCTGCGCACGAAAATGCTGGTCGCCATCGCCGTGCCCGTTCTGGCAATCAGCGCTGCCGTAGTCGCGCTCGCCTACTCCGGGGCACAGGAGTCGAGTGCCGCAGACGAGGTGGCACGCACGATTGAGGTCCAGGCATTGGTCGGAGACATGCTGGCGGACCTCTACGGTGTCGAGACGAGTGTCCGTGGCTATCTCATCAGCGGTCTGCCGGAATGGCTGGGGGCCTATCACACGGACATCCTCGCCATCCCGAAGGTACAGGACGTCCTTCGGCGTCTCGTCAAGGACCCGGCCCAGGTGGCCCGGGTGGAGGCGCTTCGGCCGCTCATTGCTCGGCGCCTGGAACTCTTTAGGCAACTCCGGGCCGTCGCTCCCCGTTCGGCATCCAACGGCGACGCGATCCTGGGCATCATGAGCCAGGGCAACGCCCTCACTAACGACCTCCGGGCACGGCTCGACACCATATCAACCGAGCAGCGACTGCTCACCGACCGGAACCGAGCGACGTTCCAGAACCTCCGGGCACAGACCCAGCTGATCGCCGCAGGTACGATCGTCGTCGCCGTCGGCGGCGGCATTATCGCCCTCCTGCTGCTGAGTTCGGGCGTGGTGGCCCGCCTCCGCCGGATCGAGGCGAATGCCCGGAGACTGGCCGCTGGCGAGCCGCTGGAGAACCTCCCGGCGGGCCGAGACGAGATCGGCCGGGTGGCCGAAACGCTGCTGGAGGCGCAGGAGTTACTCGGCGCCCGGACCGCGGATCTGCACTCCGCGCTGGCGGATCTGCGCTCTGCGCTGGCGGAGGTGGAGGATCTCTACGCCAACGCACCCGTCGGCTACCACTCGCTCGATCCGGACGGCCGCTTCATCCGGGTCAACGACACGGAACTCGAATGGCTCGGCCTTGACCGGGCGTCCATCATCGGTCACCAATTCACAGAGCTGCTCACGGAGCAGGGCAGGAAGACCTTTGCCAGGGAATTCAACGCGCTGCTCGTGGGCGACTCCGTGCGTGATATCCGGTATGACCTCGTCCGGGCGGATGGCAGCCTGCTGCCGGTCCGTGTGCATCCGAGCGCGGTCCGCGACGCACATGGCGCGTTCCAATTCAGCCGGACCATCGTGGAGGACATCACCGATCGTCAGCAGGCGGAGCGCTGGGCGGGAGAGCTGTTCGACTCGTTCGCCGCCCCAGTCGCGATCTTCGATCCGGTGCGCGACGAGTCAGGGGCCGTGGTCGACTTCCGCCGGGTCTATGCCAACCCTCGGACGGCCGCGATCCTCGGGCGGCCGATGAGCGAGGTCATCGGGACGTTGTGGCGGAAGACCACGTTGGCGGCGCATCGCGACGCCGCTTTCGCGACATTCGTGCGCGTCCTGAAGACCGGCGCGCCGGAATTGATGCCGGACCTTGAGGCTGTAGACCCGGCGACCGGTCACACGATCGTGCTCTCGCTGAACGTCATCAGGCTGGACGAGCTGGTCGCCCAGGTGAGCCGCGACGTCACATTCGAGCGGACGGCCGAGCGCGAGATCACCGCAGCCCGCGTAACGGCCGAGGCCGCCGATCGGTCAAAGACGGAGTTCCTGTCACGGATGAGCCACGAACTGCGAACGCCGCTCAACGCCGTCATCGGATTCGGCCAGCTGCTCGAGCTGGACGACCTCGGGCCGGAGCAGCGCGACAGCGTCGGCCAGATCCTGTCCGCTGGACGGCACCTCCTCAACCTGATCAATGAGGTGCTGGAGATCAGCCGCATCGAGTCGGGACAGCTTACGTTGTCCGTTGAAGCGATCTCGCTACGCGAGGCGATGCGGGACGTCACCGACCTCATCGCGCCGCTGGCAAAGGAGCACTTCGTCAGGCTGGAGACGGCCGGAGTCGCGCAGGCCGGGTACGTCCTGGCCGATCGCCAGCGCCTTCGTCAGGTCCTTCTCAATCTGCTGTCGAACGCGGTGAAGTACAACCGGTCTGGCGGGGACGTCACGCTGACCTCCGAGACGGTCGCCGGGCCGGACGGCAGCGATCACCTCAAGGTCATGGTCTCAGACGACGGCCCCGGCATCGACCCGGCGATGCTCGACCGCGTCTTCGCCCCGTTCGATCGCCTCGGAGCGGAGCGCGGCGGCGTGGAGGGAACAGGCCTCGGGATGGCACTGTCGAAGTCCCTCGTTGAGGCCATGGGCGGCCGGATCGGCGTGGAGAGCGAGCGTGGCAAGGGTTCGACCTTCTGGTTCAGCCTGCCCCTGACGTCGCCGATGATGATCGCGGAGCGCATGCCGGACGAGTCGATCACCCTCGACGCCGCGGCTGAATCGGTAGTTGGCGTCACGACGGTGCTCTACATCGAGGACAACCCGTCCAACCTGCGGCTGGTGGAACGAGCCCTCGAGCGGCGAACGGGCTTTCGGCTCATCGCGGCGATGCTCGGCGGGCTGGGGATCGATCTGGCCCGCGAACACAACCCGGACCTCGTCCTGCTGGACCTGCACCTGCCGGACATCTCGGGCGAGGAAGTCCTCGCACGGCTGAGGGCGGAGCCGGCCACCGCTGACACTCCCATCGTCATCCTCTCCGCGGAGGCCACCATGAAGGTGCGTGATCGATTACTGGCGATGGGGGCCACGCAGTACCTCGCCAAGCCGATCGAACTGAAGGAGCTCTATCGGGTGATCGACAGCCTCGCCCGCCGTGCTGGCGGCGCCGCCCCGTCGTGAGCGCGGCAGCGACTCCGGTGCCACCCGGACCCGGCCGGATCAGCCTGTCGATTGAACCGGTCGCCCTCGGTCCGCTCGCCCTCGACTTCATCCCCAAGCCGTTCGATGTCAAGCGCCTGGTCGCGCTCGTCGACAGCACCCTGGATCGTCGATGACTGGGCCGACCCGGGCCCTGCCGGCAGTGGTGGCGGAGCTGCCGGGGGCGGGACTGGCGTGGGCGGGGCTGTCGGGGGCGGGCCTCACCGCCCGGATCCTGATCGTGGACGACGAGCCGGCGAACACGACGATCCTCAACCGGCTGTTGAGCCAGACGGGATATGCCGACATCGCCATCACCAACGACGCGCGCGAGGCGATCCCGCTCTGCAACGAGTTCCACCCGGACATCGTCCTGCTCGACCTGCATATGCCGCGAATCGATGGCTACGAGATCCTCGGACAGCTCGCCGACCCGCATCGCGAAGGGATCCGCCTACCGGTGGTGGTGCTCACCGCCGACGCCACGCGGGCCGCCCGGGAGCGTGCGCTGAGACTCGGTGCCATCGATTTCCTGACCAAGCCGCTTGACCACCTGGAGGTCCTGCTGCGGATCCGGAGCCACCTCGCAACGCGTTTCCTCGAACAGGAGCTGCTGATGCAGAACGCGGACCTGGAGCGGATCGTGGCCGAGCGGACGGCCGGCCTGCAGGAAACGATCGATTTTCTCCACCGGGTAGACGAGCAGCGACGCCGCCTGGCCCGGGCCGTCGTGGCCGCCGGGGAGACGGAGCGCCGGCGGATCGCATCCGACGTCCACGACGGGTCGGTCCAGACGCTGGTCGCCCTCGGGATCCGGATCGAGCTCATCGCACGACGCCTGCCGGACGGTCTGGAACGGACAGACATCCTCGCCGTTCGGGCGGACGTCGGGGCAGCGCTCGACGACCTTCGCGACCTGACCTTCCGGCTCACGCCGCCCTCCCTTGAGCGGGAGGGCCTGGCGGCCGCGCTCGCGGAGACGATCGAACGCCACCGCACCGTTGACGGCCCCGTCATCGAACTGGCGGCCGACCTGTCCGGCGAGCCGTCCCACGATGCCGGGATCGTCCTGTACAGGATCGCCCAGGAGTCGCTGAACAATGCGCTCAGGCATGGTCACGCCCAGCGGATCGTCGTTTCGGTCGCCACCGAGGGCGGGGGCGTCGGGCTCAAGGTGCGCGATGACGGACGAGGCTTCCAGATCGCGGCGGACGGGTCGCTGCCGCGCGCAGGTGGTCACCTCGGCCTGGCGTCGATGCGTGAGCGGGCCGAGCTGGCCGGCGGCTGGTGGCGGATCGAGAGCACCGTCGACAGCGGCACCACCGTGACGACCTGGGTGCTCAGTGACGCGGCGGGCGCAGACGATGCCGGGGACGACACACTCCAGGTTGCGGCGAACGCCGGCGTTGGAGGCCGGTAGGGCGTGGGCGAGCCGCTGCCGATTCGGGTGCTTGTCGCGGACGACGATCCGGCCGTCCGGGCGGCCATCGCCGAGGTCATCGTGGCTGCCGGCGGCATGATCGTGGTGGCGACGGCCGGCACCGCCGACGAGGCGATCCTGGCCGCGGTCCGGGAGAGTCCGGATGTCGTGGTCCTTGACGTGAAGATGCCGGGGGGAGGCGGGTCGCGCGCGGCTCGGGAGATCGCCGTGCGCGCGCCTGGTGCGAAGGTCGTGGCGCTCTCCGCGCACAACGACCGGGACTCAGTGGCCGCGATGCTGCGTGCCGGGGCGCTTGGCTACATCGTCAAGGGCGCCCCGATCCAGGAGATCATCGATACGGTCCAGCGCGCGGCACGGGGGCTTGCATCGCTGTCGGGCGACATCGCGGCGAGGGTCGCCAGCGACCTGGAGGAGCAGCACGGCGCCCAGGAGCGGCGAACCGAGGAACACGAGATCAGGTTGATCGAAGTCCAGTCCGCCCTGCTGCCCGGTGCGATCCGGCCCGTGTTCCAGCCGATCGTGCATCTCGGGACCGGTCGCGCCGTGGGCTTCGAGGCACTGTCTCGCTTCGAGCTCGAACCGCGTCGAACGCCCGACAAGTGGTTCGACGCGGCCGGCGAGGTGGGACTACTCGAGGAGCTGGAGTTCGCCGCGCTCCGCCCCGCGGTCGCCCGGTTCGCCGATCTGCCGGGCGGCGCGTACCTCTCGCTCAATCTATCGCCGAAGTCGGTGCTGTCCGATCGTCTGCCGATGGCCCTCGCCGGGATCCCGCCCAAGCGGCTCGTGCTGGAAGTCACTGAACATGCCGAGGTGGCGGACTACGACGCCTTGCGTACCGCCCTGGCAGGGATCCGCCAACGCGGCGCCGGGCTCGCCGTGGACGATGCCGGCGCAGGATTTGCCTCGCTGCGCCACATCCTGCAACTCGAGCCGAGCGTCATCAAGATCGACATCTCCATCACCCGCGACGTGGACACCAACCGGGCGCGCCGGGCACTCGCGTCCGCCCTCGTCTCGTTCGGCAATGAGATGGGGATCGCGCTCGTCGCTGAAGGCATCGAGACCGCCTCGGAACTCGACACCCTGCGGGTGCTCGGCGTCCACTACGGCCAGGGCTACTTTCTGGGCCGGCCGGCCAACGACCCGGTCGCCCCCCTCGGGATCGGCGGGTAGCGCCCCCGCGGGCGCGGTGGCGCGGCGTGGTGGCGCGGACGCGGTGGCGCGGACGCGGTGGCGCGGACGCGGTGGCGCGTGGGGCGGGGGGCGCGGCGCGGGGTCGTGGTCGCCGGAATCGGCACCCGGGTGCCTGATTACAACGAGCGCGTGTCGAGGCCGGCTGGGTCATCGAGATTGACCGAGCAGGTGGGGCACCACCAGCGAGTCTCGATTGGAGTCCCGCAGCGGTCATGGTGGATCGGATCCGATCGCTCGGAACGCCGGGCGCCCCAGTCGGCCAGCAGCCGGAGCGCAGAGGCGAGGTCGCGACCGTCGGTCGTCAACCCGTAGGCCATCCGTGGGGGCCGCTGTTGATAGGGCGTCGCAACGAGGATCCGCTCGCGCTCCAGCCGGCGCAGTCGATCGGCGAGGATATTCGGTGCGATCGCGGGGAGCGCGTCGGCGAGCTCGTTGAACCGCCGCGCGCCGTCCAGCAGCGCCTCGACCAGCAGCAGGCTCCAGCGATCCCCGACCCGCTCCAGCGCGGCCTCCAGCGGGGTCGGTGCGGCTCTGGGCTCAGGCGGTTCTGGCATGGACCGATGGTACGGGCAGGTCGAGGGCTTGTCATCGTGGGGTGTCCGTAGTAGATTGCAAGGAGCAAGTCACTATCCGCATAGCAACGGGAGCTGTACCAGATGAGCGCCATCGAAGAACTCCAGACAGCCGTCGCCTCCGTCGCCGAACGCGCCGGCCCGTCAATCGTCGGGATCGGTCGCGGGACGCGCGGATCCGGCATCGTCCTGGCTCCGGGCAAGGTGCTGACCAATGCCCACAACCTGCGCGGGGACGAAGTGACGATCATCTTCTCGGATGGTCGCCGGGTGACGGGAACGGTGGCCGCGGTGGATGGCGACGGGGATCTCGCCGTCGTCGATACGGAAACGGCCGGTGCTGCCGCCATCGATTGGGGCGATGGTGACGCCCTGGGCGTTGGCACGGCCGTCCTCGGCGCCGCAGCCAGCCAGGGTGGAGGCTCGCGCGTGACGTTCGGTTTCGTGTCGGCGGTCGCGCGGGGATTCCGAGGTCCCGGCGGCCGACGGATCGACGGGAGTGTTGAGCACACCGCACCGCTCGCGCCCGGATCGTCCGGTGGTGCCCTTCTCGATGTGAGCGGGCGGCTGGTGGGTCTCAACACGAATCGAATCGGCGAGGGCTTTTACCTGGCCCTCCCGACGAACGCCTCGCTCCGAGCCCGGGTGGATGCCCTGGCCCGCGGTGAGGCCCCCCAACGCGCCCGCCTCGGCGTGGACGTCGCCCCGTCGCAGGTCGCTCGCCGGATGCGCCGATCGGTCGGGCTGCCGGAGCGTGATGGGGTGCTCGTCCGGGGTGTCGAGGACGGCAGCCTGGCCGCGGCGGCCGGGATCGAGGTCGGTGATCTGCTGGTGGAAGCCGGTGGGCGAGCGCTGACCGATGCGGACGACCTCTTTGCTGCGCTCGGCGCGCTCGCTCTGCCGTTCGATCTGAAACTGGTCCGCGGCGCGGATGAGCGCACGGTCCAGGTCAGCGCAGCCGCAACCGAATAGCTTCGGGGACGGGCACCGCCTGAACCCAGCCCGGACCCGCCCGACTCCCCCAGCCCGCGTTCAGGCCCAGCCCTGGGACCCGGACGGGTGGGGTCCCTCGGCGAGAACGCGACAGCCGGCGCCCGTCTCGCTGTGCCGTCCCCGGGCCTCTCGGGTCCTGCCAGAGGGTACCGCGTGGATCAACTCATCGATTCGTCGCATCGCCCCCTGGGCCGGGCGGGGGAACTCGTGATGGACCACGAGCGGGGGCTCGTCACCGACCGCCGGCCGTCACGGTTTCTCATCTGCACCACGGAACAGGCGTCAGGCCGGGGTTCAGTTCGTGTCCAGGGCGCGGCCCCCGGGATCGTCGAGCACGGCCTGCGTCATCAATTCGCGCCATGCGGTGAGCCGCGCCCTCAGGCTTTCGTCCGAGAGCGCCAGGATCGCGGCCGCCAGCAACCCGGCGTTCGTGGCGTTGCCAATGGCGACCGTAGCAACTGGCACGCCGCGCGGCATCTGCACGATCGAGAGGAGCGAGTCGAGGCCGCCCAGGTGCTCCGTCGGGATCGGGACGCCAATCACCGGCAGGAGAGTCTTGGCGGCCAGCATTCCAGGCAGGTGTGCCGCGCCGCCCGCCCCGGCGATGATCACCCGGATCCCGCGACCGGCGGCACCCTCCGCATAGCTGAACAGCCGATCAGGCGTCCGATGCGCGGAGACCACCTGGAGCTCGGATGGGACGCCCAGTTCCTCGAGGACCGCGATCGCCGCCTCCAGGATCGGGAAGTCCGACCGACTGCCACCGACCACCCCGACGACCGGGCCGTCCCAACCACGCGACCGGTCTGATTCTCCCGTGCCGCTCACCCGCGCTCCTCCGTCGTGCCACCTGGGCCGTCCAGTTGTGCCACGTCCCGAGCCCAGGCCAGCTTGGCTAGGGCGGCGCGGCCCTTTGTCAAAGCCTCGTCAACCGTTGCCCCAAGCGCCGTCACATGGCCCATCTTGCGACGTTCGAACACCTCCCGCTTGGCGTACAGGTGGAGGTGGACGTCCGGGTCCAGGAGCGCCGCTCCGACGCCCCAAAGCCGTGCCTCGCGTCGGGGCCCGTGTCCCAGCAGATTGACCATCGCAGCCGGTGTGAGCGCCACCGTGGAACCCAGCCCGAGGCCGCACATCGCCCGAATGTGCTGCTCGAACTGCGACGTTGCCGCGCCCTCGATCGTCCAGTGGCCGCTGTTGTGGACGCGCGGCGCCAGCTCGTTGACCACGAGCGATCCATCCGCGAGGAGAAACAACTCGGCCGTCAAGGTGCCGCACAGGTCCATCGCCTCGGCGAGGCGGACGCCGATGGCGGTCGCCCGTGCGGTCAGGTCCGGCGGGATGGGAGCCGGCGCAACCGTCTCGATCAGGATTCCGGCGTCGTGCAAATTGCGCGCCACCGGGAACGGCGCGACCGTTCCGTCGGTCCCGCGCGCCACGATGATCGATAGCTCCGCATCGAAGGCGAGTTCGCGTTCCGCCAGCAGGAGCGCGCCCGCTGGGCGATCGAGCATCGCCCAGGCATCGTCGATCTCCGCCGGCGAGGTGATCCGGACCTGGCCCCGCCCGTCGTAGCCGCCGACCGGCACCTTGAGGCGAAGTGGCAGCCCCAGCTCGGTCGCGGCGACCCGCAGCCCGGCGGGCGACCCCACCTCGCGCCACGGCGCAACCGCGACACCGGCCGTCTCGACAAACCGTCGCTCGGCCAACCGGTCCTGGGTGACGGTGAGCGGCAAATGGCCCGGGCGAACCGGCCGGCGCGCAGCGACAGCCGTGACCACCTCCGCGGCCACGTGCTCCAGCTCGTAGGTGACGACGTCGGCACCCTCGGCCAGGAGAAGCGCCGCTGCGACGTCGTCGTAGGCGCCGACGACGACCCGATCCGCGACCGAGGCAGCCGGGCAGTCAGAATCCGGGTCCAGGATCCAGATGCGGTACCCCATGGCTCGCGCGGCCAGCGCCAGCATCCGGCCAAGCTGTCCCCCACCCAGGATCCCGATGACGGCGGGCGGCTCGATCGGCGCAGCTCGGTCCACGGGCCGAAGTGTAGGCGGCGCGCCGGCTCGCTACCCTTTCGGCGTGACCCAGCCGACCGCACTGATCCTCGATGTCGACACCGGCATTGATGACAGCCTCGCGCTCCTCTACGCTGCCGCCTCGCCCGAGGCCGAACTCGTGGCGGTCACCTGCCTGTCCGGCAACGTCGAGGCGCGCCAGGTCGCGGTCAACACCCTGGCGATCCTGGAGCTCGCCGGGCGGTCGGACGTGGAGGTGGCCCTTGGACGAGAGTCCCCGCTGATCCGGCCGCTCGAGACGACCCCGGAAACCCACGGCCCGCATGGTCTTGGGTACGCTGAGCTGCCGCCGTCGAGCAGGCCGCTCTCCGACCGGCACGGCGTGGATCTCATCATCGACGAGGCGCGGCGGCGCCCAGGCGAGATCACGCTGGTGACCCTGGGGCCGCTGACCAACCTCGCGCTCGCGCTGATGCGTGAGCCGGCGCTCCCGCGGCTGCTCAGGGGCTATGCCCTGATGGGCGGCGCGTTCGGCGCTCCCGGCAACACGACGCCGACGACCGAGTGGAACATCCACTGCGATCCTGAGGCCGCCGAGATCGTCTTCCGGGGCTGGTCGGTGGCAATGGCCGCAGACCCGACGATCCCGCGGCCGCTGGCGATGGGGCTTGACGTGACGGAACTGGCGCGGATCATGCCTGAGGATGTCGTTCGGCTGGCCCGTCGGGCCGGCAGCAGACCGGATGACTCGATCGCGTTAGCCCGAGGCGAGGATCCCATGCTCGCAACGCGCTCGGTGGCCAGCAATCCGATCGTGCGCTACGTGGCCGATGCCCTGCGCTACTACATGGAGTTCCATCAGCGGTACGACGGGTTCTACGGCGCCTTCATCCACGATCCGCTGGTCGTCGCCGCCGCGCTCGATCGCCGGTTGGTCGGCACGGAGCCGCTCTACGTGGACGTCGAGACCCGGGGCTCGCTCACCACGGGCATGACCGTTGCAGACCGTCGCAAGCTCACGGGCAAACCGCCCAACCTGGACGTGGCCGTCTCTGCGGACGTGGCGACCTTCATGGATCGCTTGATCGAACGGATCGGCGGGCTCGCGGCCGGCGACATGGGGCCGGCTGGAGCCCCAATTCGGGCCATTCGTCACATGGTGCGCGACTGAACGAGCGCACACAATCAAGGCCGTCGAAGGAGGTCGCCATGCGCATCCTGCTTGCAACCGATGGCTCTCTGGCGGCTGGCCAGGCCCGCGATCTGGTGGCTGCGCTGCCCTGGCGTGAGGGCGGCCACGTTCGGATTGTGAGCGTTGCCCCGACCCGGGCCGAGATCCTCGGGGTCCCTTGGGCGGTCGATGCGTTGCCGGACGCCGACCAGCTCGAGGAGGATGTCCTGCGCGCTCATCGGGACGCGCTCGAGACCGCCGAACGGGAGATCCGCTCGGCCCGCTCCGATCTGGTGATCGAACCCGTGCTCGTCCGCGGGCGCGCGGCGAGCGCCATTCTCGACGAAGCCCGTGCCATGCCGGCTGATCTGATCGTCGTTGGTCATCGCGGGCATGGGCGCTGGGAGGAGTTGCTGCTCGGTTCCGTCTCGTCGGAAGTCGTGGACCATGCGCGATGTCCGGTCCTGGTGGCACGTGACGAACGGCTGGGACCCATCCTGTTTGCCGACGATGGGTCGGCCAGTGCCCGGACGGCCGAACACGTGCTGACGAGCTGGCCGATGTTCAGCGGGCTGGCGGTGACCGTCCTGACCGTGGCCGAGGAAGGCTATCCGTATGCCGCCGCCCTGGCCCCGGGCCTCTACACAGACGCCATGGCGCAGCTTGCGATCTCAACCCACGAGCTCCAGCGGATGACCCGCGAGGAGAACGAAGCCGCCGTGGGACGGCTGCGCGAGCACGGATTCGTGACGATGGGGCTCGTCCGTGAAGGGAGCGCCGCCCACGAGATCGTGTCGGTTGCCCGGGAGCGGGAGACCGGGCTGATCGTGGTTGGGTCACGCGGCCAGACCGGCCTGCGCCGGCTGATCCTGGGCAGCGTGGCCCGCAACGTGCTGCTCCACGCTCCATGCTCGGTCCTGATCGTCCGGGAGGTCGTGGCTCCCGTGCTCGACGGGGCGCCCCACCCGGAGGACGGCGAACTGGTCGGCCTGTTCGGCTGACGGGCTGCCGCCCACGCTGAGGCCAACCGATGAGGCGGAGCGAGCGCGGCGTGCCGTTACGACTCCAGTTCCACCTCGTACATGGTCCTGTCAACGATCCGCCAGGCGCGCACGCCGGGGCGGCCCGTGACCGGGTCGCGCTGATCCTCCGCCAGCGAGGCCAGCAGGTAGAGCGCATCGGGATACAACGCCAGCCCAAGGTCTGTCGGTGACGGTACGGCCGGCGTGTGCGTGTGCGAATGGACGATCCCCCAGAAGACCTCGTCCGCGTCGTCGGTTGCGATCGTGAGGCGAAGGAGATCGATCGCGTCGATCTCGTAGCGGTACGGTGAGGCCGTCGCGTTGCGCGTCGGCTCGAAGCGGAGCGCCACGCCTCCCTCCCCAGCCGACGCCGACCCGACGATCAGCCCGCACCCCTCATTGGGGTACTCGGCCTGCATGTGATCGACGATCGCCTCGCGAATTGCGGCCGGGAGGACGGCCGATGCCGGCCCCGGATGCTCACCAGATGACATCGACCTCCCCGGTGCGTCTATAGTCAGTGGTCATATCGCAGTCAACGCCGCCTACCACCAGTTGACGCCGCCCTCCAGGGCTTCCTCCATCTCGTCCAGGTTGGTCGAGAAGGTGCCTGCTGAGAGGTACTTCCAGCCGCCGTCGGGGAGGAGCGCCACGATCGTGCCGCGATCCATGCCCTGCGCGACGCGCGCCGCGGCCACCAGCACCGCCCCGCAGGACGGCCCGCCAAAGATGCCCTCCCGGAAGACGAGGTCGCGCAACGCCGCGAGCGCATCACGGTTGGAGACGAGCAGTTTCTGGTCGATGAGCGACGGGTCCAGGATTTCCGGGATGAACCCCTCGTCGAGCGACCGAAGCCCCTGGACCAGCTCGCCGGGCATCGGCTCGGCGGCGACCACCCGGATTCCCGGCTTCTGCTCGCGCAGGTAGCGCGAGACGCCCATCAGTGTTCCGGATGTGCCCAACCCGGCGACGAAGACATCAATCTCCGGGCAGTCCGCGAGGATCTCCGGGCCGGTCGTCTCGTAGTGGGCCAGCGGGTTGGCAGGGTTGCCGTACTGGTACGGCATCACGAACCGTTCGTCCTTGCTGACCAGGTGCTTGGCCAGGGTGATCGCCCCGTTGCTCCCCAGCGCCCCCGGTGAGTCGATCACCTCCGCCCCGAACAGCGCCGCCATCTGGCGCCGTTCATTCGTGACATTGTCCGGCATGACCAGGGCGACCCGATAGCCCTTGCGCCGCCCGATCATCGCCAGGGCGATCCCGGTGTTGCCCGAAGTCGGTTCGAGGATGATCGAATCCTCGTGGAGCAGGCCTCGCCGTTCGAGGTCCTCGACGAGGTACTTCGCGACTCGATCCTTGACCGAGCCCGTCGGGTTGAGCATCTCCAGTTTGGCGAAGATGCGCACCTCAGGCTTGGGCGACATCCGGGGGATCTCGACCAGCGGCGTGTACCCGATCGCATCGAGGATGCTGTCGAACCGCCCGCCGTGGCGTGGCGCGTCGTCGTGGGCGTGGACGTGCGGGTGCCGCACCGAGTCAGCCCCGGCCTCGTCGCCTTCGTCGTCGGGCTCGAACGCTCGAAGTGCCGGCATGGCCACTCGCCTCAGCCCCCGGCCATCGCCGGGAGCAGGCGAACCTCGTCGGCGGGGGCGACCGGCGTGTCCAGTCCGGCAAGGTAGCGAATATCCTGGCCGTTCACATAGACATTGACGAACCGGTTGAGATCCCCGTCCTCGGTCAGCAGCTGCGACCCGAGCGACGGATGCTTCGCCACCAGTGCGTCGACCACGCCGCGGATCGAGTCACCGTCGAGCTCGAGCGACTTGACGCCGCCGACGCTGGGGCGCAGAACGGCGGGGATGAAGACCGTGCTCACGCGCGAGCCTCAGGCGCCACCTTGCCGGCGAGCCCGGACATCGACATCAGGAAGGGCGCATCGTCGCCGACGTTGGAGAGGGCGAGTGGACGACCGGCCTTGCGCGCCGCGACAGCGTCGTCGGAGCAGACCGGGCACTTCGGGTCGCGGCGAAGCTTCAACTCGGTGAATTCCGTCTCGAGGGCATCGAACAGGAGCAGACGACCCGCCAGCGTTTGCCCGATCCCGAGGAGCACCTTGATGGCCTCGTTGGCCTGGAGCAACCCGAGGATGCCGGGAACGACACCGAGCACCCCAGCGACCGAGCAGCCGGGCGCAAGCTCCGGCGGCGGTGGGGTGGGATAGAGGCACCGATAGCACGGGCCCTGGTACGGGATGAACGTGGTGAGCTGCCCCTCGAAGCGAAACACACTGGCGTGGATGACCGGGATGCCGGCCGCGACCGCCGCGTCGTTGACGATGTAGCGGGTTTCGAACGTATCGGTCCCATCGAGGATCACGTCGTAGCCCGCGATCAGGCGCTGCACGTTGTCGGCGACCAGCATTTCGTCGTGGGCGACCACCTTCACGTCCGGGTTCAGCCCCTCGATCGTCAGGCGCGCGGATTCGGTCTTCTTCTGGCCGACCCGGGCGGTCGAATGGATGATCTGGCGCTGGAGGTTGGACATGTCGACGATGTCGAAGTCGACGATCCCGATCGTGCCGACTCCGGCCGCCGCGAGGTAGAGCGCCGCCGGCGAGCCGAGACCGCCGGCGCCGATGATCAGGGCCTTTGAGCCGAGGAGGCGAGCCTGACCGTTGAGCCCGACCTCCGGGATGAGCAGGTGCCGGCTATAGCGCTGCCGCTGGTCCGGCGTGAGGGACGGCGGCGTCGTCCACTTGAGGCCCTGCGACTTCCAGGCCTGGAAGCCGCCACTCATCGAAGCAACCGTTTCGTAGCCCATCTGGCTGAGCGTCTGGGCGGCGAACAGCGAGCGCACGCCTCCCGCGCAATAGAGCACGACGGGCCGCGAGCGATCCGGCAGATCGCCTTCGATGCCCTGCTCGAGATAGCTCTTGGCGACGTGGACGGCGCCGTCGATGTGGCCCTGTTCCCACTCGTGGGCCTCGCGCACGTCGACGAGGACGGGCGGCACCGGCGCCTCGAGCAGCAGGGTGACCTCGGCTGGGGTCACCTCGCGGATCTCGGCTCTGGCCGCTCGCATGAGGTCTGAGAAGGTCTTTGGCATGGGCGTTGGGCTCCGATGATCGACGGGCTGGCAGCCGGTTCGACGCCAGGGCGGTGGGTTGGGAGGTGGATGCCCGCGGACCGATCCGCTGGGCTGGGTGCGCCGGCTCAGGCCGGCCGACGACACCTGCAGCGGCGCTCGATCCAGCTCGTGGCGGATGCGCCAAGCGGGCTCGTGCGCCCGGTCGTGCGCCCGGTCATGCGCCGGGTCATGCGCCAGCCTCGGCCGGGCTCGGCGTCCGGTTGGTCGGATCGGCGGCGCCCAGGTCCGACAAGACGTGCTGGAGACTGTCGTGGCTGAGCATGGCGCACTTGAGGCGGGCCGGGCTGATCTCGATCCCCAGCAACTCGAGCAGGTCGTCGGCGCGGAAGCCGGTCACCTCGGACAGGGGCTTGCCCTTGATCTCGTCGGTCAGGAGGCTGGCACTGGCCTGGGAAATGGCGCAACCCCGACCGGTGAACCCGACGCGATCCACGATCCCGTCCTTCACGCCCAGCATCAGCGTGATCCGATCGCCGCACAGCGGATTGGCGCCCTCATAGCTGGCGTCCGCGTCCTCGATGACCCCGAAGTTGTGGGGCCGCCGATAGTGCTCCAGGATGTAGTCGCGATACAGGTCGTCCATGCTCGCCCGAGTGTACCGCGAGACGCCAATCCCGACTACCGGGGTCGGATATGCGCCTGTCCCGGCCACCGAGCCTGTGCCCCGCCACCGAGCCATCGGCGATTCCAACCCCATGGGTCTACGCGCTACACCGGTGCCGATTTCTCCAACCACCCTGGCAACCTCGGTCGGCGGCGGCCGAAACGCGTCGAAGCTGCCAACCTGGTTGAGGATGACGACCGCTCGGACGCCCGTGGTGGCCCGTAGCCAACCCCATTGGAATGCCGGCTGCCCCTTGACACGGTGGCGAAACCGCAGGTCAATCAGCCGGGTCGACGATCGACAACCTCGTACTTGACCGAATGGTACGAGCACGTATGATGTGGACACGTATCCTGTGGAGTCCCTGTGAACATCACCCTCGCCATCGATGAAAAACTAGCCGAGGACGCACGACGCGCCGCCAAGAGCATGGGCATGAGCTTGAACCAGGCCGTGCGGCTCTATCTCGAACGCCTGGCTGGCCGCGATCAGCTCGACGCGGAGCTGGCAGCGTTCGAGCAATCAGCGCGGAGCCGGCCCGCTGGCGAGGACCGCTGGAAGTTCGATCGCGAAGAGCTGCATGAGCGCCCGTAGCTTCATCGATACGAACATCCTTCTCTACGCGGACTCACCAACCGATCCCGAAAAGCAGTCCATCGCACTGGCGCTGATTGCTGAGCAGCTGCGTGCAGGATCTGGTGTGATCTCGATGCAGGTGTTGCATGAATTCGCTGCAGCCGGGCTGAAGAAACTCGCTCTGCCCGACAGCCTGGTGCAAAGCCGCATCGATCTGTACTCACGGTTCGACATCGTCACCCCCGGTGTTGGTGCCTTGAAGGAGGCCTTGGCGCTGCGGGTGATGCATGCGCTTTCGTTCTGGGACGCACTGATCATCCAGGCCGCACGTGACGGCGGTTGCTCAACGCTGCTGACCGAGGATCTCGCCACAGGCGCAACCATCGGAGGTGTGCTGATCGTGAACCCCTTCGAGATCGAGGCCTCAACCGATCCGGGCCGAGGCGAGCGTCGAGCGTAGCCAAACGGTGGACTGACGCGGCTGGCTGGTCGGGTCGGGCTCGGTCGCCGACGAACTTCGACTTCGGATGCCTGGAGTAGGCGGCTCGGCCGAGTCGTGCGAACGAGGGCAACCTCGGATGTGAATACACTCTGCACTCGGAGCGAAGTCGGACGCACGTCACCCTGGCCCCACCGGAGGAAGAACAAGTCATGAGTCGTAGGCCGCTCGACAAGACTGCGTCCCCCTTCGACGACATCGGCCTCCTGACCGAGCTCGAGCCCGAAGCCGGGCGCCTGTACGACCGCCACGCCAGGGTCGCCCAGGAGTGGTTCCCCCACGAGTACATCCCGTACCGCCTCGGCCGCGACTTCGACAAGGAACCGTGGACCCCCGACCAGCCACGCCTGACCGGGGTCGCCCAGACAGCGTTCGAGATCGGCCTGCTAACCGAGGACAACCTACCGAGCTACCACCGCCTGATCCATGGGATGTTCGGCAAGGGTGACGGCGCGTGGATCAACTGGGTCGGACGCTGGACGGCTGAGGAGGGCCGCCACGCGATCGTCCTCCGCGATTACCTGACGGTCACGAGGAACATCGACCCGATCGCCCTCGAGCGTGGTCGGATGACCCAGCTTCAGCAGGGCTACAACCATGACTCGCCGGGCCTTCTCCGCGGCCTCGCCTACGTCGCGTTCCAGGAGCTTGCGACGCGGATCGCCCACCGCAACACGGGCCGCTACTCTGACGACCCGGTCGCCGACAAGATCATGATCCGGATTGCGGCCGACGAGAACCTCCACATGGTCTTCTACCGCGACATCCTGGCTGCCGCGATCAAGATCGATCCATCAGCGGCGGTCCGCGCGGTGGTGGACGAGGTGCTCGCGTTCCAGATGCCAGGTGCCGGAATCCCCGGGTTCCTGCGCAAGGCCGCGACAATCGCCAAGGCCGGGATCTATGACCTCCGTGTCCATCGCGACGAGGTGCTCCTGCCGATCATCGGGCACTGGCGGATCTTCGAGCTGGATGGGCTCGACGCGGCCGCCGAGGCGGCCCGCAAGAAGCTCGAGGAGCATCTTGAGACGCTGGACGCGGCAGCGAAGCGGTTCGAGGAGAAGTTGCTCGGCTCGACCACGCCACGGATCGCCCGCGCCGGCTGAAACCGACTCGTGGGACGTTCGCGAGCGTCAGTCGCCGGTTTAGTTCAGCGAGACGGGTCGACGATCGTCAGGCCCGCGAACGCGGCCCTGTGGAATCCGCGATCCCTCGTCAGCAATCGGTCGGCCTGCTCGGCGGCATGCGCACCGACGAGGAAGTCCGTAACAACACGTTCACGAGGTCCACCGCGACGCCGATAGGCTCGCCATGCGACGCCAGCCCGGCTAGCGGCACTCTGCACGATCGCGGAGTACTCGATCGGGATGCGCGCGAGTGACGCCTCGGTCTTCGAGGTGTCCGGGAACGCCGCCAGAACCTCGGCCCAGACGGCGTCGCAAGCGATGAGAGGGCCCTCGTTCCGACATCGCCTCGCAGCGGCGAGGGAGGCACGCCCGAACTGCGGATCAGCACCAAGAATGTCGATCAGCACGCTCGAATCGATAGCGGTGATCAAGCCGGTTCATCCTCGTCCGGACCCGGTCCCCGGATCTCCCGAAGGAATGCGTCGGTCCCGCCCTCGGGCAGCGTCAGAGTCCCGTAAAGCTCATCGAGCGTATCTACGGGCGCGAGCCGGCGACCAATCAGTCTGCCCTCAGCCTCCTCGAAGTCCAGGACTGTGCCGGGGCGCAGCCCGAGGCGATCCCGCAGGCGCTTCGGGATCGTGATCTGGCCCTTCTCGCTGACCGTGGTTTTCATACCTCGATGGTACGACTCGCATACCGCCAACGTCAAGGAACTGAACGGGTCAGCAACGCTCCGATTCGCAGAGTTCGATCCTCAGGCGCCGAAGACCTTCTGGACCCCCAGGAGGCCCGCGACCAGGGCATCGATGTCCTCGCGGGTCGAGTAGACGTTGAATGAAGCTCGCGCGGTAGCCGCGAGGTCGAGGCGTTCGTGGAGCGGCATCGTGCAGTGGTGGCCGGCGCGGACGGCGATGCCGTAGCGGTCGAGGACCTGGGCGACGTCGTGCGGGTGGATGCCCGGCAGGTTGAACGGGACCACTCCGCCACGCCGGTCAGGGTCGAGCGGGCCGTAGAGCTCGATCCCGGGCACCTGACGCGGGAGCACGTCTAGGGCGTAGGCCACGAGGTCGCGCTCGTGCTCGCGGACGGCAGCCATGCCCAGCGCCCCGAGGTACTCGGCCGCAACACCCAGCCCGATCGCGTCCCCGACGGCCGGCGTGCCCGCCTCGAACTTCCAGGGGATCTCGTTGAACTCGGAGCGGCGCAGGTGGACCTCGCGGATCATCTCGCCGCCGGCGAGGAACGGGGGCATCGACTCCAGCAGTTCGCGCCGGGCCCACAGCGCGCCGGAGCCCATCGGCGCCAGCATCTTGTGGCCGCTGAAGGCATAGAAATCGCAGCCGATCGCCGTCACATCCACCGGCACATGCGGGACCGCCTGGGCGCCATCGATCAGGACGAGCGCGCCGGCCGCGTGCGCCATCTCGGTCATCTCGCGGACCGGGTTGATCGTGCCGAGCGTGTTCGAGACGTGGGTAAAGGCGACCAGCTTCGGCTTGAGGCGCAGGAGCACCTCGAAGACATCGAGGCGGAGGATCCCGTCGTCCGTGATCGGGATGAATTCGAGGTCGCCGTCCTTCTCCTGGACCAGGAGCTGCCACGGGACGAGGTTGGCGTGGTGCTCCATCTCCGTGAGGATGATCTGGTCGCCCTTGGCGACGTTCCGGCGGCCCCACGAATAGGCGACCAGGTTGATCGCCTCGGTCGCGTTGCGGGTAAAGACGACCTCGTGGCTGTCCGGCGCATTGATGAACCGGGCGACCCTGGCGCGGGCCTGTTCGTACGCCGCGGTGGCCTTTTCGCCGATCGTGTAGATCCCGCGATGGACGTTGGCGTTGTACTCGCGGTAGTAGGTGTCCATCGCCTCGAGGACGGCGCGCGGCTTCTGGCTGGTGGATGCGGAGTCGAGGTAGACGAGCCGGTGGCTGTTGATCTCCTGGTCGAGGATCGGGAAATCGAGGCGGACGACGTGTGGATCGAAGGTGCGCGCGGCGATCGGGAGAGGGGCAGCGGTCGCAGGTTCAGAACTGGCCTGGCTGTTGGCCTGGCTGGTCGTCTCGATCGCCATCGGTGATCTCGCCCGGCTAGCGGGCGGCCTCCACGGGCTCGCGCTCGGCACCAGCCGGCGCCTGGGGGACGAGCAGCGCCTCGTCGGGCAGGTCCGGCGAGAGGCCAGCTTCGCGCAGGATCGGGCCGTAACCCTCGTCCTCGAGGCGCAGTGCCAGCTCCTTGCCACCGGACTTGACGATCCGGCCCTGGGCCAGCACATGGACGACATCCGGGGTGATGTAGTTGAGCAGTCGCTGGTAGTGGGTGATCAGCAAGACGCCGAGGTTCGGGTTGAGCATCGCATTGACGCCCTCGGCCACGATCCGCAGCGCATCGATGTCCAGCCCTGAGTCGGTCTCGTCGAGGATCGCCATCTCGGGCTCCAAAACCGCCATCTGGAGCATCTCGAGACGCTTCTTCTCACCGCCGGAGAAGCCCTCGTTGACGTAGCGTGAGGCGAATCCCTCGTCCATCCGCAACATCGCCATCTTCTCGCGCATCTTGTTGCGGAAGTCGCGCATGGAGATGCCACCGCGCATCGGGTCCGTGGGGTCGACGTCCGGGTTCTTGTCGATCCCCTGGAGCTTGGCATTGAGCGCCGAGCGGATGAAGCTCGCTACGCTAAGGCCGGGGATGGCGGTCGGGTACTGGAAGGCGAGGAAGATGCCCAGACGTGCGCGCTTGTCGGGGCTGAGCTTGAGGAGGTCGCGGCCCTGCCAGGTCACCGTGCCGCCTTTCACGACGTATGCGGGATGGCCCATCAGCGCGTACGCAAGGGTCGTCTTGCCGGAGCCGTTGGGGCCCATGATCGCGTGGACCTCGCCCTTGCCGACGGTGAGGTCGATCCCCTGGAGGATCTCGGTCTCGGGATGGGCGATCGGCGCGACGCGCAGGCCGCGGATGACGAGCTGGTCTGGGGCGGCGGCGGTGTCGCTCACGAGGGGGTCAGGCTCCTTGGGTGGTTGGGGTCGAGGTCGAGGTCGAGGTGATCCTGGGCGGTACGAGGTCCGCCAGCGTCATCGAGTTGAGGGCGCCGGTCACGGCATCGCGCACGCGGACCCACAGGACGTTGACCGTGCAGCGGGCCGAGCGATCGCAGAGCAGGGCGTGCTCTGGGTCGTCGCTCGCGCAGATCATCGGGGCGATCGGGCCCTCCAGGGCGCGCAGGACGTCGGCCATCGAAATCGAGGCGGGCGGTCGCGTGAGTTCGTAGCCGCCGTGCGCGCCGCGGGTGCTGGCGACGAGATCGGCGTCCCTGAGGCTGGCGACCAGTTGCTCCAGGTAGGCGCGAGGGAGATCCTCCTCCGCGGCGATCTCCGCGAGCGACGCCGGACCCGTCCCGAAGTGACGCCCGAGCTGGACCATCAGGCGGACGCCATATTCGCCCTTTGTGCTGAAGGCGATCGCGCCTGTGCCATGGAAGGTGGGGCGCTGGGTCGTGGTGGGTGGTGTGGTCGCGGAAGCGGTCAGGGTACGATCCTCAATCCCGAGTGATTTCGTCGGGATTAGGATACGGCCGCGCTCGGAGGTCGTCAACGCTAGCGCTGGTCGCTAGCGCTGGTCGCCCGACCGGCTTTCTGCTTGAACGGAAGCGTGGATCGCTCGATCGAAGTCGGTCGTGGCCAGCGAGGTCAAGTCGTGTATCGTGCCGCGATGGCACGGAGCGCGTCCCGCCCGGATCGCCGATGACCAACGTGGACCGCGACGCCCATCTCGAGCGCTACGCGACCGGGGCCGTCGACGTTGATGACGCCGTGGCCGGGATCAGCGACTCGGAACTGGACCGGCGCCCGTCACAGGACGAGTGGTCGCCCCGCGAGGTCATTCACCACCTTGCCGACAGCGAATCGATGGGATATGTCCGCCTGCGCCGCCTGCTGGCCGAGGACAACCCGGCCATCGCCGGCTACGACGAACCTGAATGGGCGCGCCGCCTCCACTACGATCGCCCGATCGAACCATCGCTCGCCGTCCTGCGCGCCGTGCGGGCAGCCAGCCTTCAGCTCCTCGGCACACTGACGGCCGAGGAGTGGGCTCGGACGGGCACCCACAGCGAGTCTGGCGCCTATTCGGTGGACAGGTGGCTGGCGATCTATGCAAAGCACAGCCACGAGCACGCCGACCAGATCCGACGCGCGCGTCGCGGAGGGAACTGACGCCCAGGAATGGACCTGCCGACCGGCCGCGTCACCTTCCTGTTCAGCGATATCGAGGGGTCCACGAGGCACGCCCACCGACTCGGCGACGACGCCTGGGCCGGATTGCTGCGCGATCACGATCGGCTGGTCGACTCGATGGTCTATGGCCGCGGCGGCGTGGTCGTCAAGCACGAGGGCGACGGCGCGTTCGCGGTCTTCACGGACGCCGGCAGCGCGGTTGGGGCGGCGATCGACATGGCGATGAACCTCGCCGGTGGAGCGCTTGGCCAGTCCGGACACGGCGTCCTCGTCCGGATCGGGATCCACACCGGGGATGGCCGGCTGACCGACTCGAAACAGGACTACGTCGGGATCGACGTCCACTACGCCGCCCGGGTCGCGGCTGCAGGGAACGGCGGGCAGATCGTCATCTCGGGGATAACGCACCAGGGCCTGGTCGCCGATCCCGCTACTTTGGTGCCGAGCGGCGCGACGATCGTCGATGAGGGAGTGCGCCGGCTCAAGGACTTCGACGATCCGCGTCCGCTCTATCGAGTCGTGCTGCCGGGCGTGACCGACGATGCCCGGCCGCTCCGAACGGAGGATCTGCCGTCCAACCTGCCATCGTTGCCGACCCGCTTCGTCGGTCGTGAGGCGGAGGTCGCAAAGCTGGCCGGGGTGATGCAGACGACCCGTCTGCTGACCCTCACCGGGCCGGGCGGGACCGGAAAGACGCGCCTCGGCGTGAGTCTCGCGGAGGCGATTCGACCGCGCTTCCGGGGTGGAACCTGGTTCGTCGATCTCGCCCCGGTCCGCGATCCGGCGCTCGTCGTTGGGATCATCGCCGCCGAGCTTGGCGTTCGCGAGGAGCCTGGCGTCTCGATCGCCTCGAGGCTCCGCGATCACCTGCGCTCGGTCGAGGCGCTGCTGGTCCTCGACAACCTGGAGCAGCTCCTGCCTGAGGCCGCCATGGTTGTGGCGACGCTCCTGCGCGAGTCGGCCGGACTGCGCCTGATCGTCACCAGCCGCGAGATCCTGCGCGTAAGCGGCGAGCGCGAGTACGTCGTTCCGCCGCTCGATCGCGAGGAAGGGGTCGAGCTGTTCCTGGACCGCGCCCAGGCGCACCAGGCCGACCCTGCGGGCGCGGAGCGAGCGAGCGCAGTCGACGTCATTCGCCAGATCGTCGACCGCCTGGAGGGCCTGCCGCTGGCCATCGAATTGGCGGCCGCCCGGACTCGGCTGCTGTCCCCGGCGACGATCCTCGAGCGACTCGGACGAAGCCTTGACCTGCTGGCAGGCGGCGCCCGCGATCTCCCCGAGCGGCAGCGCACGCTGCGCGGAACCATCACCTGGAGCCACGATCTGCTGGCGGCCGACGAGCAGGTCATCTTTCGGCGGCTGGCGGTCTTCAACGGCGGCTGGACCGCCGACGCGGCGGAGGCTGTCGTCGATCCGCGTCGCGAGCTTTCGACGGAGGTCGTCGCCGGTCTGGAGTCGATGGCCGACAAGAGCCTGGTCCGGATCGGCGCCACCGATCATGGCGAACCAAGATTCGGGCGCCACGTCCTCATCCGCGAGTACGCTCTGGAGCGGCTTGACCAGGCGGGCGAGCGACCGGATTGCGAGCGACGGCACGCCCTCACCTACCTGGGTGTCGCCGAGCAGGCGGGCCCTCATCTGGGCAGGGCCGAGGCCGACGACTGGCTCGACATCCTGGACCACGAGGAACACAACCTCCGATCCGCGCTGCGCTGGTCGCTCGACGTCGCCGAGCCCGACCTGGGCATGCGCATCGCCGGGGCGATCTGGCGGTTCTGGCAGTTTCGGGCCCGCCTCACCGAAGGCCTCGCCTGGATCACCGAGCTGTTGGCCCATCCAAATGGGGGTGATGCGCGAACCAGGATCGGTGCGCTGTCGGCGGCCGGCGGCCTGGCGTACTGGAACGGTGACTTCGCCAGTTGCCGGGCCTTTTACTCGGAGCGCCTCGACCTCGCCCGTGCCCTTGGTGACGACGCGGTCCTGGCTGAGGCGCACTACGAGTTCGGGTTCCTCGGTATCGCCGACCAGGACATCGAGCTGGCCCGCGAGCACGAGGAGATCGCCCTTGCCCTCTTCGAGCGGCTAGCCGACGCCGCGGGCATGGTCCGCACTCGACAGGCGCTCGTCCTGGTCGGGATGCTCGCCGGCGACTATCGGGCCGCGCGTGACCTCGAGACGCTGAACCTTGCGGAGTTTCGACGACTCGGGGTTGCCATCCGGGCGCGCGACAGCCTGATGCTGATGGCGGTCGCCTCGATCTTCATCGACGACCTCGAGGTCGGCCGGGCGTACCTCGGCGAATCGATGCGCCTCTCGTCGGGCGTCATGAGTGACCAGATCGCGGGCCTGGCCATGGCCGCCCATCTCGCGTTGCGCTCGGACGACCCGGCGACCGGCGCCCGGCTGGCCGGCGCTGCGGCGGCGGCGAGCGAGGCGACGGGTATCACCAATGCGGCGTTGAGGATCCTGCACGTGCCCGACCCGGCAGATGTCGCCCGTGAGCGTCTGGGTGACGCGGCCGACGGCCTCATCGCCGAGGGCGCCGCGATGCCGATGGAGGAAGCCCTGGGGATCGCCCGGGCGCTAATCGGGCAGACCGTGCCTGCTTCGTAGGCGAGAACTGGGGCCGGTTGGTGGCCGCGGGCCTGTGCCGGTGCCGGTGCCGCCGATCCTGAACGACTTGCGTCCCAGACATGTTATGGGCGCTCCGGGTGCACGGATGCGGCTCGAAAGGGCTCAAACGGGCCCGGGCATGCTCATGATTCGCCGTAGCATGCCTCCAGAGCACGATATGCACGTAATCGGGCACGGCCGGGGCTGACTGACCCAGGTCATCGGCCATAGCGTGGCTCGGGTGCACGTTCTACAGGATTGCTCGGCGCCTGCTCCCGGGGCCACGATGATGCCGTCTGCTCCAGTTAGCCGAGGACATCCGACCGGCAACGGAGGGTCGCGCATAGCGGACGCGCCGCGAGGCGGAGCGTGCATGCGTACGTTTGCATGTTCGTCCAGCGCGCATTCCAATCGCAGAAGCGTTCAAGGTCCGGGACGATCGGATCGCCCGCGTCGAGTTGTACTTCGATCCAGCTCGTCTGATGCCGATGCTCGGCAAGTAAGGAGTTTGTCCAGCGATGGATCCGATCCGCTTCACGAGTCACAGTCGGTACTGGAACCCCGACAAAGCGAGCGGGCTCGCGGTCGCGGACATCCCTGGCGGGCTCATACAGGCCTTTGGCGGGCTCAATCAGCAGCGCGTCCAGCAGCAGCGCGTCCGCGGCAGGATGCTCGGCGTTGAGTTCGCAGCGAACGTCATGCCGGCAGGCGGCGGCAGGCTCGCGCTCGGCGTGAGCAAGGCCATGATGAGCGTGGCCGGCGTGGGCGTCGGAGACGAGGCCGAGGTCGAGATCGCCGCGATCGGTCCCGATTGACCTTGGTGTCCGGGGATCGCGATTGAACCGGCTGCGACGGGCCGGGCGCGCAGGCGGCGATCAGAAGGCAGAGGACGCCAGGGGGTGCGGCGACGGATGGCAACTCGGTGGCTCCAGCGGGTCGACGGTGTGGCGCCCACACGCACCCTGGCGCGGGTTCGCGACGACCCGCTGACGTGCCGCAGGTCAACGGCGACGCTTCACCAGGCCAGCCCGATCGCCTCGAGATGTTCGGCGTCGTGGTCCGTAGCCAATCGCAATAGACCCGCTATATCAAGCCGGCCGTACGTGGCATGGATCCCGGCACGCGACCACCCCACCGCATCGAGCGTGTGGACGACCGCGACGGTGGTCGCCCGCGCCGCCGCGAACGCTGCGAGGATCGAGTCGAGCGTTTCGCCGTCAAACCCCGACGCCAGACCCGGCTCCGTCCAGGCCCAGCGCGGCTCGTCCTCGGAGGCGACCTGCGCGAAGCGCGCCGACCATACCTCGACCTCGACCGCGATCAGGTGGCGGGTGATCTCGGCGACGCTCCACTCGGCGGGCGGTGGCGGGGCGGCGATCCTTGCCGCAGCCGCCAGCCGCGACGGGAACGAACTGAACGCCTCGACGAGCGCCTCCCGTGTCCGGGTCAAGCCGGGATCGCCGTCCCGCTGTGGAGCCGCTCCAGGTATACCCGCCTCCAGGCCTCAAACGTGTCCACGGCGTTAAACGTATACATGTGCAGGTCCACGATCCCGGCCTCACGCCGGGCAATGTCCGGGGCGAGGCCCGCCAGCAAGCCGTCCGGGCGGTAGAAGCCACCGGATCGGACCAGCTTCGTCACGAACCGAACGTTCTTGATGAGGAACCGATGGGTATCGGCGACCCCGATCCGGGCGCTGATCGCCAGCAACTTCTGCGGTTCGGCCACGCCCGGTACGCCGATATGGACCGGCAGGGTGATGCCCTCCGCACGCCGTGCGGCGATCCAGATCGCGATCGCGGCCGGGTCGAAGCAGAGCTGCGTCGTCATGTAGTTCGCGAACTCGGCCTTGGCCCGGAGCGCGTCGAGCAGCGGCCGATCGGCGATAAATGCGTGACCCTGCGGGTAGGCCGGAATCCCGATCTCGCGGAGTGGGTGGCCAATTTCGGCCATCTCGCGCAGCAGGGCCAGACCGTCCGGATAGGCGCCCGGTTCCTTGGCATCGCCCCCGACCACGAATGCCCGATCGACACCGGCGCCCTCGAGCCAGGCGATCAGATCGATCAGGTGGGACCGGTCCCGGACCATTCGCGCCGACAGGTGTGGCACAGCCAGGAATCCACGCGACTGGAGCGCCTCGCACAGCGCGACCGTCGCCTCGAGTCCCTTGGCCGGCGAGGCGGTCACCGAGACGGTCGCTCCGTCCGGCAGAAAGGCCGCCTGGTCGAGCGCGTTCTTGAGCGGCACGAGTTCGAAGGTGGGCGCCTGGAGCACGCCCGCGAGCGCGGCGGCCTGTGACTCCGAGAGCGTTCGCCGACGACGGAACAGCATGGCCTTATTGGCCCATGACGAGTGTGCGGTCAACGCTGCCGCAGGGGCAGCGGATCTCCGCAAAACCACGCCCCCAGACTGGTACGTAGGTGATCTCGGCTTCCACGGCCCGAAACAGGCTCGTCCGCGCCATATCCGGCTGTCGCCGAGCGTGGATTCGAGGCCGCGACCCGATCCACCGACCCGATCCTCTGGGTACCAGTCTGCTGATGCGGTTATGCGAGTGGTCGAGGCCGGGATCCACGGCAACGCGTCCATCAATCACGAGCTAGACCTCCGAATCCGGCATCGAGGCCTTGCGGCGGGCGATGAAATCGAGCAGGGCCTCGTCGATCGCGGGATCGATCGGCGGCGCCTCGTACTCGGCCAGCATTCGCTTCCAGATGACGTTGGCGCGCTGGGCGGCATCAAGCGAGCCGTCCTCTTGCCACTGCTCGAAGCTGTTGTTGTCCGCAATCTCGGAGCGGTAGAAGGCAGTCTCGAAATTGGCCAGCGTGTGGGCGGTGCCGAGGAAGTGCTGGCCCGGCGGGTTCGCCAGGATGGCGTCCAGGGCCTGGCCGTTCTCCGACATATCCACGCCGTTGACGAACACGCCCATCATTCCGCACTGGTCTGCATCCATGATGAATTTCTCGTAGCCGACCGACAGACCGCCCTCCAGCCAGCCGGCGGCGTGGAGCACGAAATTGACCCCGGCCAGGATCGTCGGCTGGAGGGTCGCGGCCGATTCGTAGGCCGCCTGCGCGTCGGCAGTCTTTGAGGCGCACAGCGAGCCACCGGATCGGAAGGGCACGCCGAGGCGACGCGCCAGGGCGGCCATGACATAGAGGACCAGCGCCGGCTCTGGGGTCCCGAACGTTGGCGCCCCCGACTGCATGGACATGGAGCTGGCGAAGCTGCCCAGGACCACTGGTGCCCCAGGCCGAACGAGCTGGACGAACGTCATCCCACCGAGGGCCTCGGCCAGCGTCTGCGCACAAACCGCGGCGGCGGTCACCGGGGCCATCGCGCCGGCGAGGATGAACGGGGTCAGGAGGGTCGCCTGGTTCGCCTCGGCATACGCGCGCGCGGCGCCGAGCATGATCGAATCCCAGACGAGCGGAGAATTGGCATTGATCAGGCTGAGGATCACGGTGTGGTCCTCGAGATGGTCTGCCCCAAACGTCAGGCGTGCCATCTCGACCGTGTCCCTCGCCCGCTCAGGCGCCGTGACCGAACCCATGAACGGCTTGTCGCTGTAGCGGATATGCGAATAGACCATGTCCAGGTGGCGCTTGTTGACTGGCACGTCGACTGGCTCGCAGACCGTCCCGCCCGAGTGGTGCATGTGGGGCGAGGCATACGCTAGCTTCACGAAGTTGCGGAAGTCCTCGATCGTCCCGTAGCGCCTGCCGCGGTCCAGGTCCCGGACAAACGGCGAGCCATAGTTCGGGGCGAAGACGGTGTGCGCGCCGCCGATCTCCACGTTGCGCGCCTCGTTGCGAGCGTATTGGGTGAACTGGCGCGGGGCGGTCGCCCCGACGATCTGCCGGCACATCCCACGCGGGAAGCGCACTCGCTCCCCCTGAACGTCTGCGCCGGCCTCGCGAAAGAGGCGGAGCGCATCGGCGTCACCACGGAATTCGAGGCCGACCTCCTGGAGGATCGTGTCCGCGTTGTGCTCGATCAGCGACAGGCCCTCTTCGTTGAGGACTTCGAATGGGGCGAGCTTCCTGGTCAGGAACGGGACGTGCTCGGCATGGGAGGCCAAGCGAAGGGCCTGTCGGGCCGCCCGGCCCCCGGACCGTTGCCGGCGGGTGTCGTCCATCAACGGCTCTCCCTGCTGCCTGCCGACACGGTGCGTCGACGGCGGCGCTCGTCGCGCGCCCGAGACGCGTCTGCCCCGGCGCCGACGCCCGAGTGGCGTTCCGGAAGGGTGACGACGCGTTCCAGGTTCGGAAAGGACGCCGTCTTGTGCGGGAACGCCATCGCCTCCACGAAATGCTGCTGGAAGCGTGGCTCGACGGCGGTCTCGATCTTCTCGACGCGGCGAACGACGCCCTCGATCTCGGTCCTGGCCGCGCCCGACAGAAGGGCGATCAGGGCACCCGTCCCGGCGGCGTTGCCGGCCGAGCGAACGTGCGCCACGTCGCAATCGGGGATCAGGCCAAGGATCATCGCGTGCGTAGGGTCGATCTGGCTGCCGAACGCACCGGCTAGGCGGATCTCGTCGACGGCATCGACCCCGAGCTGGTCCATCAGCAGTCGGACTCCGGCGTACAAGGCGGCCTTGGCGAGCTGGATCGCCCGGACATCGTTCTGGGTGATGGCGATCCGCACGCCCCCAAACCCGCTCCCGGTTTCATGGAGCACGTAGCTGAAGGTCCGACCGTCGGGGACGATCCGCGGCGTCCGGGTGGCCAGGGCGCCGTCGATGACTCCATCCTCCGTGACGATCCCGGCCAGGAACATCTGGGCCACGACTTCGATGATCCCGGAGCCGCAGATCCCGGTGACGCCCGTGATCCCCGTAATCCCTGGGGCGCTGGACGCGGACGCGACGGAGGCGGACTCCGCAGTCGACATCGCGTTCGCGAAGGACGGCTCGTCCGACCACGCATCGATCCCGATGACCCGGAACCGCGGCTCAAGCGTCGAGCGATCGATCCGGACGCGCTCGATGGCGCCCGGCGCCGCCCGCTGGCCCCCGCTGATCTGGGCACCTTCGAACGCGGGACCGGTCGGGCTCGACGCCGCCAGCAGCCGGCGGCGATCCCCCAGCACGATCTCGGCGTTGGTGCCAACGTCCACGACCAGCGTCAGCCGCTCAGCCAGGTGGGGCTCCTCCGCCAGGATCACGCCGGCGGTGTCCGCCCCCACGTGCCCCGCGATGCACGGCAGGAGATAGACCCGCGCACCCGGATGCGCCCGAAGTCCCAGTTCCGCGGCCGTCGTCCTGACCGCCCGGTCCGTAGCCAGCGCGAACGGCGCGCCACCCAGCGGCGTCGGGTCGATCCCAAGGAGCAGGTGATGCATGATCGGGTTGCCCACGATCGCGAGCTCCAGGATCTCCGCCCGCTTGATCCCGGCTCGCATCGCCAGCGAAGCGATCAACCCGTCGAGCGCCTTGCGGACGGCGGCGGTCATCTCGCCAGCCCCCTCGGGATGCATCATCGCGTACGAAACCCGGCTCATCAGATCCTCGCCAAAGCGGATCTGCGGGTTCATCACCCCGTTGCTGGCAAGGACCGCCCCGTCCGCAAGATTGGCCAGGTGGCCGGCGATCGTCGTCGAGCCGACATCGATGGCCACCCCGTACGCGATTTCGTGGAGGCCCGGCCAGACACCGATGACCTGCCGACCCTCGTGGACCGCGACCGTCACTCGATATCGACCGGCCTCGAGCGCCGGCTGGAGTGCCCGGATCACGGCGATATCGGCCTCCAGACCGACCAGTTTCCACTCCCGCTCGAGGGCCTCGAACAGGCGAGCCAGGTCGCCGCTTGGCGAGGCCAGCTCCGGAGGCGTCACCTCGACGTAGTGGAGGCGGACGACCGGGTCGACCGTGAAGGTCCGCACGTCCAGGCCCTTGCGCACCACCTGGCGATGGACCTGGCTCTCCGGTGGAACATCGATCAGCACGTCGCCGCAGACCGTGGCGGTACAGGAGAGGCGCCGGTCCGCGGCGAGACCCTTCTCCGCGCGGTAGGTGGTCTCCAGGTCAGCGAACGCGGAGAGATGCGCAGGTTCCGACGTGATCCCGTGTTTGGCGAACTCGCCCAGGCCCTGGGTGACCTGGCAGCGACCGCAGATCCCGCGTCCGCCGCAGACCGAGTCAATATCGACGCCGAGCGACCGCCCCGCGTCCAGCACGGTCGTTCCAATCGGGAAACGCCCGCGGCGACCGGATGGCGTGAAGATGACGAGCGCGTCGCCGGTCATGTCCGAGGCTCCGCCGGTCTCAGCCGACCGCGACCGGGCCGACCGAGCGGCGGTTGACCCGACGACGACTCACTTCGCCCTCGGGCGTCGGCTGGCGGTTGACCATGATCCAGCGGCCGCAATCCGGGTCGTGACCCATCAGTACGTCGGCGGCCATGACACACGCCTTGACTTCGGACATGAGCGGGTTGGTGATGGCCGACGTCATCCCGGCGGCGATCGCCATCGGCAGGAACGCCGCGTTGATGCCCTCGCGATTCGGCAGCCCGAAGCTGACGTTGGAGGCGCCGCAGGTCGTGTTGACCTTGAGCTCCTCGCGCAACCGCCGCACCAGCGCGAAGACCTGCTGCCCGGCCTGCCCCAGGGCTCCGATCGGCATGACCAGCGGGTCCACGACGATGTCCGACGCCGGGATGCCGTGGTC
>CAYRTS010000006.1:40710-78888 GCA_964427285.1 uncultured Anaerolineaceae bacterium
CGATCGGCATGACCAGCGGGTCCACGACGATGTCCGACGCCGGGATGCCGTGGTCGGCGGCTCGCTCGACGATCCGCTTCGCGACGGCGAACCGGACGTCCGGATCCATGCTGATCCCGGTGTCGTCGTTGCTGATCGCCACGACCGCGGCGCCGTACTTGCGGACGAGCGGCAGGACGCGCTCCAGGCGCTCTTCCTCGCCGGTCACCGAGTTGAGCAGCGGCTTGCCCTGGTAGACGGCGAGCCCGGCCTCAAGCGCCTCGACGATCGATGAATCAATCGACAACGGCACATCCGTCAGGCTCTGGACGAGCTGGATGGTTCGAGCCAGGATCGCCGGCTCGTCGGCGAGCGGGATCCCGGCATTGACATCGAGCATGTGCGCCCCGGCCGCGACCTGGGCGAGGACGTCGCGCTCGACCCGGCTGAAGTCGCCCGCCTTCATCTCCTCGGCGAGGGCCTTTCGCCCGGTCGGATTGATCCGCTCGCCGATGATCACGAACGGGCGATCAAACCCGATGATGACCTCGCGGGAGGCGGAACTCAGGACGGTGTCGGTCACGACGTGGTCGTCTCGGCCGAGAGCTCCGAGGTCGTGCCCGGTGGCAGGGCCGGCCCACCCGCAAGGCCACCCGACTGGATGAGCTCGGCCAAGCGGTGCTTCGTGTACTCCGTCTCGAGCCGCTCGGCCTCAGCCTTGACCTCCGCCTCGATATCGTCGTCGCATTCGCGATGCGTCTTGCGCCACTCCTCGATGTAGGCGTTGTATTCGCGCTTGCCGGCCCGGTTGGCGGCCTTGTCGATCGCCACCTGGAACCGCTGGTGGAGGACGACCTTGCTGGAGTGGCGGTCCGCCCTGGCTACGACCTGGGCGGGGATGTCACGCCACCAGATGATCGAGAGATTGGCCATGTCAGGCGACTCCAGTGGTGTGCGGTTGAGCGGCCGCAGACGGGTGGGCGGCCCCAGTGGCCGCGTGGATGGAGGTGGCGAGTTCGCCGTACCCGGTCCGGCGTCGCTCGAAGGTGAGCCCCAGGCGATCGGCGGCGGCGCGCGCCTTCGCGGTCAGCGCCGGGTCGTCCGTCTGGGCGAGGTAGACGAGACGGCGATAGTTCCCGAAGTAGTCCGACTGCAGTTCGGGATGGCGATCGAGACCCAGCCCGACGAGGACCAGGGTCTCGAACTGGCGGGCCAGGAAGTCGGTCAGGTAGAACGTGCCTAGCTCCTCGTCCTGCATCGCTGCGTACACGGCGGGCCCGGCGTAGAACTCGTAGCAGTGGGCGCCCCCGATGCGGGCCACGCCCTCGCGCGCGAGGACGGCGTCAAGCGATCCGTTCGTCCCGCAATCCGCGTAGGCCACGAAGATCCGGACGTCGTCGCCGTATTCGTGCCTGACGGTTGCGATCCGCTTCTCGACTGCGCCCGCGATCCGGCTCGGACGCATGTGCAACCGGGCATCCACGCAGACGACCTTGACCGCTGGGAACCCCTTCGTCAGGGCGAGCAGCTCGCGGGCGAGAGCGCCGCAGCCGATGACGACCACGCGCGGCTTCGAGGTGGCGGAGGCCGGCGCGGACGCGGACACCGGCTCAGGCGTGGAGGCGGGCGCGGCGTTCATCGATCAAACGACGAGCGGTCTCGGACGCGACGCCGGCGTCGCGGCAATACGCGTCGGCCCCCACGGCCGCAGCAAACTCCTCATTCAGCGGCGCTCCGCCGACCAGCACGATGTAGTCGTCGCGCATCCCGCGATCCTTGAGCGTCTGGATCACGACTTTCATGTACGGCATCGTCGTCGTCAGGAGGGCGGACATGCCCAGGATGTCCGGCTTATGCAGCTCGAGCGCGGCGATGAACTTCTCGGCGTCCGTATTGATCCCCTGGTCGAACACCTCGAACCCGGCGCCCTCAAGCATCATCCCCACGAGGTTCTTGCCGATATCGTGGATGTCGCCCTTGACGGTCCCGATGACGACCTTGCCGACAGGCTGGGCACCGGTCTCGGCCAACAACGGGCGCAAGATCGCCATCCCCGCCTTCATCGCGTTCGCCGCGAGCAGGACTTCCGGAACGAACAGGATTCCGTCGCGGAAGTCAATCCCAACGATCTTCATCCCGGCAACAAGCGCGTCGTCGAGAAGCTTCGTGGGGCTCCAGCCGCGGCCCAGCAGGATGTTGGTGCCTTCGACGATCTCCGCGGCCATCCCGTCGTAGAGGTCGTTGTGCATCTGCTCCGTGAGCTCATCGTCCGACAGTGCCGCGAGGTCGATCTCCGCGTACTCGTCCTGGGCCATTGGGGATCTCCTGGCGGCTGCAGATCGGTGGAATGGCCGGGTGTTCCACGATGTGGCACCGTGCCGTATGATGGAACTCCGAGTGCCCCGAATCTAGCCGAGCCGGAGCCGAATGTCCAGAGTCCAGTCCATCGAGCGGGCCTTTGCCGTCCTCGCCGCCCTGGCGAACGGACCGATCGGCGTCACCGAGGTGGCCGAGCGGGCGGGACTGCCGAAGTCAACCGCGGCGCGGTTGCTGGCCTCGCTCGCGCATGAAGGCGTGGCCGAACAGGTACCGGGCGACACGCGATATCGCCTGGGCCCGCGGCTGCTGACACTTGCGGCCCGGATCCGGCCGGCGCGGTCGCTGGCGGCGCTGGCCCGCCCGTCGCTCGAGGCCCTTGCGCAGGAGACCGGCGAGGCGGCGGGCCTGAGCGTGCCGGACGGCGACCTCGCCCACTACATCGACCAGGTGAGCAGCTTGAACCCCGTCTCGGTCCGTGACTGGACCGGCTCGCGGATCCCGCTCCATGCCGTGTCGTCCGGCCAGGTCCTGCTGGCGTTCGCGCGGCCCACGTTCGTGCAGCGCTATCTCGGACGCCCGATGGAGCGCTTCACCGAGCGCACGCTGATTACCGCGGATGCCCTGCTCGAACGGATGCGCGCGATCCGTCGCGACGGGTACACGTGGGCGCTGGAGGAGTTCGACGAGGGGATTTCGTCGGTGGCGGCACCGGTGGCCGACGCGTCAGGAGAGGTGGTCGCCGCGCTCCACCTCCACGGACCGTCATACCGGTTCCCGGCCGCGGGTGCCGAGGGTCCGCTCGCCGAACGGCTCGTGACGGCGGCGGCCCGAATCGCCGGGAGCCTCCGGCAGGCCTGACGCTGCGGCCAGGTCCTCGGCGACGACCAGAGTCTGATCAACGTGGATCAAGGGTAGCGCCCATCCCGGTCCACTACCTCGTATCCAGATGGTAGGATGAGCGAGTCGTTGAGATTCGGGTAGGTTTGGGTAGATATTGTGACTCGCTCGGCATCCCTGAACCCGGACTGGGTGGGCCTGTCCGAGGCCAGCCGCGTCCTCGGTGTCTCACCGGCCACCCTCCGCCGCTGGAGCGACGCCGGCCGGCTTCGAGTCTTCACCACGCCTGGCGGCCACCGGCGGTTCTCCCGGGCGGCCCTCGAACGGCTCCTGCCTGCGGATCGATCGCGACGTCCATCGATCAGCGGTGCGGGGCTGACGCCCAGCCGCATCGCGCAAACCTATCGCCGAGCCAGTCGCGACGCGGCGCCGGAACTGCCTTGGGTCCTGACCCTCACTGATGCACAGCGCCTGCTCTTCCGCGAGCGTGGCCACCTCCTTGCTGCGAGCCTGGTCCAGTATCTGGACGCAATGCGGCCGGAGGTCGCTGCCCATCACCTGAAGGAGGCTTCCGGCTCGGCGATCGAGTACGGCAGCATCGCAGCAGCGTTGGGCCTGTCGCTGAGCCAGACGGTCGAGGGCTTTCTTCGATTCCGCGCCCCGTTCCATCACGAACTGGCAGCCACGGCCCGCCGGCGCGGGTTCGACACGCCTGAGACGACCGATCTTCTCGAGACTGCTGAGCGAGCGATGGATCGTTTGCTGGTGGCAACCATGACCGGCCACGGGCTGGCCCCCGCCCGGGGCGGTCGGAAGCGACCCATCGTGGCTTCCGTGGTGTCGGATGGCCAGCCATGATCCAGGCGCCCCTGGGTCCCATCGTCGCCTTCGTAACCCATGCGCGTCATGTCCCGGCCATGGCACGCGGGCGATTCGCAGCCAGCATTCACGACGGACAAGGAGAGCGGGCGCTCATCCTCGAAACGTGCCACCGGGTGGAGTTCTATGCGACCTCGGACGACGACGCCGTCGCGACGACCATGAGAATGGGGCTCCCCGCGGGCGGGCGGGAGCTGACCGGCGAGCAGGCAATCCGCCACGCGATAGCCGTGGCCGTCGGGCGCGATTCGGTCGTCGCCGGAGAGGATCAGATCCTTCACCAGCTGCGCGTTTCGGTCGACGCTGCTCGAGCCACCGGCACACTCAGCCCGGTGCTGGAGCGTTTGTGTACGACGGCGTTGCAGGCTGGCCGCCGCGCCAGATCCTGGCGACAGGGCCCGCGACGTTCCCTCGCCGATGTCGCGCTCACGTCGATCGAACAGCGTGGCGGCCCGCTCCGGGGTCGCGATATCCTGGTTGTCGGGGCTGGCCAGATGGGCGTCCTCGCCGCGCGAGCCGCGGTTGCCGCGGGAGCATCAGTCGCCGTCGCGAGTCGGACGGCGACCAGCGCCGAGGCACTTGCCGATTCCATCGGAGCCCGGACGGAGACCTTTGACCCGGACGTTCGGACCGGGACCTTCGCCGGCGTGGTCGTGGCCCTCGGAGGTCCGTGGTTGATCGGCACGGCCGCCATTGAGGCGCTCGCCGCGAGCACGACCGTGGTTGTGGATCTGTCGGTGCCGGCGGCCATGCCGCCTCACGCCGCGGAAATCCTCGGCACACGCCTCGTTACGGCCGATGATCTCGCCGTCGCGGACGCCGGGCCATGGAGCGTCGTCGACGGGCCGGCCGCGCGGCTCGATGGGCTGATCGACCGTACAACGGCGGAGTTTCTCCAATGGTACGAACGGCGCGGCGGCCGCGCGGCTGCCGGGGCGCTGGTTGAGCGTGCCGATCGGGACCGCGAGACCGAGCTCGCGGCACTCTGGCGACGGCTCCCGGATCTCCAGCCCGAGACGCGCGACGCGATCGATGGAATGACTCGACAACTTGCCAGTCGCCTGTTGCGAGGACCGCTGGAGCGACTCGGGCGAGATTCCGACGGTCGTGATGAGCGAGCGGTCCGGGACCTCTTCGCCCTGTGACCGGCAGAACGATGGCGATCGGGACGAGGGGTAGCGCCCTTGCGCGATTTCAGGCCCGGCTCGTCCAGGAGTCCCTCGAGCGCGGAGGCCAGCTCACCCGGATCGTCGATATCGAAACCGATGGTGATCGCCGGGAACCGGACACCGCCTGGGGTGAGGGGGTCTTTGTCGCCGCCATCGAACGGGCACTGCTGGACGGACGCGTCGACATCGCGGTCCACAGCGCGAAGGACGTGCCAACGCAGCAGGATGACCGGCTCCATCTGGCCGCCTACCTGCCCCGGGCCGACCCGCGCGATGCGCTGGTGGTCCGCCGGGACGCAACGGAGCGATGCCTGGCCGACTTGCCGGCAGGCACCCGCATCGGGACCGACAGTCCGCGGCGGGCCGGCTTCCTGCTCGCCCAGCGCCCGAACCTGGTCCTCCATCCCCTCCATGGCAACGTGGACACCCGGCTCCGTCGACTCGACGCCGGTGAGACCGACGCGCTCGTACTGGCCTGCGCGGGCCTGGATCGGCTGGGGCTCAGTGACCGCATCGTCGAGCGCCTGGAGGCCGAGGTCGTGCCGCCAGCACCCGGTCAGGGCGCGATCGTCGTCCAGGTTCGCGCCGACGACGCACCGGTGCTCGAGGTGCTGAGCATGATCGACGATTCGCCCACGCGACTCGCCGTCGAAGCTGAGCGGGCGTTTCTCAGCGCCGCGGGCGGCGGCTGTCGCGCCCCGATCGGCGCCCTGGCTGTCATCGTCGGCGATGAGCTCGATCTGTTGGGTGGTGAGGCCAGTCCGGATGGATCGCGGACCTCGTTCGGTCATCGTCGTGGTCCGCTCGATGCGGGTGGTGCGCTTGCCCGTGAACTTGCCGCAGCGCTGGGTCTGGATGGGTTCCACGCGTGATCGCCCAGGATGCGCGGCCGGACGATCGTCGTTTGAGCGGCCCTCGGGTGCTGGTCACCCGCGCGGCGGGGCAATCGGACGAGCTGGCCACGGCGCTGCGGGATGCTGGCCTCGATCCGGTCACGGTTCCGGCGATCGCGGTCGAGATTGACCCGTCGCGAGGAGACCTTGATCGAGCGGCCGCGCAATTGCATTCCTATTGCTGGGTCGTCATCACGAGCGCGAACGGCGCCCGAGCCATCCTCAAGGCGGCCGAGCGGGTCCTGACCGAGCTCGGCGCCCCCGGATGGGCAGCCATCGGGCCGGCGACGCGGACCGTCCTGGAGCGTGAGGGGATCGAGGTCCAATTCCAGCCAGGCAAGAGCGCTGGCGTCACGCTGGCCGCAGAACTACCGGTCAGGGCTGGCGACCGGATCCTCGTGCTGCGTGGAGATCTTGCCGACAGGGGGCTCGCGGAGAGACTGCGAAGCCGTGGAGTCGAGGTTGACGACGTCATCGCCTACCGAACGCTGGAGGCGCCGGAGTCTTCGCGGCCGCTGCTCCGCCGGACGGTGGAGGACGGACCGCTCGACGCGGTCGTGTTCACCAGTGGCTCAACCGTCCGAGGCCTGCTTGCACTGGGGCATGCGGAGGGCCTTGCTCTGACTGCCATTCCAGCCGTCTGTATCGGTCCTGGCACGGAGCAGGAAGCGACCAGGGGAGGCTTTCACGTGATCGCCGTTTCAGCGAGTCCGAGCGCGATCGATCTCGCAGGCGCGGTCGCCGCAGCATGTATCCGTCAACCAGGGGAGACCGCTTGATGCTCGGGCTCGAAGCACCGCACGTACCTGCGACTGGTGGCCACCGCCTCCATCTCCCCAATCGCCCGCGGCGGCTGCGTCGCACGGCAGCGCTCCGCTCCCTCGTTCGCGAGACTCGGCTGGATCCGGCGATGCTGGTCGCCCCGCTGTTCGTGCGACCGGGCTCCGGGGTGCGCGAACCCGTCGCGTCGATGCCCGGGGTGGCACGGCTGTCGGCGGATGTCGCCGCCGAGGAAGCGGCCCGGCTCGCGGAACTCGGCGTCGGCGGGGTTCTCCTGTTCGGACTGCCGGAGGCCAAGAACCACGAAGGCTCGCACGCCTCGGCGGAGGAGGGGGTCGTCCAGGATGCCTTGCGGCGTATGCGTGCACTGGACCTGCCACTCGTCACGATCGCCGATACCTGCCTGTGCGAGTACACCGACCATGGTCACTGCGGTCCGCTCTCGCGAGACGGGTCGGTTGACAACGACGCGACATTGACGCGACTGGTCGAGACGGCGATCAGCCAGGCCCGGGCGGGTGCGGACATCGTGGCCCCGAGCGCGATGATGGACGGCCAGGTGGAGGCCATCCGGATGGCGCTCGACGCCGAGGGATTCGGTCAGACCGCGATCATGGCCTACGCTGCCAAGCACGCCTCGGCGTTCTACGGGCCGTTCCGCGAAGCGGCCGACAGTGCCCCTGCGTTCGGTGACCGGCGCAGCTACCAGATGGATCCTGCCAACGGGCGCGAGGCCATTCGGGAGATGCGCCTGGACGTTTCCGAGGGAGCCGACATCCTGCTCGTCAAGCCCGCCCTGCCCGGGCTCGACCTGATCGCGGCGGCACGGGCCAGATTCGACCTGCCGATCGCCGCCTACCAGGTCTCCGGCGAATTCGCCATGGTCGCGGCGGCGGCCGAACGGGGTTGGCTGGACGGGCGCCGAGCCATGACTGAGGCGGTCACGGCGATCGTCCGGGCGGGGGCCGATATCGTCATCACCTATGCCGCGGCGGATCTCGCCACGTGGATCCGGGAGGACCGATGAGCGCAGGCGAGCAGAACGAACAGATCTACGTGCAGGCGCTCGGGCTCGGTCTGGATCCAGCCTGGCGGCGCCGTACGGACGAGGAGCGTCACGACGATGGTCGACGTCTTGGTGAGGAACTCACGACGGGCGAGCATGACGGGGTCCGTACCATCAGTTATTCGTCAATCGGCCTCGAGCGTGGCGTCGACCTGCTGCTCTGGCGGATGGCGCCGAGCGTGGACGCCCTCGAGTCGTCGGCGGCCGCCCTGCTGCGCTCAGGATTAGGTCGCTGGCTGTCCGTCAATCATTCGCTGATCGGGCGCATCGGGCCGTCGCAATACGTGCGCAAGGCGACCGATCAGGAACAGTCGCTGTTCTCAGGCGAGCGCTCCCGCTACCTGATCGTCTATCCGTTCACCAAGTCCACGGACTGGTATCTCCTCTCGAAGGAGGCGCGCCAGGGCGTGATGAACGAACACATGCGGATCGGCCACGACTACCCCACGATCCGCCAGGCCCTGGCGTACTCCTTCGGCCTCGACTCCCAGGACTTCGTGGTCGCCTACGAGACCGACGACCTCGTAGCCTTCGGCGACCTGGTCCGTGCGCTCCGATCGACCGAGAGCCGCCGATCCACGGTCAGCGATACGCCGATCCTGCTCGGAATCCATCACACGGTCGGAGAGATTCTGGCACTGCTGGGCGCCGGCTGATGGCGGAGAACACCATGGGCCCGAAGACTGCATCGCTCGTCGAACGTGCCGAGCAGCTCTTTCCGGGTGGCGTCAACAGTCCCGTCCGGGCCTTCCACGCGGTCGGCAGACCACCGGTCGTCCTGGCGTCCGGTGACGGACCCTACGTGCGAGATGTCGACGGTCGGCGGTTCATCGACTACATCGGAGCGTGGGGCCCGGCGATCCTCGGCCACGCCCATCCGAAGGTTCTTGGAGCGATCGTCGCCGCTACCGCGAACGGCCTGGCGCTCGGGGCGACCCATCCACTCGAGGTTGAGCTGGGCGAGGCGATCCGGGCCGCCATGCCATCGATCGAGCGACTCCGGTTCACCTCGTCCGGCACCGAGGGGGTGATGAGCGCGCTTCGTCTGGCCCGTGCGTCCACCGGCCGGGATCTCATCGTGAAGTTCTCGGGCGCATACCACGGTCATTCGGACGGTTTGCTCGTCGAGGCGGGTTCGGGAGTCGCTACCCAGGCGATCGCCGGGAGCGCCGGCGTCCCCGCCCAGGTCGTCGCCACGACCATCGTGTTGCCGTTCAACGACCTGTCCGCGGTCACCAGCGCATTCGCCGAGTACGCCGGTCGATTGGCCGCGGTCATCGTGGAGCCAGTCGCGGCCAACACGGGCGTCATCGCGCCAGCGCCTGGATTTCTTGAACACCTGCGCGAGACAACCCGCGCCGACGGGGCACTCCTGATCTTCGATGAAGTCATCACAGGATTCCGCCTCGGACCGGGTGGAGCCCAGGCGCGGTTCGGAGTCACACCGGACCTCACGACGCTGGGCAAGATCATCGGCGGCGGGATGCCGATCGGCGCTTACGGCGGCCGGGCAGACCTGATGGACAGGATCGCACCGGCCGGTCCCGTCTACCAGGCGGGTACCCTTTCGGGTCATCCACTGTCGATGACCGCCGGACTGGCCACGCTGGCCGAGTTGACGCCGGATCGTTATCTGGCGCTCGACAGGACCGTATCGGTTCTGGTCGAAGGGCTGACCGCGGCCGCCCGCGACGCGCCATGCCCCGCGGCGATTGCGCAGGTCGGACCGCTGCTGACGGTCTTCTTCCGGCCGACAACCCCGACCGATGCCGCCCAGGCGCTCACCGCGGACCGCTCGGCATATGCCCGCTTCTTCGGGTCCATGCTCGACCAGGGCGTCCTGCTGCCGCCATCCCAGTTCGAGGCGTGGTTCCCATCGATGGCCCACGGTCCCGCCGAAATCGCACAGACGATCGCGGCCGCACGGGTTGCCTTTAGAGCGTGCGGAACATGAATGACCGATTCGTGCGAGCCTGCCGCCTGGAGCCGGTCGACGCCACGCCAATCTGGTTCATGCGCCAGGCGGGTCGCTCGTTCGCGGCCTACCGCAAACTCCGCGAGCGGTACGGGATCCTCGAGCTCGCCAAGACCCCGGACCTGTGTGCCGAGGTCACCCTGATGCCGGTTCGAGACCTCGGGGTGGACGCAGCGGTCATCTTTGCCGACATCATGCTGCCGCTCGAGCCCATGGGCGTTGGCCTGCGGATCGAACCGGAAATCGGCCCGATCATCGACCGGCCGATTCGCTCGGCGGAGGATGTGACTGCGCTGCGACCGTTCGACCCGGCGGAGATCTCGTTCACGCTCGACGCGATCCGCCTGGTGCGGCGCGAGCTCGACGGCGCCGCCGGGGTCATCGGGTTTTCGGGAGCCCCGTTCACCCTTGCCTGTTATCTGATCGAGGGACGCCCGTCCCGCGACTTTGCGACGGCGAAGGCGTTCATGTACCGCGAGCCGTCGGCCTGGCATGACCTGATGGAGCGGTTGTCGGAGATGGTCGTGGCGTATCTCCAGGCACAGGTGGAAGCCGGCGCCGACGTCATACAGCTCTTCGACAGCTGGGTCGGTGGGCTCGGCCCAGCCGACTACCGCGAGTTCGTCCAGCCACACGTCCGTCGGATCTTCACGGCACTCAACAGCGTGCCCACGATCCATTTCGGGACCGGCACGTCCGCCCTGCTCGAACTGCTGGCCGAGGCCGGCGGCGATGTCATCGGGCTCGATCACCGCGTCTCGCTGGCCGACGGCTGGCGACGGGTCGGCCACGACCGCGGCGTCCAGGGCAATCTCGATTCCGCTCGCCTGCTGGCCGGCTGGGAGGCGACCCGAACCGGCGCGCTGGCGGTGCTCGACGAGGCTGGCGGGCGACCGGGCCACGTGTTCAATCTCGGCCACGGGGTGCTGCCCCAGACCGACACGGATCTCCTCCGCCGGCTTGTGGACCTGGTCCATGAGAAGACGGCCGGGGACGGCGCCGGGGCCGGGGACGGGGCCGGGGACGGGCCCGGGCCCGGAATCGCCGGGGAGGCGGGCCCGTGACAGCCGCAGGCCGTCCGGGCGTCCTGCTCATGAGCTACGGCTCGCCAGCGTCGCTGGATAGAGAGGATGTTCGCGCCTACCTCGCCCGTGTCCGCGCCGGACGCGAGCCGGACCCCGAACTCGTCGACGAGTTCACCCGGCGCTACCAGGTGATCGGTGGCTCCCCGCTGATCGAGATCACCCGCCGCCAGGCCGGCGCTCTGGCTGCGGTCCTCGGCTGCCCGGTTGAGGTCGGGATGCGCTTCTCGGAGCCGTCGATCCTGGCTGGGCTGCGAGCGCTCGCCGTCGCCGGCGTGGATCGGGTCGCGGCCATCATTCTCTCGCCGCAGTATTCGCCGCTGTTGATGAAAGGGTATGCCCGGGCCGTCGAGGAAGCGCAGTTGACGCTCGGCGATGACGTCCCGGAGGTGACTGTGGCCGGCGCCTGGCATGAGGACCCAGCCTTCGTTGGAGCTCTCGCGCGGCGCGTCATCGATGCCCTCGCGCAGCTCCCACCCCCGCCTCGAACCCAGACCGCGACTCTCAGCCACGAACCCGTGCCGAGCGAGCCCCCGACCCCCGCCTCGAACCAGATCCGTGACTCCGGGTCACGAACCCGTGCCGAGCCAGCCCCCGACCCCCGCCTGACCCCCGCCTCGAACCCGTGGCGCGCGAGCCCCCGACCCCCGCCTGACTTCGACGAGCGACGGGGCGTCCACGTGCTGATGACGGCACACAGCCTGCCGAGGCGAGTGGCCGAGCAGGAACCGGAATACCTCGAGCAGCTGCGCACCACCGCGGATGCCGTCGCATCGAAAGCCGGGCTGTCGAGCCTCGATTGGACCTTCTGCTGGCAGAGCGCCGGTCACGAACCGGGCGAATGGATGAAGCCGGACTTCGCCGACCTCATGCCTGGGATCGCCGCGTCAGGCGGAAGCGCCGTGCTCGTCGTCCCGGTTCAGTTCCTCGCCGACCACCTGGAGATCCTCTACGACGTTGACGTGGGGGCGCGTGAGCAGGCAGAGCATCACGGACTGACGTTTCGCCGGATCGAATCGCTCAACGCCGAACCCGATTTCGTCGAGGCGCTGGCTCATGTCGCCCGCCACACGCTGCGAGCGTAGCCCTCGATCCGTCGTCAATCCCGCGCGCTGCGCCGCCGGATCTCCGCGCTGATCGCCGGGACGATCTGGTGCAGATCACCGATCACGGCATAATCGGCGACGCCCATGATCGGCGAGTCCGGGTCGGTGTTGATGGCCAGGATCCGCTTCGCCGCCTTGCAGCCCACGATGTGCTGGATGGCGCCACTGATGCCGCAGGCCACGTAGAGGTCCGGGGCGATCCGAAGCCCGGTCTGTCCGACCTGGTCGCTGTGGGGTCGCCAGCCGTTGCTCGTCACGACTCGGGATCCTCCAACCGCACCGCCAAGCAGCCCGGCCAGCTCTTCGAGGATGCCGAACCCCTCCGCGCTCCCGACCCCACGCCCGCCGCTCACGACGACCTTCGCGTCGGCGAGTGAGATGGCCCCGCCCGTCGGGGCTTCGTGCCCGGTGACCCGCCCGACGAGATCCCGGTCATCCACGGAAGGTTCGAACCGGACGACCGAAGCCGCCGCAGTGCCCTCAGGGGCTCCCGCTGCCTCTTCGACCGCAATCACGTGTGGGGCAACCGTCAGCAGGTGGACATCCGCATCAAGCTCGGCATCCTCGAGCAAGCTGCCGGCCCACCGTTGTCGCGTCAGCCGCCACGCGTCACCGGCGTCGCCGACCAAAACGTCCACCACGTTCGCCGCCATTGGGCGTCCGGTCCTCGCCGCGACGTGGGCGAGAACCTCGTTGCCGCGCTCGCTGCCACCGGCGATCACCGCCACCGGTCCGCGCGCCACCATGAGTTCGACGATCGCGACCGCCCACGCCGCGGGCGCGTACGCGCCCAGTCGGGGGTCCTCGACCACATGAGCGGTCCGAACGCCCTGCTCACCGAGGCCGGCCCCAACTCGAGCCGCATCAGCTCCGAACAGGATCGCCTCGACCTCGATGGCCGCGGCCGCGGCCATCGAGCCCGCCAGGACGAGCGCCTCCCTCGAGAGCCGATCGGCCTCGCCGGCGGCATGCTCGACGAAGACCAGGATGCCGCTCATGCCACCGGGCCTCCGCTCATGAGGCCAGCACGCCGATCCGCTCGAGCAGATCCACGACCGCCGGCGCCGCCTCCGGCCCACGGCCCAGGATCTCGACCGGCGCACCCTCCGCCTCCGGAACGCGCAGCCCAAGCTTCACGGGGCCCACTTGCAACCAGGCCGGTGTCATGCGCTCGATCTCCCTGCGCTTCGCCCGAAGCCGACCGGGCACGGACGGATAGCGCGGCAGGTTGAGCCCTTCCTTCACGGAGACGACCGCGGGCAGCGGGACCTCGCAGGTCTCCCAGCCGCCGCCCGGCGCCTCACGTCGCGCCACGACCATCCCGTCGCGAACGGTCAGCGACTTGATCCCCGACACGATCGGCCGCCCGAGCGCCACGGCCACCCGAATGCCGACCTGGAAACCGCCCGTGTCGGCGGCCTCTGTCCCGAATATCAGGAGGTCAAACGGCGCGTGCGAGGCCTCCTGGGCGCGCACGGCTTCGACGATTGCGGCCGCGGTCGCGACCGGATCGAATTCGCGCCCGTCGGTCTCGAGCAGGATCGCCCGGTCGATCCCAACCGCCATCGCGTCGCGCAGCTGCTCCTCTGCCGCGACCGGACCGAGCGCCAAGACGGCGGTCGAGCCACCCTGCGCCTCCACGATCCGGACGGCCTCCTCGACGCCGCACTCCTCGTGCGGGCTAATGGTGAAGCCGAGGTAGCGAGTGTCGATCTCCTGGCCGTCCGGGGTCAGCGTGATCCGGCCGCCGGTCGCGGGCACGCGTTTGACGCAGACGAGGATTTCCACGCGCCCCTCAGCTCCGGATCCGCGCGTTATCGGGATCAAACAGGGGCGTCGCCCCGGCGACGGCCACCGAGACCGGGTAGCGCTCCCCGAAATACTCGACGAGGAGTCTGGTCCCGGCGACCGCCTGCTCGGGCGGCAGGTACGACATCAGCAAGTGCTTCCCAAGCGATGGGCCAGAGCCTGCACTCGTGACATAGGAGCGCCGACCCTTGGCATCGACCAGGGACGCACCGTCGATGGTCAGGATCGGTTCGCGCCCCAGCATGTACCGCTTCACGCCACTCGACGATGTCGGGTCGTCCAGCGTCAGCGTGCAGAGGGTTGCCACCGGCGGCCTCGATCGCTGCTCGAGGTAGGCATCCTTGCCCACAAACTCGGCGTCCTTGACCGTCGGGCGAGCCATCCCCGCCTCGACCAGGTTGAAGTCGAGCTCCAGCTCCGCCCCGTGCGCGCGGTACCCCTTCTCCAGGCGCCCGGTGACCGCGTACATGCCGATCCCCGCGGCCACCATCCCGTGCGCGGCGCCCGCCTCCCAGATCGTGTCCCAGACCCGCAGCCCCTGCTCGATCGGGACGTAGATCTCCCAGCCGAGCTCGCCGACATAGCTGATCCGCGACGCCAGCGTGCGAACGCCATTGATGTCGACCGCCTTCGAGGTCAGGAACGGAAACCCGGCGTGGCTGACATCCGCCGACGTCACGCCCGACAGGATGTCGCGCGCCCGCGGGCCCCACAGCCCGATCGTCGTCCAGCTGCTCGTCGCGTCGAAGAGCTGCGCTGACCCATCCGCTGGCAGGGCATCGGTGAAGATCTTCTTGTCGCGCATCCCCATTCCGCCGCCGGTCACGACGCGGAACCGGTCGTGGGCGAGCCGCATGACCGTCAGGTCCGCGAGGATCCCACCGGCCTTGTTCAGGAGCGGCGTGTAAACGGTCCGTCCGGGCGCCACGTCCACCTTCGCCACGCACAGCCGCTCGAGGTAGGCGCACGCGCCCAGCCCGGTCACGTCGAAGATGACGAATGCCGACAAGTCGACCATGGCGGCCCGATCGCGCATGGCCAGGTGTTCGGCGTTGATGATCGGCGACGACCAGCGTGCCTCCCACTCGCCGGCCCGCGGCATCACCCGGTCGCCGTACTCGGCGAGCAATCGCTCGTTGGCGCCATACCAGTACGGACGCTCCCACCCGGCGCCCTCGAAGAAGACGGCACCCAGCGCCTTCTGCCGCTCATAGGCCGGCGAGACGCGAATGGGCCGATTCGATTCCCACTGCTCCATCGGGTGGACGATCCCGTAGGTCTTGTTGAACCCTTCGGCGGTCCGCGCCCGGATGTGCTGCTCGGTCTTGTGATGCTCGTAGAAGCGGGCGATATCGGAACCGTGCGGGTCGATCTCGGGCTCGCCCGTCGTCATCCATTCGACCACGGTCTTGGCGATCCCCGGCGCCTCCTTGATCCAGATCGCCGCGGCCGACCAGAGGCCCTTGACCTCCGGCGTCTCGCCGATGATCGGGTTGCCGTCCGGCGTGAGCGACAGCACGCCGTTGATCGCGTGGCGGATACCCACGGTCTCGTCGCCGAGTACTTCGGGGACCAGCTCCAGCGCCTGTTCCATCTGGAGCTCGAAGTCCTCCTGGGTGAACGGAAGCTCGGTCGGTGACAGCGCGGACGCGGCGATCGAGGGGATGTCGTCGGGGGCAATGTGGATCGTGCGGTGGGCGTACGAGCCAACCTCCAGGTCTCCGCCGTGCTGTCGCTCGTACATGTTGGTGTCCATGTCGCGAACGATCGGGAACCTGATCTCGCCGACCGTATCGGCAAAGCGCGGCACAGGCCCGACGCTGATCATCTGGTGGACCGCGGGGGTGAGCGGGATGGACGCCCCGGCCATCCGGGCGATCCGGGGACTCCAGACGCCGCAGGCAATGACCACGACATCGGCGGCGATGGTTCCCTCGTCCGTCCGGACCCGCCGGATCTTGCCGTTTTCGACGTCCAGGCCGGTGACCTCCACGCCCGCGGCGGTGGTCAGGGCGCCCATCTCCTGGGCCCGCTCGCGCATGATCGTGCCCGCCCGGAGCGAGTCCACGACGCCGACGCTTGGTGTGTGGAAGCCGCCGAGGATGACCGTCTCGTCAAGGAACGGGACAAGCGCCTTGATCTGCGCCGGGGTCAGTAGCTCCGATTCGATCCCCCACGACCGCGATGACGCCATCCGGCGCTGGAGTTCCTGCATCCGCGCCGGCGTTCGGGCAACCTCAATCCCGCCGCTCTGCGTGAAGACCCCCAGTTCCTGGTACTGGCGGACGCTATCGAGCGTGAACGCCGTCATCTCCTTCGAATGGTCCGTCGGGAAGATGAAGTTCGACGCGTGTCCCGTGGAGCCGCCGGGGTTGGGCAGCGTGCCCTTGTCGATCAGGACGATGTCGCGCCAGCCGGCCAGCGCGAGGTGGTAGGCCATGCTGTTGCCGACGATCCCGGCGCCGATGACAACGACGCTCGCCCGTTCCGGAAGCGCGCTCATGCCGAACTTCTCTCCTCTGATAGGCCCTGTGCTGGGCGGGCGAGGTGACGCGGGGGTGTGCGTGGAAATCGTAACGTGCCGGCCGCATCCGGGAGCAGCCTGCCGGATGTCGCCTTGTTGGTGTTGCGACGCGCCTTGACAATTTGACGGACAAGGTATTACATCGGGTCGCGCTACTACGTGGTGCGATATATGGAGGTAGCCGAGTGGGCGGGATCGTGATGACAGCGTCGCGCATCGCGTGGCTGGTTACCGGTAGCGCGTGGGCTGCCAGATCACTCCTCGAGTTTGCCCACCCCGAATACTGGAGCCCGGAAACCACGCTCGACTACATCGCCGTATGGCTGTTCACCGTCTGCTTCTTGTTGCTTGCCCCGACAGTCCTGTTCATCGGGCGGCTCGCCTCGACAGGTTCGGTCATGGCGGTCGCGGCCGTCGTCGCGATCGGGGCCGCGACAGCCGGCGGCGCGAACGCCATCGAGGACGGGCTCGGCGTGAAAGCCCTTGGGACCCTCTACGTGATCGGTTCGTTCACCGCGTGGCTTGGGCTGCTGCCACTGGCGGTGCTGTTTCATAGAGCAGGTTTTGCGCGCCTCTCCGGGCTCATCGTTGCGCTCATGCTCGGCCTCATGCTGGTCAACGCCGCCGGTGGGCTCATCGTCCTCGGTGTTCTCGGCGGTCTCGCCGTTGCTCCCATGTGGTTTACCCTCAGGCGCCCGGCGCCGAGCCCGACCGTCGTCGACGGCAAGGCGGCCTGAACATAGCGGGGCTTGGCCTGAGCGGTCCGGACGAGTACCGTGGCGCGGAGCACGTCTGGCACGGCCAGGCGCCACGTCACGCTGGCTGGTTGGGAGGGTAAGTTGAGCGCAGCTGCAACGACAGACCTGGTCGAGGCGGTCCCCGCCTCCGGGTCGCAGTCGATCGCCAGACTTGGCCGCGACGGCGGATCCGGGACTCCGACCCTCGCGATCAACCATCTCTGGAAGGTCTTTGGTCCGGCTGAGCACAAGCTGATCGGCACGCCCGATGCGGACCTACCGCGCGAGGAGCTCAAGCGCAAGACCGGGTCGATGATCGCCATCGGGGATGTCAGCTTCCGGGTCTGGCCCGGCGAGGTCTTCGTGGTCATGGGCCTGTCCGGGAGCGGCAAGTCCACGCTGGTCCGGTGCATCACCCGGCTGATCGAACCGACCGCCGGCGAGGTCCTGTTCGACGGCTACGACATCCGCAAGGCGGGCCCGGAGAAGCTGCGCGAACTGCGCCGGCGCAGCTTCAGCATGGTTTTCCAGCACTTCGGCCTCTTGCCACATCGGCGCGTGCTGGACAACGTGGCCTACCCGCTGGAGATCCGCGGCGAGGATAAGGCGTCGCGCCATCGGCGAGCGCACGAGATGATCGAGCTGGTCGGGCTCAAGGGCCATGCCGACAGCTATCCGGACCAGCTGTCGGGCGGGATGCAGCAGCGGGTCGGCCTGGCGCGCGCTCTCGCCGTCGATCCCGACGTGATGTTCTTCGATGAGCCATTCAGCGCGCTCGATCCACTGATCCGCCGCGACATGCAGAAGGAGGTCATCCGGCTCCATCGGGAGGTCGGCAAGACGATGGTCTTCATTACCCACGATCTCGCCGAGGCGCTCCGCCTGGGCGACCACATCGTGATCATGCGTGACGGCAAGGTGGTCCAGGCCGGGCGGCCGGAGGAGCTGGTTGGTGCCCCGGCGGACGACTACGTGGCCGACTTTGTCCGTGACGTCCCGAAGGCGCATGTTCTGACCCTGCGCTGGGTCATGCGCCCGGTTGTGCCCGCTGACCCGCTCGATGGGCCGGAATTCCCGGCCAGCGCGATCATTCGGACAGCGCTCCATGCGGCAACCGAGACGGAGAAACCACTGCGGGTCGTGGAGGACGGCCGACTCATCGGGGTCGTCGACCGGTCGCAGATCCTCGCGGCGATGGCCGGAGGGGAACGGGAGCCATGACCGCGATCACTGCGCCGGCGGCCCTGGGTCTGGACCCGCGGGCCGCCCGTCGCCTGATCCTGCTGGCAACGGTCATTGGGGCGGTCGCTGCGTATCTCGTTCTGGCTGGGCAGGGGACCCTGCCGCACGACGAGGAGTACCCGCTGTTCGCGGCGCTCAACGGCGTGAAGGCGTGGGTCGACGAGAACCGGAACTCGATCATCGTGTTCTCGCTCATTCGCGAGGGGGTCGGCGGGCTGGTCGGGTCCTTCGAGAACCTGATCGGTGCGCTGGGCTGGCCGGGCGTCCTCGCGGCCACCGCTGCCCTCGGTGCGGTCTTCGGCGGCTGGCGGCTGGCGGCTGTGACGGGACTCGGAATGGCCACGATCGGGCTACTGGGTCTGTGGACCTCGGGCATGGACACGCTCGCCCAGATGCTGGCCGCGGTCGTCATCTCGCTCATGATCGGGATTCCGTTGGGGATCCTCGGTGGACAGTCCAAGCGGTTTGCGGGCCTGATCACGCCGATTCTCGACGTGATGCAGATCATGCCCACGTTCGCTTACCTGGCCCCGCTGACCTTGCTGTTCAGCATCGGCGTCTCCACGGCCGCCATCGCCACCCTGATCTACGCGATTCCGCCGGCAATTCGTATCACGGCGCTCGGGATTCTGGCCGTGCCCGCCGCCTCGGTCGAGGCGGCTAGGTCGCTCGGGTCGACGCGTTTGCAGCTGCTGCGCAAGGTCCAACTCCCGCAGGCACGACGGACCATCGGCATCGGCGTCAACCAGACGATCATGATGGCGCTATCGATGGTCGTGATCACCGCGGTCATCGGGGCGCCGGGACTTGGTGCCGACGTGCTCCGCGCCCTCCAGCAGGTGAATGTAGGCCTGGCCTTCCAGGCGGGCCTCGCGATCGTGATCCTCGCCATTGTCCTGGACCGTCTCACGGACCGCGCCGGGGAGTGGATGGATCCGCGCTTCCGCAAGGCGGATGCCAGCGTCGGGCGGCGCCGCCTGCTGTACGCGTCGGCGCTCGGGGCTGTAGTCGCGGCAGCGTTCCTGGCCCGTGGATTGCCGGATCCGGCCGAGTTCCCCGACACGCTCAAGCTCTCGATGGTGGCGCCCATCAACGAGGTGGTCCAATGGATCACGACCAACTTTGGCGAGGGCACCGCCGCGATCAAGGACGGCTTCAGCATCGTCCTGCTGAACCCGCTCGAGAGCGTGCTGACCAATGCGCCCTGGTGGCTCGTCATCGCCCTGGTGCTGGTTCTCGGCTGGTTCATCTCCGGGGTCCGCGCCTCGGTGGTGGCCGGTGCCTGTCTTGGCCTGGTGGTCCTCCTGGGGCTGTGGGAGCACGGCATGCAGACGCTGGCGAGTGTTTTGATCGCCACCGCATTGACGCTCGTCATCGGCGGAGCGCTCGGCGTGCTGTCGGCCCGAAACGATCGGTTCCGAACGATCCTGCGGCCGATCCTCGACGCGGCCCAGACAATGCCCGCGTTTGTCTACCTGATCCCGGCCGTGGCGCTCTTCTCCCCGAGCCGGTTCACGGCCATCGTGGCCGCTCTGGTCTACGCCATTCCGCCGGTCATCCGCCTGGTGGATGCCGGGATCCGGACCGTTCCCGTGACGGTCATGGAGGCCGCGACCGCGTCCGGCTCCACCGCACGACAGTTGCTCTGGAAGGTTCAGCTGCCCCTGTCACGCCGAGCACTCCTCGTGGCCGCGAACCAGGGAATCGTCATGGTCCTGGCGATGGTCGTCGTCGGGGCGCTGGTCGGGGCTGGCGCGCTGGGATACGACGTCATCGCCGGCTTCGCCCAGGGCGAGGACTTCGGCAAGGGCCTCGCGGCTGGGACGGCGATCGTGCTGCTGGGCATCATGCTCGATCGGATCACCCAGGGGGCCGGCGGGCGAGGATCGGCGGGACTCGCCCGCGGGGGCTAGCATCCACGCGTCACGGGACGTGCCATTGGTTGTGCAACCGGGCCGCGACCCGGACTCAGGAGGAGGCCACACACGTGCAAGGAAATCGAATCGCCCGCCTTGTTGCCGGGATCGCCGCGCTGAGCTTCATAGTGGCGGCCTGTTCGCCTGCCGGTGGGGGGGCCGCAAGCGTCGCGCCGAGTGCGGGCGGCGCCGATAAGGGCACGATCAACATTGCCATCAACCCGTGGGTAGGCGCCGAGGCGAATGTCGCCGTCATCAAGAACCTGCTGGAAACGAAACTCGGCTACAAGGTTGAGGCGACGTCGATCGCCGAAGAGATCGCTTGGCCCGGCTTCGAAACCGGCGAGATCGATGTCATCCTCGAGAACTGGGGTCACCCGGACCTGGAGGCGACCTATATCACGGAGAAGAAGGTTGCCCTGGATGCCGGGCCAAACGGGATCATCGGCGTGATCGGCTGGTACGTGCCGGAGTGGATGATCACCGAGTACCCGGATATCACGGACTGGAACAACCTCAACAAATACGCCGAGCTGTTCAAGACCTCGGAATCAGGCGACCTTGGGCAGTTCCTGGCCAGCGACCCGACCTTCGTCACCAATGACGAGGCGCTCATCACCAACCTGGAGCTGAACTACAAGGCCGTCTACTCCGGCAGTGAGGCCGCGAGCATCACGGCATTCAAGACGGCGACGGAGCAGAAGAAGCCGCTCATTGGCTACTTCTACGATCCGCAGTGGGCGCATTCCCAGATCAAGCTGGTGCAGATCAAGCTGCCGCCGTACGTCGCCGGTTGCGACGCCGATCCGAAGGCAGTGGCGTGCGATTACCCGCTCTACACGCTCAACAAGATCGTGGCGACAAAGTTCGCCGAGACCAAGGTTGATGCATACACGCTGGTCAAGAACTTCCAGTGGACGAATGCGGATCAGAACCAGGTGGCCGACTACATCACCAACCAGGGGATGACCGCGGACGAGGCCGGCGCCAAGTGGGTCGCCGACAACGAAGCCGTCTGGAAAGCCTGGCTGCCCTGATCGGAGACCGACAGTAGGGTGAGGACCGGCCGCAGCAACAGCAAACACGCCGACGACTTGCCGATCTTCTCCTGACCTCGGTCGCCGACCCGCCAACGGACTGACTGGGTGGTCCGGGCGATATCACGTGGCCACCCCGACCCGCTCATTCCCGTCATCAGCCCCCTCGTCACCGATGAGGGGGCGGCCGCTCTATCAGCGCCGTCGGGGTGATCCGTCCGGCCGGCTAGATTGAGCCCGGGTTCGTGGCTGGCCGCGGCGCCGGGTCGTTCCCGTTCGCATAACCACGCCCACGGACTATTACGGAGATGATCGAGGCGACAGGGCGCGTAGCGGCGCTGGATCCACGCTCAACGGTGGCCCGATTCCAGCTTGAATCGCCGGATTCTGGCCGTTGAACCTGGTTTTGCCTCCGTACCATTCCCATGGCGCGGTTATGCGTCCATCGCCGTCCATGCCGGGAAGTTCGGCGGCAACCCCCGCCAAGTCGAGGCTGGCGGGAGGGCTGACTTCGCCCCAGCCCCGCGCCCCGCCCCGTCAGGCCGGCTAGTTTCGGTTGCCGCCGAAGAGCCGGAGCATGAACAGGAAGATGTTGATGAAATCCAGGTAGAGGTGGAGGGCGCCGATTACGGCCGCCTTCTCCATCGAACCGGTCCGTGCGGCGAGGTCGCCGCTCTGGATGCGCTGGACGTCATAGGCAGTGAGCGCGGTGAAGATGACCACCCCGACGATGGAGATCGCCCAGGTCAGCACGCTGCTGGCGAGGAAGAGATTGAGCAGCGAGGCGACCAGGATCCCGATGATGCCCATGAACAGGATGCCCTGCAGGCCGGCGAGGGATCGCTTGGTGGTGGCGCCGTAGAGCGCCGCCGCCCCGAACATGGCCGACGCCGACAGGAACGCCGTGGCGACCGAAGCTCCCGAATACGCGGTCACGATCAACCCGATCGTGAGACCGAGGGTCGCGGCGTAGACGAAGAAGAGGGCCAGGGCGATCGTCGCGCTGATCTTGTTGATCGCGGCGCTGATGGCGATGACCAGGCCCAGCTGGGCGATGAACAGGATGAAGAAATTGCCCGCTGCGAATTCGAGCAGCCGATCGTTCGACTGGACGGTCCAGGCGACGCCGGCGGTGACCAAGAGGCCGGCGAACATCCAGACGAAGGCCTGGGTCAGGAACGCCGTCGCGAGTCGCGCATCCGGCTTGACGCCCAGTGTCGACGGGGCCGCAAACTGCCCGGGGAACGAATTCTGGTTCATGACTTCGCGATCTCCTTGTTGATGTCCGCTACCACATCAAGCCCGCTTCCTTGGGGTCCCAGCGCTCCGCGAGCAGGGTCACCTTGACTTCGTGATCGACGACCGACTCTGCCTGCTCCTTGACCTGCGCGATCATCGAACCCGCGTACGGGCAGAACGGCGTGGTCAGGATCATCTTGACCTCGGTCGAGTCCTTCCCGAGGATGATCTGCTTGATCAGCGCCAGTTCCACGACGTTCATCCCGATCTCCGGATCGACCACGGCGCGCAGCGCATCGAGGATCGCCAGTTCCGTGGCGCGCCGCTCGGCATCGAAGCCCGCGGGCTCAGTCGTCGAGGCGGCCGTCGCGGCAGGGGTCGTCGTGCTGATGTCGGTCATGTGCTCGGTGTCTCCGGTTCGTGCGGAGGGACAGCGTACCACCGAGGTCCATCAGGGCCCCTCGTACTGGATCTCGATGGACACCCGCGGCCGGGCGTCAGCCGGCGGTGACGACTCCGGGGATCCGGTATTGCTCGGGGAGGATGGCCGCCTCGGATTCGGTGTACCCAGACCCAACCAACGAGCCGTCGGCCTCGAAGAAGTCGGCGTAGCGCTCGCGGTGGGTCGCCGCATACGCAAAGGCCGCCGCCACGCCCATCGCCCGCAGCTCCGGGTGGTCGTTGAGGATCCGGGTCAGGTCGTAGCCGTTCGACCGAAGCTCCAGAAGCTGGCGCACCGTCAGGCGCGAGTTGTAGCAGAACGGCTCGCCGTTCATGACGAGCGGATCCTGCTGGACCCATTTGATGGTCACGCTCAACCGCCCTTGTACAGGAACTGCCCGAGGGCGTTCCGCTTGCGCGCGTCACCGGCCAGCCGGCGGTGCCATCGATAGACCGTGACCATGGCATCGAGGGCGGCATCTGCCGCGGGAAGCTCGCCCGGAGCTAGGACGCTCGGGAGCGCGGCGCTGAGGCCGTCGCACAGCCGGACAAGATCGTCCATCGAGACCTGCCGACGACGATAGACCGGCGCCGTCATATCGGCGTATTCGGAGGCGGACAGGGGGTCGCCAATGGCCACCGCCAAGGCCACGCGCTCGGCCAGCAACTCGGCGTCGCGCAGCAGGTGACGCTGCCCGGCATCGTCGAATCGCTCCCGGATCGTCGGGTCGGCATCGATCGCGACAAGGAGGGCGCGAGCGGCGAGTCGGGGTGCGCTCGCACGGATCCGCTCCGCGGCGGCCGGTGATCCGGCGGTCAGGTCAACAGGCGGCAGGCCCAGGCTGGGGTGGCTCACGAGGGGTGAGTCTAACGTGGAGAGATGGACGCCGCAGCGGGACCGCATCGGACGGCGGGATCCGGTGGGCGGCGCGGACACCACCCGAGATTCGGGGGGCCGCAGACTCCCACGCTACGATGGGACGATGACGGATCCAACGACCGACGCACCATCGCCGACACCTGCGAAAGTCCCCGGGGAGCGCCGGCTGGCCCACCCGCCGTCCGATCGCTATCGCGGGGCTGTGTCACCGACCGCCGCCGCGAGCCCGCCCGCCACCGCGGACCCGGCCGCGTCGGCGTCCCGTGGCCGAATCTTCGGGTTCATGGCCGCCGACGTTGGAGCGGTCGCCATCATCATCTTCGGTGGGGTGCTCGCCCTCTCCGGAGGGCTGCTCGTGATCGCCGGCGTCATCGGCTGGGCTGTGGCGGCCACGCTGCGCGCCGGGGCCGGCTCGCACATGTCACGCGGGGCACGCGTCAGCTGGGCGGTCGGCCTGGCCGTCCTGTCGATCACGCTCGGGCAGCTCGGCCTGTGGGTTTATGCGCTGACCGAGGGCGGCGTTCTTGGTCCCCTGGACTACCTTGCCCAGGCGTTCGGCTGGCTGGTGCCCCTCGAACTCATCATCGCCGCGCTGGTCGCCTGGCTGACCGCCCGATGAATGCGACGCCCGGGTTTCGCCGGCCGGTCGAGGCCGACCACGATCGGCTGGTCGGCAAGCTGGATGAATGGTGGGGCGGGCGCAGGATCCACGTCCTTCTTCCGAGGCTCTGGTTGCAGCACTTCACGGGGACGTCGACCATCGCGGAGGACGAGGGCGGGACCCCGGTCGGGTTTCTGATCGGCTTTGTCAGCCCGGATCATCCGGACCGGGCCTACATCCACCTGGTCGGGATCAGCCCGAATCACCGGCGGTCCGGACTCGGACGACAGCTGTACGAGCGGTTCTTCGACGATGCGAGGGCCGCCGGCGCGCGGCGTGTCTCGGCGGTCACCTGGCCGGGCAACCACGCCTCAATCGCCTTTCATGGCGCCATGAGCTTCGCGATCGCCGACGGGGCCGGCACGCAGCGCTTGTACGGCACGCCGGCCTTCCCCGACTACGACGCCGAGGGCGACGACAAGGTGGTCTTCAGCCGGGACCTGTGACCGCGTCCGGCGTCAATTGCTCGTGCAGCAGCCGGCCGAAGCGCGCGACCTGCTCCTCCGGCGGGACCGCGGCGAGCCAACGGGCGAGCAACGCCTGGCCCTCGGCGTAGACGAAGACGTAGGTGCGCCAGAGCGGGTGCTCGATGAACTCCATCCGCTTCGAGGCACTGGCCGGGTCGTACCGTCCGACCTCGCGGAGGTAGCTCAGGACGTCGTCGCGCGACTGACCATCAGCGTGCCGCAGGATGGCTGCGTTGCCGCGGATGGCCGACAGCGCCTCGCGGTGCGTCGCCAGCCGGACGGTCAGGTCGGCCGCCTCGCGAGCGGCGGCCGGGTCCCCCACGAGCGCGAGCCCGGCACGGCCGTACAGCTCGACAAGCAGGCCCTCCTCTTCGTCGGGTGGCACGGCGAAGCGCCGGCCGAGGTCGGCTAGACCCTCGCTGATGAGGCACTCCGGCGTGTTAATCAGGAGGATCGAGGCCTCAAGGCGCCCCGCCCCATCCACCAGGTCGGCCTCTTTCCACGCGTGCTCCAGATGGTGCCCCGGGAAGGTCTCATGGGCGACCGTGTGGACGAGGCTCGCGGCCCGGATCGGCAGGTCGGTGTTGATGTCGACCCGCGATCGGCGTCCGCCGTCGAACCAGTTGTAGGCGGACCATGGCTGTCCCGACACGAGCGAAATCCGGAGATCCTCGCCCTCTGGCAAGCCGAACAGCGACGACGCCCGCGCCCGGAACCGTTCGACGAGCCACTCGGCGACAGACGCGACCCGGTCGACCGGGATCTCGAACCGCGCATCCCAGGCCTCGAGCCGCTCGCTCAGGGGGGCGCCGCCCGGCAGCAGCGCATCGATTGCTGCGGCGGCAGCGACAAACTCGGTGTCCGGGCGACGCGGCGGCGCGAAGGCGATGCAGCGTTCGACGTGGTCGAGATATGGCAGGGGTTGGCCGGCAAGCGCCGCCGCCTGGGTTTGGAGCGCAACCAGCTGGGCAGCCAGCCACGCACGACGATCCGGATCGGCCACCTCGGCGGCGAGGCGACCGCGCAGCGCGGCGGCGTCATCATGAAGCCGGGCCGGGGCGCGGAGCTGCTCCATATCGACCCGGGCCTTGAGCTCGGCCGGCCCGAAGTAGCCGTCGACAAGCCCCGGGATCTGCTGGTCCAGACGGAGTGCCAGCAGCAGGTAGTCCCGCGCGATCGGGTCGGGCGGCGGGACCAACCGGGCGCCACCGACTGCGGGGATCCAGTCGTCCCGCCTGACGGCGCCGGTCACCGCCGCATTCGATCCGGCCTGGGTGCCCGGGGGACGTCGTGATCGAGATGCTGGTCGGCGCGGCGACGGGCATCGGCCAGTCGCTCGGCGAGACCCGGGTCTGGGGGAAGGCCGTAGCGATCCGGGGCGCGGTCTGGGGAACGCGCCGCCTCTGGACGACCCGGACCAACGCCACCGGTCTCGCCCACAAAGGGCATCGCCTGGCGTTCGATGGCAGCCAGACTCATGCGCAGGGCAGCCGTTTTTTGGTCGGCAACCTCGCGCACGTAGACGGCCTCTTCGTCGGGCGTCATCGGGCGGCCGCGGACGATCCCCTTCGGTTTGCCGACCATCAGCCACGCGAGGTGGTAGCGGTCCATGCTCCCCCACGCCGTCGAGAGCAGGTCATCCGAGCGCTGGAGCCAGACCTGGAGCCCGCCGAGCGACGGGTTGGCGGCCAGACGCTGGCCCTCCTCGACGAGCTGGCGCGTGGCCGCAATGACCTCGTCGCGGGTCATCTGTCGGCCACGGCGCGTTCGCCAGCCGGGGCGCCTTCGCCGGCCGACGCTTGGGCCACGTCGACCTCACCGCGGATGAGCATCTCGCGATCGTCCCGGGCTTGCCGCGTCCACGGCCCGGGCACCCCCGTGCCGATCGGGCGGCCCTCGAAACGGGTCACCGGCAGGACGCCCGCGACGCTCGACGAGAGGAACGCCTCATCGGCAGCGATCAGATCTGCGGGCGTCAGCCGAGCCTCGACCGGGCGGAGCCCGACGCGGCCTCCCCAGGCGAGCAGCCAGGATCTGGTCGTCCCGGACAGGATCGCGCAGTCGAGCGACGGCGTGGCGAGCTCCGTGGCCCCGTCCGCAGAGCGCCTGACCAGGAAGATGTTGGCGGTCGTGCCCTCGGACAGATGGCCGTCAAGCGTCAGGAACAGCGCGTCATCCGCGCCGGCTCGCCGGGCTTCCAGCCGCGCGTAGACGTAGTCCGCACGAGATGTGGTCTTGAGGCCGACAAGGGGATTGGCCGGATCACGGCGGATCGCGGAGGCGACCAGGTGAAGACCCGCTTCGAGATGCCCGGCGGGCGGCGGGACGACCGGCCAGGCCTGGATCGCGATCGTGGGTGCCACGACCTCGTCGGGTGGCAGGAGACCTCGGCCGTGAAAAGCGCCTCGCGAAACGGTGATGCGGACCGATACGTCGGCTGTGCTCCCCGCGAGACCGTCCGCCGCCAGCAACTCGGCAATCCCGGCCGCGAGCCGGCTTTCGATATCCGCGGGCAGCCCGATCGCCAACCCCTCAGCTGACCGGCGCAGACGGACGACATGCTCCGCCAGTTCAGTCGGGCGTCCGCCGCGAACCCGCAGCGTTTCGAAGATGCCGTCGCCGAGCTGAAAGCCGCGATCGAACGCTGACAGGTGGAGCCCGTCTTCGGGCAGCAGCCGCCCATCGATCCAGACGTGGCCGGGCGCAACGCAGCGATGCGCCGTCATGGCGTCCCGGCCTCCAGCGCGCCGATCGCATCGAGTGGCCCGCGAGCCTTGACCACCGTCTCGTTCCACTCCGCCGCCGGGTCGCTCTTCCACGTGATCCCCCCGCCGACATGCAGGGTCATGCGCCGACCGTCGGCCACAAACGTGCGGATCAGGATGCTCGTCCCCATCGCACCGTCCGGTCCGATCCAGCCCAGGGCGCCGGTGTAGGGGCCACGCCGAACCGGTTCGAGGTGCTCCAGGATCTCCATCGCGCGGATCTTGGGCGCCCCGGTGATGGAACCCCCGGGGAAGGCGGCGGCGAGCAAGTCGAAGGCGTCGCGGCCCTCGCCGAGCCGACCGGTTACGGTTGAGACGAGATGCTGAACGGAGGCCGTCCGCTCGAGCCGGCAGAGGCGAGGCACCCGGACACTCCCCGGGCGACAGACGCGGCCCAGGTCGTTGCGCAGCACGTCGACAATCATCACGTTCTCGGCCCGGTCCTTGGCGCTCGCGAGCAGCTCGCACGCCAAGGCCCGGTCCTCGGCGCGGTCCCGGCCGCGGGGCCTCGTCCCCTTGATCGGGTCTGTCTTCACCAGGCCGTCCGCCGTCACGGACAGGAACGGCTCCGGGGAGGCTGACAGCAGGGCGCGAGGCCGGCCGGTCTCCGGCGAGGGACCCAGGTCAAGGTACGCCGAGAAGAGCGACGGATCGCCGGTCCGCAGATGCCGATAGGGCTCCCATGGATCGCCACCGAACGGCGCTTCCAGCCGGCGGGTCAGGTTCGCCTGGTAGATATCACCACGACCGATATGTTCGCGGACTGCCTGCACAGCGATCTCGTATTCGGCTCGTGACAGGCTGGAGCCGAAGCGGAGGGGTTCGGCCGCGATAGGGGGACCTTCCGGACCAGCGATCGCGGGCGTCGACAGGCGGGCGTGGACCGCATCGAGCCGCTCGGCGAGCCGGCGTGTGTTTCCATCTGCGGCTCGACCGGCCAGCCAGGCGTTCCCGGTCCGCCGATCCCATGCGACCACCCAGTCGTGCAGGCCGAGCCGCAGAGGCGGCAGCCCCTGATCGTCCGGCGCAATCGATGGCAGCCGCTCCAGCGCATGCCCGAGGTCGTAGCCAAGAAACCCGACCAGCCCGCCGGCGAACCGGGGGGCGCCTGGGGAGGCGAGAGGGGTCGCCTCAAGCCGCGCGAGGAGGCGCCGTGCGACGGCGAACGGGTCCGAGCCGTCCGCAGGAGCCTCGAGGACGGCCAGAGGATCAGCCGTCAGATAGGTCCACCGAGCGTTCCGACCGGGCCGGGCGCTCTCGAGGAGGGCCAGACCCGGCAGATCACGGAAGGCCTCGGCGACGTCGATTGGCCGGGCCCGGGCGATCCGATCCGGAAGGCGACGCACGCGCAACCCGGCCGAGACGCCGGTGCGTACGACAGAAGGGTCGGGCTGATCTGGACCGACGGGGATCATGCCCGGGATCATACGGCGGGCGTCGCGATTGTTCGGCGGGTTGCCGCGGCGCCGGGTACAGTCCGCCGGTGCGAGCACGAGACCTCGGAATTCGACTTGGCCTGGGTGAGCCGGGCCCGCTCAACGCCATCACGGACGTTGCCGGGGTGACCGTTGGCCAGGTGACCCTCGTCCGGGGCGATGGCCCGCTGGTCATCGGCGAAGGACCGGTCCGGACCGGCGTCACCGTGATCTGTCCGCGCGGGTCCGACTCGTTGCGCGTACCAGTCTTCGCCGGATGCCATCGGCTCAACGGCAACGGCGAACTGACCGGCCTCGAATGGGTTCGCGAATCCGGGCTCCTGACCACACCGATCGCGATCACCAATACCCATAGCGTCGGCGTCGTCCGCGACGCCCTGGTCGCGGCGTCCGTCGCACAGGATCGCAATGACGCCGCGTGGTCCCTGCCGGTGGTCGGCGAGACCTATGACGGCGTCCTCAACGACATCAACGGGTTCCACGTGCGGGCCGAGCATTTGCACGCGGCGCTCGCGGCGGCACGGGGCGGAACCGTTGACGAGGGCGCGGTCGGTGGCGGGACCGGGATGATCTGCCACGAATTCAAGGGCGGGATCGGGACAGCCTCGCGAGTCCTGGGCGCGGACGTCGGGGCCTACACCGTCGGGGCACTGGTGCAGGCCAACTACGGCAAGCGAGCCTGGCTGCGGATCGATGGGATGCGGGTCGGCGAGGCGATCCCGGTCTCGGAGGTACCGAGCCCGTGGGATCAGGCCCGGGCGCTGGCCGCGAGGACGCCGCCGGCAGGCTCGGGTTCCATCATCGTGGTCCTCGCCACGGACGCTCCGCTACTCCCGCACCAGTGCGAGCGCCTGGCCCAGCGTGCCGGGCTCGGGATCGCCCGGGTTGGCGGTACCGGCGGCCACACCAGCGGCGACCTGTTCATTGCGTTCGCCACCGGCAATCGACTGCCGGCCGAGACCGGAGACGATGAGGACCCTGCCGATCGGGGGAGCTACGCGGTTCGTGTCGCCGGCGACATCGTGATCGATCACCTGTTCGATGCCGTCATCGAGGCGACCGAGGAAGCCATCGTCAACGCGCTCATCGCCGCGCACACGACGGTCGGCCGGGACGGCATCACCGCCCACGCGCTGCCACACGACCGACTCCGTGAGGTGATGGCGGCCAACGGCCGCTGAACACGTCGATGCCCCGCGACGACGAGCGCCGCAGGGCATTCGGGTGGATCGAGGGGTCCGGTCGACCCCAGGACAGTCAGGTCAACCCAGCGGTCAGCCTTCGAAGGCGGCGGCCCAGGCCGCGGCATCGGCATCGCTGTACGGCATGGTGAACCCGCAGATGTTGACGTCGGTCCCCGCGCCGCTGACCAGGTACCGGCCGCCGACCTCGAAGTCGATGCCCGGCCCCGCCAGAGTGGGATCGCCCTGGGCACTGGTCAAGGTGATCGTGTCCCCGGCGCCACCCTTGAAATCGGTGTTCACCGCGAATGTGACCTGGTCGCCGTTCACGACGGTGACCGTGCCATCGAACGCGAGATCGAAGGTGGGCACGATCGTCGGATCGTACGCGAGGCACGACGCCATCCCGCCACCGCTACTGATGCCTCCACCGGTGTCCGTGGGCTGCGCCGTGGGTTCCCCCGTGGGAACCACCGCAACCCCGCCGGGAGCAGAGCCGAGGCCGCCGGACAGGCCCACAGTGACGGCCAGGGCAAGGACGGCGACGGCTCCCGCCGCGACGCCCAGCCCGGAGAACCTGAACCGCGGACGCTGGACTGTTTCGTTGCTGATGTCAGACATCATGGTCTCCTGGACCTTCGCCGAGACGCGGGCGAGGCTCGCGGAAGGCACACCGTGCGGGTCGACCGGGTTGATGGCGCGAAGCATCTCGATCGGGTCGAGGTCCTTCCGGTCGCTCATCACTGGCTCCTTTCGATCCCGCTACCTGCGGTGCCCTTCACAGACCCATGTGTCCGGGATTCCGCGGATTCTTTCACCCCGTACCCGTCGCCGATCCCTTCGATGAGCGCGGCGAATCGCTGGCGGGCACGATGCAGACGGATGGCGACCGCGTTGACGGTGACGCCCAGGACGACCGCGATCTCGATGTTGCCCAGGCCTTCCCAGGCCAGGAGTCGCAGGATCTCCTGGTCGTCTGGCCGAAGACGTCGGAGGGCGACCATGGCCGGCGTGTCGGCATCCTCGCCCAGCACGATCGGGATGGGCACGTCCGGATCGGGCCGAAGGCGCTCGAACAGGGCCAGGCGTCGACCCGACGATCGGCGCTGGTTGGCCAGGATCCGACGGGCGACGCCGTACAACCAGGGCAGCGGTTCGGGCGGAACCTCCGCCAGTCTGCGCCACGCGATCGTGAAGGTCTCGGCTGTCACGTCCTCAGCGTCTGCGGCAATCGCAGTCCGCCGCAAGGCATACGCCAGCACCTGATGGCGGTGCGCCGAAAACAGGGATTCGAACCGGGCGAGATCGCCCTTGGGGGAGGGTTGCTGCACGATTGGCGCGAGACGAGCGAGGAGCGGCGCCGGTTCCCGCGAAGGGCGTCCGGCGCCGCGTCGGTGCAGCTTCGGTCAGCCGGCGGTGACCGGGATCGGCTTCTCGATCGGAACGCCGATCAGGCTGCCGTACTCGGTCCAGCTGCCGTCGTAGTTGCGGACCCGGCTGTAGCCGAGCAGCTCGTGCAGGACGAACCATGAGTGCGACGAGCGCTCGCCGATCCGGCAATAGGCGATCACGTCCTTGTCCGGGGTGATGCCCTTGGCCTCGTACAACGTGGCCAGTTCCTCGGCGCTCTTGAACGTGCCGTCCTCGCGAACCGTCTGCGCCCACGGAATTGACGCAGCTCCCGGGATGTGACCGGCGCGCTGAGCCGTCTCACTCATGCCCGGGGGCGCGATGATCTCGCCGTTGAACTCAGCCGGGCTGCGCACGTCCACGAGCGCCAGTCCGGGATCGCCGAGCCGCGGCAGGATGTCGTCGCGGTAGGCCCGCAAGCTGAAGTCCGCCTCCGGCAACTGGTAACCCGTCGAGGCTTGCGAGGCGACGTCGACCTCCAGCGCCAGACCCTTGTCCAGCCAGAACTTGCGGCCACCATTGAGGATTCGCACGTCGCGATGGCCGTACAGCTTGAGCTGCCAGTAGGCCCAGGCGGCAAACCAGTTGTTGTTGTCGCCGTACAGCACGATGGTGGTGTCGGGCCCGATCCCCGATCGAGAGAGCAGTGCCGAGAAGTCCTCGCGGGTGGCGATGTCGCGGCGAACTCCATCGGATAGTTGGCTCGTCCAGTTCCAGGCGACGGCGCCCGGGATGTGGCTCTGCTCATAGGCCGTCGTGTCGACGTCGACCTCAACGAAGCGGACCGTTCCGTCGTTGAGGTGGTCCAGCGCCCAGGCGCTGTCGACGAGCGCGCTGTCCTTGGCGTATCCGCTAACAGTCATGGTGGTCAGTCCCTCTGGGTGCAGGTCTTACGAGGCTTGAAGGAGAGGCGCGTGTTTCGCGGCTTTCGGGTTCAGTCGCCCGAGGTGAGTCGGTCGCGACGGCTGAACGCAGCCAGCCGCTCTGTACAGGACGCCGCCTGGCGCTGTGCCTGGCGCACGATCCACGGATCCACCCGGCTCGAATCCTCGATGGTAAGCGTGGCGCCGTACGGTCCGTCCTCGACGACGATGCCCGAGCTGTTCCGATAATCGGCCATCCAGTTGGCCTGGAGTTGCAGCGCGACATCGGCCACGACGGACGCGCTGAACAGCCAGTCGAGATACGTCGCGTTGAGCCGCTCCACGATGTCCGCCACGCGGATCGAGCGGCCTCGTTCGAGGCGCGCCAGAAGGTCCATCACCCGGAGTGCGCTGAATGGGTCACCGCTCTCCGCTATCGATGGCGGGCTGATCGCCGGATCCGGGAGGCCGTGGGGGGCGGGGCGCAACGGCGGGAGCCCGATGGCGGTGACGGGGGCTTCGATCACGGGACTGCATATCTCCGACTGGATCGCTCGGGATTGGCCGAAGCCTACCATCGAGACATCGGCCCGTCATCTGTTGGTCCTTCGGCACCGCCGGTCCTTCGGCTGGGGCATTCATCGTGCGAACGAACCTTCATCCGTTGGACAACGTGTTCGCAACCGATCTCGGGCATCCTTGGGCGGCCGGATCATGCGTCCGACACCGATCCGCTTCGGCAGATCGGGCAGCCGTCTGCACGACACGAGCACGATGCCAGCGATGGATCCCGATCCGATCCCGACCGAACCGACCACCGATCCCGCGCCGCCCGACGCGACGTCAGTCGCCGACGGCCCCTCCCAGGCTTCGGGTTCACCGGCGGCCGGCCGAGGACGCGGGCCGCGGTTCCGTCGCGCGGTCACCGGCCTGGCGCTCGTGCTGACCTTCAGTGTTGGGATCGGGGTCGGTCGGATTGCCTCACCCGCCGCGGGTGGAGCAGCCGGGACGACCCCGGGCCCAGCCGCCACGGAGTCCCAGACCGCCCTCGACCTCGTGAATCAGGCGTGGGAGATTCTCCAGGACGACTACATCGGCGCGGCCGAGCTTGACCAGACGGCCCTGGCCTACGGCGCCATCGAAGGCATGGCCGACGCCGTCGGCGATACCGGACACACGATGTTCATGACCCCTGAGGAGCGAGCCGAGCGGTCGCGCGAGCTGGCTGGCTCGTATGTCGGGATCGGTGTCCGGATCGACATGCCCGAGGGCGGTTTGCCGATCATCGTCACGGTCTTTGGTGCCAGCCCCGCAGAGGCCGCCGGGATCCGGAGCGGCGACCAGATCGTCGCGGTCGACAGCCAGGCAACGGAGGGCCATGCCCTCGACGAGGTCGTAGGCTGGATCCGCGGTGAAGCCGGAACCGCAGTCGTCCTCACGGTACGTGCCGGGGCGGACGGTCCGGAACATGAGCTGAGCGTCGTCCGAGCGGAAGTGGCCGTCCAGGTTGTCACGTGGGCGATGGTGCCCGGTACGACCACGGCGGTCCTCCGACTCGAGCAGTTCTCGCAAGGCTCGGCGGACGAGCTCAAGCTGGCGCTAGTGGACGTACTGGCCGCCGGGGCCGAGCGCCTCGTCCTCGATCTGCGCGGTAATCCGGGCGGCTACGTCAACGAGGCCATCGGGGTCGCCAGCCAGTTCCTTGCGAGCGGCGACGTCTTCGTGGAGCGAAACGCAGCGGGAGAGCAGACCCGCCACGAGGTTTCCCCTGACGGCGTCGCCACGGCGCTCCCGCTCGTCGTGCTGATCGATGGCAACACGGCGAGCTCGGCCGAGATCGTCTCCGGCGCGCTACAGGACGCCGCGCGAGGACAGCTGATCGGGGTCACGACCTACGGTACGGGCACGGTCCTCGGCGAATTCCCGCTGGCCGACGGCTCTGCCCTTCGTGTTGGGACGGTCGAATGGCTGACGCCCAAGGGACGCCGAATCTGGCACGAGGGAATCGTTCCCGATGTACCGGTGGAGCGCGCGGCCGACGTGCCGGCGATCCTGCCCGATGACCTGCGGACCATGAGCCTGACCGAGCTCGGAGCGCTGGCGGACCCTCAGCTTGCCCGTGCGCTGACGCTGGTCGCGGCCGTGGAGGCGCCGGCGGGTTGAGGGCCGCCCGCGGGCTGCTCAGCCTGGGATCGCTCAGCCGGCGAGCGATCTCCATGTCCAGGTCATCTCGGCGGTCAGCGGCCGGCCGGGAATGACGATCGAGGCGGTGCCGGTGTTGAGCGCGTCGGGTGGCGCCGTCTGCGGCTCGACGCAGAGCGCGTGATCCGGAACGGTGTAGACGACCCAGGTCTGGCAGTCCGATTCGATCTTTAGCTCCAGGAAGTGGGGCCAACGCACAACGGGTGGCCGGCGCAGGTCCGTGAAACAGTCGTCCCACGGTCCGGGCGGTGGCGGGCCCAGCTCCGTCGTCGCGATCCCGGCCCCGTCGCGACGGAACATGGCTCCGGCATCGAGATCGATCTCGAGGGGACCGGCCGCTTCCCCGAGCGTGCCGCCGATGGTGGACAGAAGCTGCCGCTTGAACCACGGGTGCCATCCGATCGACGCCGGCATCGCCTCGTCCGCATACAACTCCAGCCGGCAGGTGAGCCGGCCGGCCTCGAGCGCGAACCGCTGGACAGCCCTCCCGGCGAAGGGCCACCAGGGCCCAAGCTCCGTCGTGATCGTCCGGTCGTCCACCAGCGCCCAGCGCCGATCGAGCACGGTCCCGTGGATGGCATGCGGTGGCAGGTTCGCCGGCAGCTCGTAGCGCCGTCCGCGGAACTCGAACCGGCCATCCCGAACCCGCCCAGCGAAGGGCACCATGGGAAAGGAGCCCCAGGCGAACGGTCCGAATCCCTCGGTGACGAGCAGCTCGCAGCCGTCGACCACGAACGAAGCCAGTCGACCACCGGCGCCGAGATCGATGACGGCTTCAACACTCGGGGCGCTCAGGCGGAGGAGTTCAGGCGGCGCGTCGCCCGCGTCGCGGTCGCTCGGCATGCTGATCATGAGCGTGCCGCCGTCGGCGGCAGCCACCGGTCGAAGCGGCGTGCCCTTGGCGATCAGCTCGTTGGCCGGCGGAGTAGTGCGGAAGATCTGCTGCTCGATCCCGACCATGACGCCGCCGATGGTCTGCCCGACGGACGGGCGCTTCTTCGACATCAGGCCAGAGTCGGGATGGCGGCTATGAGGATGATGACGACCGCGGTGACCGCGACGACAACCCAGCCATAGAAGATCTGGCTGGGAACCGGGCCCACAGACATTCCAGGAGTCTAGCGAGGTGCCGACGAACGGATTGGCCGTCTGAGATTGGGAGGCCGGGTCTGGCAAACAGCACCGCACCATCGCGGTGCTCGGAGCGCCCGGCGATGACCCGGCTCGGGTGTCGGCCGGTGCCTGCTGGACACGGACACGCACCGAAGCGGCACCACGTCGTCGTTCAACCGTCCAGTGCCGACCCACAGGCACACACGTCGATGCTGACGATCTGGTGAGTCCCGCTGTCAGCCCCCGGTCCGGCTGACGTCGCGCCCAGGCCCGGTGGCACCGTCGTATCTGGACGTGCCCACTGTGGCTCGGCTAGAGCAGCTCTCCGTGGGCTGAAGCCGTGGGCTCACCCTCGCGGGGACGAGGCTCCTCGCCCGGTCCGTAGTCGGTGGCTGCGGGCTGTGCCAGCGTCGCGGATGAGGCCGGGAGCGCGGCCATGGCTCCGACGCCGTTCTCGGACTCCAACACTCGCAGCGGCCCGCTCGCTTGACCCTCGATGGCCCCGACGCCGAAGGGCACCCACTTGGACGGGTCCTGGAGCCGGTGGGCTTCGGTATTTCCGCGGCTGTGGGTCTCCGCGAATCCGCGCGGCTCGATCCACATCCGCTCGCCCTCGAGGAGACCGAGGATGCCGGACTGGCCGGGCTCAGGCCGCTCGTGCTGGCAGTACGCGCACGCCGCCGAATCGTGGCGCTGGTAGTGCTCGGGCTCCTCGTAGGTGGTGATGTAGCCCTCGTAATTGCGCAAGACCACCTTGTGATCGCTGTAGCTGATCAGGTAGTTGGGCATGACCGGGATCTTCCCGCCGCCGCCCGGCGCATCGATCACGAAGGTCGGCACGGCGTACCCGCTGGTGTGGCCCCGCAGGCCCTCCATGATCTCCAGGCCCTTGCCCACGGGCGTCCGGAAATGCCCGGAACCCTCGACCAGGTCGCACTGGTAGAGGTAGTACGGTCGGATCCGGTTCGCCACGAGCTTGTGGACCAGCGAGCGCTGGATGTGGACGCAGTCGTTGACGCCGGCCAGCAGGACGCTCTGGTTCCCGACTGGCAAACCTGCCCTGGTCAGCTTGTCAACCGCCCGCGACACCTCCGGGGTGATCTCGTTGGGGTGGTTGAAATGAAGGTTGATCCAGAGCGGGTGGTACTTCTCAAGGACCTCGCACAATTCGTCATCGATCCGCTGCGGCAGGAAGACCGGCACGCGGCTCCCGATCCGGACGATCTCGATGTGCGGGATCTCGCGCAGCCCACGCAGGATCGATTCGAACAGCTTCGGTGCCAGGGTCAGGCCGTCGCCGCCGGAGATCAGGACGTCGCGGACCTGGGGCGTCCGACGCAGGTAGTCCAGCTGCGCCTCATGGTCCTTGCGGTTGAAGTTTTGGGTCGGGTCGCCCACGATCCGCGATCGAGTGCAATAGCGGCAATAGCTGGCGCACTGGGTCGTCACGAGCATCAGGACCCGGTCCGGGTAGCGATGCACGAGCCCCGGAACCGGCGAGTGGCGGTCCTCTGCCAGCGAGTCCTCCATCATCGCCGTGAAGGCCTGTTGCTCGCGGCCGAGCGGGACCACCTGGCGCCGAATCGGGTCGTTGGGATCCTTCGGGTCGATCAGGCTGATGAAGTAGGGCGTGATATCCACCCGGAACTTGTCCGGAGCGGACAGACCGGCGCGCTCCTCGTCCGTCAACTCCAGGATCTTCTCGATTTCCTGAAGGTCGTTGACCCGGTGGCTGAGCTGCCAGCGCCAGTCGTTCCACTGGGCGTCCGGCACGTCCTCGAACATTGGAGCTCGCCGACTGACCGCGGGGCGACCGTCCGGTCCCACCGCCCGAGCTGGGTCCGCCAGGTTCACAAACGCCGTCTCGCCGGCAGCACGGGACGCGTCCTGATGTGCAACCGCGGCCCTGATCTCCTGGGCGTCCACTCCGGCGGACCTCCGACTACTGAGCGCTCGCGACCTCGTCAGCATGCATAGAAACTATGCACTCTGCAAGTCGAACGATCATAGCGGACGGCCAGCGAAGTGGTCCACTGACCCAATGGTCAGGGCAGGTGGGCGGGCGCCCAGTCTGGGATAGCGGCGAGGCCGAGGTCAACGCACCGCGATCGGGCCGCCGATCCGGCTATTCCCCGATCACGGACCAGAGGAAGCCCATCATGATGAAGAA
>CAYRTS010000007.1:0-3630 GCA_964427285.1 uncultured Anaerolineaceae bacterium
GTGGCGGGCGCGGCGGAAGTGGCGGCGCCAACAAGCAGGTGGTCCGCTTGCCGTTGTCGGCCTTCGGGTCCTGAATGATCCCGGTGTAGGCGCATGGAATGAGGCCGTCACGTGACCGTCTCATTTTGCTGTTACGCCCTTGCTCGCAGCTGGCACGACTTCGGCAAGATCGCCGCCCGGGAACGATTCGCCGCGCCATGACGCCATACCATCCGAGCGCGACCAGGTGGCCGCGCCAGAAGACCCGAGGCAACCGTGGACAAGCGTGACCTCGTCGACCGAGCGAAACGGGGCGATCATGACGCCTTCGCGCTGCTCGTCGGCTCGGCCATCGCGCGGCTGGACGCGGCGGCTCGACTGATCCTCCGCGACCCGGAGCTCGCGCGCGACGCGGTCCAGGAGGGGTTCATCCGAGCCTGGCGAAACCTGCCGGCGCTTCGCGATCCAGACAGGTTCGACGCGTGGATTCGGCGCCTTGTCGTCCACTCCTGCATCGATGCCACGCGGCGCCGCCGGCGTCGGGTGATCGAGATCGAACTGACCCCGATCGACGGCCCGGCGATCGACGACATCGCGTCGGCGATCGCCGACCGCGAGGTGCTGGATCACGCACTTCGCCGACTCGACCCCGAATGGCGTGCGGTTGTGGTCCTCCGTTACTTCCTGGGGATGCCGCTGCCAGACGTGGCGGCGACCCTGAGTATTCCATTGGGGACGGCCAAATCCCGCCTCCATCGGTCGCTTGCGGCCATGCGCGCCTCGATCGAGGCGGACGACCTGGCGGCGGCCCCGAGACCGATCCCCGGAGGGCAGTTCGCATGATGCCGACCGATCATCTTGAGCGGCAACTCCCGGAGCTCATGACCGAGCTCGCGGAACCGCGGACGCCCGAGTACCTCGATGACCTCCTCTGGCAGACCGCTCACACGAGCCAGCGGCCTGCCTGGACCTTGCTCGAAAGGTGGATTCCCATGGACGTCACAATGAGCAGGGTGCAGGCACCCACACGTGCCCGCTACGTCGCCCTGTTCGCCATTCTGACCCTGATCGCGGTGATCGCCTTTGCCGTCGCGGGCGCGCAACCCCGGGTCCCGCCGCCTTTCGGCCCTGCAGCCAACGGCGTGGTCGCGTTCACATCGGCGATGGGCGACATCCTCACCGGTAACCCGATGACGGGCGCGACCACGATGATCGTCGGCGGCCCGGAGCTCGATTCCTCGCCGACCTTCTCGCTCGACGGAACCCGGATCGCCTTTATCCGCAAGGTCGAAGAGATGGTGAGGGTCTTCGCGGTCGACGCGATCGGCGGTGAGACCATTGAGCTGACGACCGCGCCGCTCCCGACTGTGTCCTGGTTGCGGTGGTCGCCGGATGGCACGCGCCTGGCATGGCTCTCAGGAGGGAGTCTCTGGGTCGCACTGACGGACGGGTCCGACGCACACCCACTGGACCTGGGCTTGATCATTCGGGAGGAGTTCGCGTGGCGCCCGCCCGACGGCTCCGAGCTCGTCGTGCGCGGTCTGGACACCGGCAGGGCCGCGACCGGGCTGTTCCTGGTCAAGGCGGACGGATCCAGTGTGCGACCGGTGACTCCGCTCGACGGCGGGGACCACGATTACTACTGGGTGAGTTGGTCACCGGACGGCAAGCGAGTCGCGTACAGCGACTGGCCGGATAAACGCCACCCCGTGCAGGTCCACGTCCTCACGATCGAAGGGCTCCGGGACGTGGTCCTCAGGCCCGACGCCGGTTCTGAACACTTTGCTCCGGCCTGGTCGCCGGACGGAACGCGGCTTGCCTTCGTGGTCGGGGGAAGAGGAATCGGCGTGGCGCCCGCCGCCGACGAGTCGCCGCACGTGACCCTCACGGGACCGTCGTTCATGGGTGCCCTCGCTTACGATTGGTCGCCCGATAGCAGCGTCATCCTGGCCGTCCCGGATGGGACGGGTGAGCCGTGGCTCTTCGATGCTGCCGGCGGTCCGGCAAGACGCGTGGATTGGAGCCCGTCCGACTTCGCCAGGAATCGCGGCTCGTGGAGCAACTGGCAGCGCCTGGCGCCCTGAGACCAGACAGCCGCCGCGCTTCGGCGCCCGGCGCCACCCTCTCGCCGGATCTGCCAAATGTGCACCGGATGCACCTTGGGCTCGGCTCGGTAGCTCCGACGCGTCCGCAAGCCCGCAGGACCGTGCCCATTCACGCTCAGGGGGGAGCCGCGTGGGGTCCTGAAGGGTCGCGATGCCGGACCAATCACGCTCAAGGTGCACCACATGCACTTTTGGCTCGAGGGGCCGATGGCGAGAAGGGCCAACGAGCACGCGGTCCGGCCGGTGGGACGCGCTCGTCAGCGAAGCCCCTCGTCGCGCTACCCTGACCGTCGCGCGAGCACCGTACCGAGGGCGGCATGATCCGGACGACTCCCTTCCACGAGCGCACGAGCAAGCTCAACGAGACCGGCCTATGGAGTCATTGGTCGGGCCACCTTGCTGCGGACCGGTACCAGATGTCGGACAAGTTCGAGTACTTCGGGGTCCGCAACAGCGCCGGGATCTTCGACTCGTCGCCGCTCTACAAGTACCGGATCCACGGACCGGACGCCGAGCGGTTCCTGGCCGGCGTTCTGGCCCGGGATATCCGCCTGTGCCAGCCGGGCAACGCCCAGTACACGGCCTGGTGCGATGACCGAGGCTTCGTCATCGAGGATGGTGTCATCCTTCGCCACGCCAACAATGACTTCCTGCTCACCGCGGCCGAGCCCAACCTCGCCTACTTCTCCGACCTCATTGGGCGGGATGACGTCCGCATCGAGGAGGTCAGCCACAGCATCGGCGTGCTGGCCATCCAGGGGCCAAGATCTCGCGACCTCGTGTCGCGGCTGGTCCCCGGCGCCGCGACGATCCCCTACTTCGGGCTCGCAACCGGCAAGATCGCCGGGGCATCGGTGACCGTTTCCCGAACCGGGTACAGCGGCGACCTTGGGTTCGAGATCTGGATCGACAGCGCCGACGCCCTGAAGGTCTGGGACACCTTGTGGGATTCGGTCGAGGGTCACGGCGTGCTGCCATTCGGGCTGGCTGCCCTTGACATGCTCCGGATCGAGGCCGGTCTGCTGCTCCTCGACGTCGACTTCGCCAACAGCCGGTTTGGCTGGACCGACGAAGACCGCTCGACCCTGATCGAGCTCGGCTGGAGCTGGATGGTCCGCGGCCTGGCCGGCGACGACCGCGCATTCATCGGGCGCCGCGCCATCGAGCGCGAACTCGCCGAGGGGACATCGCGCTGGCGCCTGACCGGCCTGATGCTCGACTGGGCCGAATACGATCGCATCTACACCCAGGCCGGCCTCATTCCGCCAAAGGATCACACCCCGATCCAGGGCGAGATGTTCCTGTACGACGACGACGATCGACAGGTTGGCTACACGACGAGCTTCATGTACTCCCCCGTCCTCCAGCGCCACATCGCCATCGCCCGCGTCCGCCCCCCGCTCGCCGCCGCCGGGACCAGGGTCCGGCTCGAGATCGACGTGAACCACCGCTACGAGTACATCCCCGCCCAAACGGCTCGCCTGCCTCTCTATAGCCCCACCCGAAAGACGGCCTGACATGACAAAGACCTCCAAGCCGACCAGGC
>CAYRTS010000007.1:3730-56793 GCA_964427285.1 uncultured Anaerolineaceae bacterium
GGAGCGGCCATCACCGAAGAGCTCCATCCTGGGTTCTCGTTCACGACCTTCTCGTATGCCCTGAGCCTGCTCCGACCGGACATCATCCATGACCTGGAACTGACCAAGCACGGCTTCATGCCGTTGCTGATGTCGTCCACCTTTGCCCCGATGGAGAACGGCGACTACCTCTGGCTGGGCCAGGATCACAACCAGAACCTCAAGGAGATCGCGCGCCACAGCCAGCACGACGCGGACGCCTACGAGCAGTACTCGCATGACATGGAGATGGTCTGTCAGGCGATCAAGCCGCTGCTGGACGCGCCGCCGCCGGATCTCTTCAGCAGCGACCCGGAGGAGCTCCTGGCGCTGGCCGGTCTTGGCGCGCGATTCCGCCGAATGGACAAGCGAGTGCTCCACAACACGGTCCGCTTGCTGACCGGGAGCGCGGCCGACTTCCTCGACGACTACTTCGACTCGGACATCGTCAAGGGCTATCTCGCGTCGTCGAGCATCATCGGCACGAAGGTCGGGCCGCGCTCGCAGGGGTCAGGCCTCGTCCTGCTCTACCACTCGATCGGCGAGCACGATGGGGAGTTCGGCGCCTGGGCCTTCCACAAAGGGGGCAACGGCGGGTTCACCCAGTTGCTGGCGCGGGCGGCACGCTCATTCGGTGCAGAGATCGTGCTCGAGTCACCGGTCGCCGAGGTGATCACGAAGGGTGGCCGGGCGACCGGCGTTGCCCTCGCCGACGGGACCGAATACCACGCCACGACCGTGGTCAGCGCCCTCGACCCACGGCGGACCTTCCTGGAGCTGGTCAACCCGCGCGAACTGCCGACAGATCTGGTCGAGGCGATCACCCGGTTCCGCTTCCAGGGCACTTCATCAAAGGTCAACTTCGCCCTGGATGGGCTGCCGAAATACCCCGCACTCGGCGACCGCGGCGATCAATATCGCGGCTTCGTCAATATCGGGCCGTCGATGGACTACGTCGAGCGAGCCTTCGACGAGGCGAAGTACGGCTGGTACAGCTCGCGACCGTACATCGACTGTGCGATCCAGTCGACGATCGATCCGGACATGGCGCCCCCCGGCAAGCACGTCATGAGCTCGTTCATCGCGTACACGCCGTACCAGCTGCGCGAAAGCGACTGGGATGCCGAGCGGCAGAACCTGGGCGACACCGTGCAGCGGACACTGGAATCGTTCTTCCCGGGCTTCAGCGACCTGGTGCTCCATCGCGAGGTGGTCACGCCGCTTGACATCGAACGCGTCGTCGGCCTCAGCGAGGGCAACATCTTTGGCGGCGAATTCCTCGCCCCGCAGATGTACTTCTTCCGGCCGGCGCCCGGCTGGAGCCAGTACCGAACCCCGATCGATGGCTACTACCAGTGCGGGTCGGGGACCCACCCGGGTGGCTGCGTGATGGGCGCCCCAGGCAAGTTGGCAGCCCAGCGAATTCTCAAGGACCGTCAGAAGGGCTGATCACCAGCAAGACGATCGCAGGGCGGGTGGGCCTACACTCGCCGGGATGACGATGCGGGTCGGCCGGGCTGTGGAGGTTCAGGCCCCGGTCGACCGGATCCGCGCCTTCGATCTCGCCCGCGGCCTGGCGGTCGTGTTCATGATCATGGTCCACGTCCTCCGCCACTGGGGCGATCCAGCGACGTGGTCGACGCCCATCGGGACCCTCATCAGTTTCTTCGGCGGACCACCGGCGGCTCCAGTATTCATGTTCCTCATGGGCGCATCCATGGCGTTTTCGCGCCGGATCTCGTTCATGTCGCTCGCACGCCGCGGCCTGGGGCTGGTGGCCGCGGGCTACTTGCTCAATGCGTTCCGGGGCACCGTGCCGCTGTCGGCCGGGCTCGCAGCGGGCATCGTGACGTCGGAGCAGGTCACGCCCTTCACGCCGTTTTCGCTGCTCACCATGGTGGACATCCTCCAACTGGCGGGGTGCTCGCTCATCCTGATGGCCGCGCTTCGTGAGGTGGCCCGACCGGGACGCGTCTGGCTGGCCGTCGCTACCGCGATTGTCCTGATCGCGCCGTTCCTTCACGGGCGCGTGACCGGCGTGCCCGTGCCTGATGCCCTCCTGGGGATGCTCTGGGCGACGGGCGACAACATCTTCTACCCGGTCTTCCCGTGGCTTGTCTTCCCGCTCATTGGAGCGGTGATCGGGGCTTCGATGGTGCAGGTGGAGGCGCGCGACCGACGGGCTGTGCTGCGGCGCGCCGGGGCGATCGGCTCGGGCGTCTGTCTCGCCGGCGTCGCGATCATCGTGGTCGCCGCGCCGACGCTCGATGTCGTGACGTACTGGCGGCTGCCCCCGGTCCTGGTTCCGGCGATCCTCGGGTTCGTGATTGCGTGGGTCTGGCTGTGTGATGTCATCGCGCGACGCGCCGGTCAGAGCACCGCCCTTGCGGCGATCTACGACTGGAGCGACCGAGTCAGCGCGATGTACGTCGTCCACTGGCTGATCGTGTCGTGGGGGATTGCGATCGTCGGTTTCCGGGCCATGGAGCTGGGTCCGGTCCTGGCAGCGACGGTCGTGGTCCTGGTCGCAACCATCGTGCTTGCGCGCTGGCGGCCGCGCCTCCCGGCACTCTTCGGCCTGGGTGACTCGCGGGCGAATTGACGCCCTGCGAGATTGCGTCGAATCCGCGATCATCGGGCTGTGTCTGCCCCTGTGTCCGCCGCCAACGCGATCACGGCCGAAGGTCTTGTCAAGATCTATCGAACCCGCAAGAGCGAGGTCCGCGCGCTCGACGGACTGGACCTCGAAGTCAAGGAGGGCACGGTCCTCGGGCTGCTCGGCCCGAACGGCGCCGGCAAGACGACGGCCGTTCGGGTGCTGGCTACCTTGTTGCGGCCGGACGCCGGGCGGGCGACCGTGGCCGGGTTCGATGTGGTCAGGCAGGCCGAGCAGCTCCGCCACGTGATCGGGCTGTCCGGGCAGTACGCGGCCATTGACGAGAACCTGACCGGGCGCGAAAACCTGTACATGTTCGGTCGGCTCTACCAGTTGCCGGCCGCGCAGGCGCGCCAGCGAGCCGCCGAGCTCCTCGAGGAATTCGAATTGACCGACGCCGCGGATCGCACCGCCAAGACCTATTCGGGCGGGATGCGCCGTCGACTGGACCTCGGCAGCGCGCTCATCGGCCGACCCCGATTGCTCTTTCTCGACGAGCCGACGACCGGCCTCGACCCACGCAGCCGCCTGGGCATGTGGGACATCATCCGGGGCCTCGTGCGCCAGGGGACGACCCTCCTGCTGACGACGCAGTACCTCGAGGAGGCTGACGAGCTGGCGGACACGATCGCGGTCGTCGACCATGGCCGGATCATCGCGCGCGGCACCGCCGACGAGCTGAAGTCGCAAATCGGCGGCGAACGGATCGAGGTCGTGGTCCACAGCCGGGAAGCCATTGCGTCAGCGGTTGAGGTGCTGGCGCGCGACGGCGACGGCGCCCCGATCGTCGATGATCACACTCGTCGCATCACCGTGCCGGCAACCGGCGGCGCCGCACGGCTGGTCCAGGTCGTGCGCGATCTGGACGAGGCGGGGATTGGCATCGATGACATCGCCCTGCGCCGGCCCACCCTCGATGAGGTCTTTCTGTCGCTCACCGGCCACGCGGCGGAGGGTGGTGCGGCAGCGGCCTCAGGCGCAGGCTCCGGCGCTTCGCCCGGCGGGACGGGAGCGGCCGCATGACCGCCGCTATTCGGGACGGTCTCATCGTCACGTGGCGCAATCTCAAGCGCATCCCGCGCATCCCGGAGCTGGCGATCTTCGCGATCCTCCAGTCGATCATGTTCGTGCTGCTGTTTGCATTCGTGTTCGGGGGCGCCATCCCGCTGCCGGACGGCGGCAACTACCGCGAATTCCTGATGCCGGGGATCTTCGCCCAGACCATCGTCTTCGCCGCGGCGACGACCACGATCGGCATGACCGACGATGTGAACAAGGGGATCGTCGATCGCTTCCGGTCGTTGCCGATGGCCCGATCGGGGGTACTCATCGGACGATCGCTGTCGGACGTTGTCTACAACGGCGGGATCCTGATCGTGCTGATGCTGTCCGGGCTGGCTGTCGGGTGGACCGTTCGGACCGGCCTGCCGGAACTGCTTGCCGGTGTCGGTCTGTTGCTCTTGTTCGCGTTCGCCATGTCCTGGATCGGGATCTGGCTGGGCCTGTCCGTGCCCACCGTGGAAGTCGCCCAGCAGGTTGGGTTCACCGTGCTGTTCCCCATCACGTTTGTCTCCAACGTCTTCGTCCCGACCCAGACGCTCCCGGACTGGCTCCGGCCGTTTGCCGAGTGGAACCCGACGAGTACGTTGAGCGCCGCCCTGCGCGAACTGTGGGGCAACCCAAACCCGTTCGCCTCGGATAGCTTTCCGTCGCAGGAGCCGGTTCTCGTGACGCTGATCTGGGTTGTGGTGATCGTCGGGATCTTCGGGCCATTGGGCGTGCGCCGCTACCGAAACATGAGTCGCTGAGCTGGCGGCTGGGTCGTCGGCCCTTGAACCGTTTCGACGCCGCGGCTACACCGGGCTCGCAGCGTCGACCGCGGCCGCGGCCTTCTCCGGGAACGTGGGGATGGTGGGATTGGTCTGGCTCGTCCGGGCGGACCCGGGCGCTGTCGGGCTGATCTTTGCCCTGCGTGCCGGGGCGCTCCTGGTCTTCGGGATCCCGGCGGGACTCCTGGCTGACCGAGTGGATCGTCGGACCCTGATGATCGTGACGAGCGTCGCGTCGGTCGGCCTGGCGCTGCTGGTGGCGGGCGCGGCATCGGTCGCGGACCTGTCGGTCTGGGGACTCGCCCTCGCATCTCTTGGATTCGGGTCGCTGGACGCCGCCAGGATCGCGTCGTCGCAGGCGTACGCCTATGACCTCGTCGGGCCGCTCCTGGCCACGAGCGGCATCGCCCTGGTCGCGATTGCCACGCAGTTGCTGAGCGCCCTGGGGAGCGTGGCCGCCGGCCCATTGATGGACGCGTACGGCCCGAGCGTCGTGTTTCTCGTCGTCGCCGCGACGATGGGGATCAGCACGGTGCTGCTGCTGGTCCGGTCGCCTTCCCGCGAAGCGCGCCGCAGACTCGCGGCCCCCGACCACGATCACGTTCCGCTGAGTGTTCGGGCCTCGCTGTCGCTCGTGCGGCGCAACCACCTGCTGGCACTGCTGGCGATCACGGTCGTCGTCATCGAGATCTTCGGATTTTCGGCAATGACCCTGCAGCCCGTGTTCGCCGACCGGGTCTTCGGAACGGATGCGACGGGATTTGGCGTCATGGGTGCCGTTATGCGCCTGGGCGGGGCGGCGGCCCTGGTCGTCGTGGCGGTGTACGGCCTCCGCCTGACCCGCGGCAGCGTGCTCCTGGCCGCAGGCGCCGTGTTCGGTGGCGCGCTGATCGCGTTCGCCGTGTCACCCTCGCTGGCGGTCGCCCTGGCGCCCATCTTCGTCATCGGCGGCGCGGCCGCCGTCTGCGACTCCCTCTCGCAGTCGCTCATGCAGCGATCCGTGCGGGACAGCGAGCGCGGCGCGGCCATGGGCGTCTGGGCCTTTGGCGTTGGGTGCGGGCCGCTCGGTCATCTCGCCGTCGGGGTCGCGGCGGCGCGGGTCGGGGCGCCGGTGACGCAGCTCGTCGCGGGCGGGGCGCTCCTGCTGCTGATGGTCGGCATGGCCGCCAACCGGGCCTTGCGAACGCTCCGCTGAGGGTCAGATCAGATAACCCGGACCGGTCAGGATCCAGCGGTCCGTGGGCAGCCACGACCCGTCGGTCAGGATCGCCAGATAGAACGTATCGATCCGTGCCCCGCGGTCGAGCAGGTGACCAACGGCGACCTTGGAGTCGAGCGGAACCAGGAGCGCGAACGCCTCGACAGCCCGGGCGGCTGCATCGTTCTCCACGACCGTGATGAGCGCGGCAAGGTCGCCTGGGTCGAGCACGGCGATCGGCCCCGCGTCATCCCCGTCTGCGGTCACGCCGTAAGCGAACCCTACGACAGCGCCCGCCCGACGCGCGATCCAGAGCGGTCGAAGTCCAGCGAGGAAGGCGTGGTCGACCGTCCGCCGATGACCAGTGAGGGCAAACTCGATTGCGCCGGCCGCCTCCAAACCGGGTCCGCCCGGATTCGAGCGGGCGATCTCGAGGTCCGTCTCCATCGCCGAGACACGCGGCCGAACGATGAAATCGACGGCGGTCGCGCGGTGGCTGACCCCGAACCGAAGGTACAGCGCCAATGCCCTGGGATTCAGGGTGGCAACGATCGAGCGATGCCGACCGCGCCCAATCGGGTACGCCCGATCCAGAAGCCCTCTGCCGATCCCGCGAGCCTGAACGCCAGGTTCAACGAAAAGCAGCGCCAACTCGAGCATGCCGTCCCGCTCCACGGACAACGCCCAGCCGACGATGGTCCCGTCATCGTCGGTGGCCACCCAGTTCTCTGCGGCCGTCCTGACCAGATGCTCCATCCATGGACGCCTCGCGACCAGCGATGCGGCGATCCCGTCCTCGGTCGCCAAGGCTGGATCACCCATCCCGATCCGCTCGAGATAGTCAGCCAGCGAGCGCCGAAACACGCCATACGCCGGGGGGAAATCGGCGTCTGTGGCCCGTCTGAAGTGCACCGCCTCGGTGGCCGTTGTCATGCCCTGAAGATACCCGCGTAGGTCAAGAATCGTTCTGTGGATGCGGACGCCTACCCGTTGCCCCGCAGACCACCCAGCCCGTCAGACCGCGTGGCCGGGCTGACCACTTGGCCGTCTTGGCCGGGCCGATGGGTGCAGACAGGTACGGTCAGTACCGGACCGAGCACGAGATCCTCGTGGACCATCCAGAAAACGACTCAAGAGTGTCGAATCCGCTGGAGTCTGTCCACGTTCATGGGGATTCCGGCACTGGCCGTACCGGTGCCGCGACGAGCGCTGCCCGTGCGCGCGAACGTCGCCCCGCATGCGACCGGTGCGGCAAACGTTCAACTCTTGCGGTCGGGCTCGGGATCCGAAGGCGTCGGCGGCGTGCCCAGCATCCTGGCGACCAGGTCGAGCATCTGGCGGGAGGCCCATGGCTTTTCCAGGAAGGCAGAGCCTCGGATCTCGGTCATGTCGGCGGTGGGCCGTTCGTACCCGGAGGTGAGGATCACGCGCAGGTCCGGGCGCGCGGCGACCAGCCGACGGGCGAGGTCGCGACCGGAGCCACCGGGCATGACGATATCGGTGAACAGGAGATCGATCGTCCCCGTCACGGCCGCGATCCAGTCGGCCTCTGGCACGTCGGCCGCTTCAAGCACCGTGTACCCGGCCCGTTCGAGGAATCGGCGTGCCGGCCGCCGGACCGATTCCTCGTCTTCGACCAGCAGGATCGTGGCTGAGCCTCCGGTCTCGAGCGTGGGCGCAGCGTCGAGATGCGCGCCGGCCGCGTGGCCGGGTGGAGTCGGATCGGCCTTGGGGGCCGCATCAGCCTCGGCCTCGGCGGCGGCCGCATCAGCCGCGTCGACTTCAGCGATCGTCACCGCCGCCCTCGGGATGACCACGTGGAACGTCGAGCCGACGCCGACATTCGAGGTGACCTCGATCCGGCCACCGGCGGTCGCCAGGATCCCTTCGGAACTGGCCAGCCCGAGCCCGGTGCCGGCCCCGACCGACTTCGTCGAGAAGAACGGCTCGAAGATCCGGCTCAGGACGTGTGGCGACATCCCGGTGCCGGTGTCCGTGACCTGAAGCAGCCCGTGCTCGACGGATTGACCCGCGAGATCCATGGTGACGATCGCACCTGTCTCGATGGACAGCGTCCCTCCGGACGGCATGGCATCCCGAGCGTTGACCACGAGGTTCAACAAAACTTGATCGAGACCGACCGCGTCCGCCAGGATCGGCACCCGGAGGCCGTGGCGAATCTGCAAGTCAATATGCTCGCCGATCATCCGCTGGAGCAACGGAGCCACGCCGTCCACCACGACGTCGAAGCTCGTGAGCCGGAACTCCGCGGGTGCATCCCGGCCGAAGGCCAGCAACTGTGCCGTTAGCGTGCTCGCCCGCGATACAGCCTCATCGATGGTCTCGAGGTTGGGACGCACCGGGCTGTCCTTGGGCAACTCATCCAGCGTGAGCTGGGCGTGTCCACCGATCGCGGTCAGCAAGTTGTTGAAGTCGTGGGCGACCCCGGCAGCCAGCTGACCAACGAGGCGCAGCCGCTCGCTGCGATTGAGCTGCTCCTCGAGGAGACGCGTGCGGCTGACGTCGCGGCCGAACGCCCAGACCAGCTCGGTGGACGCATCGGCGACGAGTCGCCAGGAGACCGGGGTCGCGGCTCGGCTCGCCCCCTGGATGGCCGATGCGCTCTCATGCGTGCCGGATTCGCGGAGGGCAGCGGTGAACACCAGGGCGAAGGCGCCGCGGTCGTCAGCTCGAAGGAACCCTGTGATCTGCGCGCCGACGACGTTTCCCGCTGGTCCCGCCACGGCCAGGGTGAAGGCGTGATTCGCCTCCCGGATCTGGGCTGTCCGATCAAGGGCGACGATGAAGTCGGCGCTATGGTCCAGGAGGCGCGCCCGCTCGTCCTTGAGATGAACGAGATCGGTCACATCGGTCACGACCTGGAGCCGCGCCGCACGGCCTCCGTAGAGGATCGCGCGGTCCTCGACCTGTACGACGATCGGCGGTCCGACCTTGCGCAGGTGGCGAAGTTGGCTCCGCACCGGCGCATCGCCGTCCACGCGGTCGAACAGCTGGGCGAATGCAAGGTCCTGGCCAGGCGCCACGACCATGGTCTGCGACCCGGCCAGGAAATCCTCGCGTGTCCAGCCATACGCGTCGACGGCCGCCTGGTTGACGAGCAGGAACTGCAACGTTTCGGGGTCGTACGCCCACAGCGGCGTCGGCGTCGATTCCACGAGTGTCTGCCAGGTCTCCCTGGCGGCTTTGAGCTCGGTGATGGTCGACTCTTCAGTGGCGAGCAGCGCGCGACGCCGCGACTCGGCGCGGACGATAAATGAGATCGCAAGAGCGTCGCAGGTTCCGATTCCCGCAGCCCATCCAATCAATGTAACTTGGAGATGGGGACCTTCGATGAACCCCGACGTGATCGCCGCAACAACCGCAGCCACCCAGGCGACGACCGCATATCGCCGCAGGGCCGTAAGGCCGATTCGTGGCGCGATCAGCGTGAGCCCAACGATCGGCACCAACGGGCCAAAGATCAGATAGGACGGGATGGTGGCCGCCAGCACCGGGCTGGCGATGATTGGGATGATGGCGAGCATCCAGACACCATAGGTCTGGCGCCCGGTGCGAGCGAGCCCCCAGGCGATCAGCGTCGCTGCGACGGCCGCGATCGATGGGAGCACCGTCGTCATCGCATCCGGAATTGCGATTCCGGCCGCGATCGAAATGATGGCCTGGGCGACCAACAGGGCGAGGAGCGCCGCGAGCACGATCGCAGTGACCAGGAGGTCACGCTGGAGCATCCCGAAATCACGGGAGTCACCCGGGCCCACCTGGACTCGCGTCGGAGGGATAGCCGGTCGAGAGTTCGTCATCGATCGCCGGTCGCAAGATTGCGGCCTGGACGTGCTGTCATGCGCAGGGCTCAAACCTCGGTTGCGTCGGCCGAATCGACGGGCGCGGCCGTATTGGGACTGTCCGATGGTACCGCGCCGGCTGTGCGATCCGCCGGTACCCATTCGCGGGGGGGGGCGCAATCACGGACCCCACAGGCCCGCGCCGCCCTCGTCAGCCCGCGCCGCCCTCGTTGGCCCGCGGCGCCCTCGTTGGCCCGCGCCGCCCTCGTTGGCCCGCGGCGCCCGCGCCGCCCTCGTCAGCCCGCGCCGCCCAAAGGAAGAACCCCGGGTGGTCGGGCCCGGGGTTCAAGGTGCAGGCGATTGGTTGCGGGGGTCGGATTCGAACCGACGACCTTCGGGTTATGAGCCCGACGAGCTGCCGCTGCTCCACCCCGCCTGCGTACGGTAGTCGCTGAGTCCGGTTCGGTCAAACGCCATCAACGCCATCAGCGCTGTTAACGCCGGCAGGCGATGCCGCTGCTGCCCCGCGCCCGCGGAGCCGTTGGCCGCCGATCAGCAGCCCGAGGACCAGGCTGCCGGCCAGGACGGCGCTGAAGACATAGAACGGATACACCAGGTTCACGCCCGCGAGGACGCCGGCCACCAGCGACGACACGACGAACCCAAGGGTGCCGGCCGCGCCAAAGATCCCCTGTGCCGTCGACGATCGGCCCGGGGGCGAGTTCGCAGCCACCATCGCGTACAGCGCCGGATTGAGCAGGGCGAACCCGGTTGCCTCGACCAGGATCAGCGGCACGGCCATGTTCGGGTCCGTAAGCCGCGGATAGAGGAGTCCGACGCAGATCGGCAGGATGGATCCAATCACGATGAAGCCGAACGACCCGCGTCGATCGACGAGCCGCCCGGCGATCGGAGACAGGATCAGAATCGGCAGTCCGAACAACGCGAACGTGAGCCCGATCAGTCCCAGCCCGGCACCGAGCCCCTGGAGGAACAAGCTCCAGATGACGTCGTAGGTGCCGGCCGCATAGTTGCCTCCGATATTGATCACCAGCGCCGCGATCAAGCCACGGTTGAGCAGCCGCATGGAGGAGCTCGGGTTACCGGCGCTTCGCTGGTCGGCGGCCATGGCGCGGTCGGCAACGATGTCGCCGGCAACATCCTCCGCCGCTCGTCGCGCGATCGACGGCGAATCCGGCGGGAATTCTGTCGGATCGAGCGACGGTGCTGGATGCGTCCGGGGACCACTCTCGCGCAGGAGCAGGGCGATCGGGATCGCCGCGACCATCGCGGCGACCCCGCTGAACACGAACACAAAGCCGAACCCGCCGAGTTGATCGGCACCGATCGCACCGATCGCGGGCCCGAGCAGCAGGCCACCCATCTGCGCGGCGCCGTACAGGCCAAAAGCCTCGCCGCGCCGATCGGCCGGGGTCGCGTCTGTTACGTAGCCGCGCGCGGCCGGGTCGAAGATCGAGGTCGCGAGGCCGACTGCCGCGCGCAATACGATGAACGCCACGGGTCCCGTGATGGCCAACGGCAGGATCGTGAAGACCCCCGCGAGCAGCAGGCCGGTCACCATCAGCGGCACCCGCGCGGTTCTGTCGGCCAGCCAGCCAAAGATCGGCTCACCGACGAGGCGCGCCGCCGGCCACGCCGCGACGACCACGCCGAGCGTCGCGAGGTCCACGCCCTGATCGACAAAATAGAGCGGCAGGACGGGAAGCAGGCCCCCGAATCCGAGCCACAGGATGAACTCGGCCAGGAACAGCGGCGCGATGCGGCCCCACCGCGCGCGCCACGCGGCGAACCTGCTGGGCGGGGAGAACGGCGCGGACGGCGCGGCTTGGTTCATCGGTGGAGCGTAGCGTGCGCGGCGTGCGTAGCGTGCGCGGCGTGCGTAGCGTGCGCGGCGTGCGCGGCGTGCGTAGCTCGGCCAGGATCCGCGCGGCACGACGCGCGAGCCACGAGCCCTATCATTCGTGCGGTGAACCTGTCGCCCGCCATTCTCGCCCTCGGACTGGCCCTCGCGCTCATCGTCCTGCTGCCCGCTCGACGGCTTCAGCTCGCCGGTCTGACGGCGCGATCGATCGGGCTCTATGCGCTCGCGCTCTGGTTGCTTGGAGCCATCGTTGCCATCCGCCCGGGCTCGACGCGCCTGCTCATCCCCATCCTTCTGATCGCCTACCTGGCGCCGTTCGTCGCGGCCCCCGATCGCATCGCACGCGTCCTCCGGCGCGGTGGCCGACACGATCCACCCCCACCGCCGATCAAGAACGTCACGCCGCCCGCTGAGCGCCTCGACTGACCGGGTTCACCGCGACCCTGCCTTCAGACCCGCAGTTCCTCGAACCCCGCCGCGCTGAAGTCGCCATCGAACGCTAACGCGCTGCTGATCCGCAGGGATCGCATCAGGGCAAAGCTTGTCGCGTCCACGAACGAATATTCCCGTTCGTCGTGCCGCCGAAGCCAGCGCAGCACTTCGACCTCCAGTTCCTCCTTCACGAACAGGACCTCGGCGCGACGAGTCCGATCCAGTCCGTCAAGGAATGCTGCGGCCGCCGCGTGTCCGTGTCGCCGCCGAATGAACGTCCAGGTTTCGCCGCGAACATGGGTCGAGGTCACCAACGGCTCCCTGGCGTGCGTCTGCAGCAGGCGTCGCGCCTCTCCGTGTCGCGCATCCTGCTTCGCCGTCACGGCGATCCAGAACGAGGTGTCGACGAAGATCACCGATCGCGACGCGCGGGGTAGACCACGTCATCGACGCGAGCCGAGTCGTCGGCGGCACCATCGACCAGCCCGACCAGGCTCCAGAGGGGATCGTGCTCGATCGGGGCGAGCGGCATCAAGCGTTCACGCACGTACCGTCGGATCAACGCCGCCTTTGACGCGCCCTCATCCCGCGCCTGGCGCTCAAGGCTTTCATCGAGGTCTTCGTCGATCATGATCTGCAGTCGCTTCATGCCGTGAGTATACAGCAGGCATATTGTGTAGGTGTCACACTTGCCTGGTGGGCGCCGGACCGCGCCGGACCGCCCCTGGCCGCATCATGGCTGGATGCGAACCGATCTCGGCTGGCGACTGGATCCCGCTGTCACCTTCCTCAATCACGGCTCGTATGGGGCGTGCCCGCTGCCCGTCCTCGAGGTCCAGCGAATCCTTCGCGATCGGATGGAGGCTGAGCCGGCCCGCTTCCTGTCGGGTGACCTGCCCGGGCTCCTTGACGCGGCCCGGCGGGAAGTGGCCACATTCCTCGGCGCCGCTGCAGACGGATTGGCCTTTGTCCCGAATGCCACGACCGGCGTCAACACGGTCCTTCGATCCCTTCGGTTTGAGACCGGCGATGAGCTGCTGACCAACGACCATGAATACAACGCCACGATCAACGCGTTGCGCGCCGTGGCCGAACGGGATGGGGCGCGGGTGGTCATCGCGCGGATCCCGTTCCCGATCGCCGGCGCAGGAGAGGCGCTCGATTCGATCCTTGCCGCGGTGACGCCACGGACCCGGCTGGTCCTGGTCAGCCAGATCACCAGCCCCACGGCGCTCATCCTGCCTGTGGCGGACCTGGTCGCTGAACTGGACCGCCGCGGCATCGATACCCTGGTGGATGGGGCACACGCTCCCGGGATGGTTCCGTTGGACCTGGATGCGCTGGGAGCGGCCTACTGGACGGGCAACGGCCACAAATGGCTGTGCGGGCCGAAGGGTTCGGCGGTCCTGTGGGTCCGCGCCGACCGTCGCGAGCGCATTCACCCACTGGTCGTGTCGCATGGTGCGAACGAGCCGGTGACCGATCGATCGCGCTTCCGCGCCGAGTTCGACTGGACCGGCACGACCGACCCGACCGCGTACCTGGCACTCCCCGGAGCGATCGCGCTGATCGCCGCATTGGGGGCCGACGGGCACGGCTGGCCGGCGGTCATGGCCGCCAATCACGCGCTTGCCCTGGCTGGCCGCGACCGGATCGCGTCGGCGCTGGGGATCGAACCACCAGCTCCGGATTCGATGCTCGGATCCATGGCTGCGCTGCCGATTCCGGGGCTCCACGACGATGCCGAAGCTGAAGCCTTGCGTGGGCAACTCGAGCTAGAGGACGGGATCCAGGTGCCCATTGGCGGGTGGCCGGCTCGCGCCGCGCGTGTGGCCCGCGATCCCCAGCAAATCCTGATCCGGATCTCCGCCCAGCTCTACAACGAGCCGGCCGATTACGACCGGTTGGCCGAGGCGCTCGCGCGACGGCTGGGCGTTTCATAGTCGCGCGCGGATACCCGTGCCGGCTCAACTGCCAGTTTCAGGATCGCTACGAGTGAGCGTGACCGAACCCCCAGGCTGCAGGCTGGGACTCCGACCAAGCGGGTTCATGCAAACGGCGCAACCAGGAGTTGAGCCCGCACGGCGGGTGCGGATCGAGGAGGCGGGAGGCGGCGAGCAAGCCTTTACGTGGCCCTACCCGGTGCTCTGGAGGCCGGCCGCGACGCCGTTGACGGTCATTTGGACGAGGCGCAGCACGCGGCCACGCTCCGGTGAGTCGGCGGGGAGGGCCCGCAGCCGGGCCAGCAATCGCACCTGCAGCTCCGAGAGCGAATCCACGTAGGGGTTCCGCAGCGCCACGGAACGCTGAAGTACAGGCGAGCCATCCAGTAGCCGCTCGCGACCAGTCACTCGCAGGAGCAGCCTCACCGTCCGCCGGTACTCGGATTCGATCGCGTCCCAGCGCCGATCGTCACCCGGGCCCGTGGCCAGCCCCGCATAGAGCCGGGCCACGCCCATGTCCGCCTTGGCCAGGCTCATCTCGGCGTTGTCCAGGAGGCTGGACAGGAACGGCCAATCCCGCGCCAGCCGCGCGATGGCGTCCAATCCGGCGTCGCCGTGGGCGACCCGATACGCGTCGAGCGCGGCGCCTAACCCATACCAGCCCGGCAGGTTGATCCGGGCTTGCGCCCAGGCAAACGTCCACGGGATCGCGCGCAGCGAGTCGATCGTCGGTGCGACCTCGTGCCGGCCTCGGGCGGCCGGCCGTGACCCAAGGCGCAGGTCGGACAGTTCGCGGATCGGCGTGACATCGCGAAAGAACGAGGCGAACCCGGGATCATCGTGGACGAGTGCTCGGTAGGCCGCCCGCGACGTCGCGGCAAGCTCGTCGAGCATCGGTGCGCCAATCGCCAGCGCCCGTTCCAGGCTCGCGCCATGCTCCGGCATGGAGGCCAGCAGGACGGCGCCGGTCGCCTGTTCGAGGTGACGGCGCGCGATCGCCGGGTTGGAATAGTTCGCGGCGATGACCTCGCCCTGTTCGGTCAGCTTGAGCCGACCGTCCACCGAGCCCGGGGCGAGTCCAAGGATCGCCCGGTTCGTCGGGCCTCCCCCGCGACCGATGGCCCCACCGCGGCCGTGGAAGATGGTCAATTCCACACCACGCGTCCGAGCAACTTCGACCATCGCCGACTGGGCTCGCTGGAGCATCCACGCGGCGGCCAGCAAACCGGATTCCTTGTTCGAGTCCGAGTAGCCAAGCATGACTTCCTGGCGATCACCGCGACCGGCGAGCCCCACCCGGTACGACGGGTCGTCAAGGAGGTCCGCCAGGATCCGCCCGGCCTCCCCCAATGCGGCACTCGACTCGAACAGCGGCACCACATCGAGGGCAGGTGGAGCCCCCGTCTCGATGACGGCCAGCCGCGCGAGCTCGAGCACGTCGGTCACGTCGGACGCCGACGCCGAGAAGCTGACGACGTAGCGTCGACAACTCTCAATGCCGAGGCGGGCCTGGACCGCCGCGATCGCCCGGAACGTGGCCAGGACCTCGTCCATTGTCACGCCCGGCGAGACCTCCACCGAGGCGGCCGCGCCGGCCCGAACCGCGGCGAGCGCGGCCGAGTGGACGGCGGCGTGCTGGCGGATCTCCAGAGACGCGAGGTGGAAACCGAACGTGCCCACCTGCCAGCGCAGCTCGGCAACCTCGCCGTAGGCCACCCGCGCAAGGCGCTCCGACAATAGTGCCTGCTGGATCTCCACCAGCTCCGCGTCGAGGCCATCCGGGCCGGTGTAGCGGCCACTGAGCGGGGACGGGTCGCCGGTCAGCGCCGCCCGGGTACGACGGAGCCGTTCGGCGATGAACCCGAAGCGCTGGCGATACGGCTCCTCGGGAAAGCGGCGGCGGAGCAGGCGGTCCGTCTCGGGGAGATCCTCGGCATCGCGGGCGAGACGCGACGCAAGAGCCCGTGACGCCGGGTCGGCGGACAAGGCGCGCTCACCTGATGACGCCGCGGCCACGGTCTGCATCAACCGTGTAGCGACCGCCTCGTAGCCGCGAAGCACATGATCCGTGTGGATCCGGAGCGTCTTCTCGATCACCTCCGACGTCACCCCGGGATTGCCGTCGCGGTCCCCGCCGATCCAGCTGCCCCAGCGCAGGAACGGCGGGACGCGCGGCGGCCGTGTACCGGTTCGGCCAGAGTCGCTGGCCGGGCCGGCCGTTCGCCCGGTGGGCGGATCGAGTGCCGCGTCCAGGGCCCGATAGAGCCTCGGCACGACCGTAAACAGCGTGCTGTCGAAAAACACCATCGCCGTGCGAACCTCGTCAAGCGGCGCCGGTGCCACCAGCCGAAGGTCCGAGGTCCGCCAGAGGAGGGTGATCTCCTCGCGGAGACGGCGCCTGATGTCGCGATCCTGGGACGGGGTAAGCCTGCTGTCGTCGAGCTGCTCCAGCAGCGCGCCACAGCGACGCAGGGCCAGAAGCGCGGTCCGTCGTCGCGCCTCGGTGGGATGCGCGGTCAGGACCGGCGAGAGCACCAGGCGCCCGAGCAGAACGTCAAGGTCGGATTCTGTGCGACCAAGGCGGCGCATTCGCCCAACGGCCTCGGCGACCGAATCGTCAAGGATCCCGTCGCGGGCCGCGCGCTCACGGCGACGGAGGGCTCGCACACGACCCTGGGCCTCGGCCAGGTTGACCAGCCCGAAGTAGAGCGCGAAAGCGGTAATGACCGCCTCGATCGAGCCGAGGTCGAGTGTGGCGAGGTCATCGTCCAGGCGCGTACGTTCGTGTGGGTCGTCGTCGCGGCGAAGGGCGATGGTACGGCGACGGATCCGCTCGACGCGGGCGAAGAGTTCTGGGCCGGCCTGCTCCGCGATCACCTGGCCGAGCAACGCGCCCAGCAGCCGCACCTCCACAGCCAGCGGATCTCGCGCCCCGGCCGTCCCGATCCCGCCGGGTTCGGCCGCCACGGCCGCGACCGCCAGCGCCGCCGCAGATGCCCGGGTCGGCGCGCTCATGAACGGACCTCGTGTCGACCGTTCCGACCCCCAGCCGCGACCTCGCCGCAACCCTCGCGGGCGCGGGGCTTCCGTAGCCTTGTATGGTGTTGACCGTGACCTCGCTTCGCTCCAGCCCGCAATCCCCGCGCACCCCGGACGAGACGCTCCACGCGGCCGTCCCCGCGGTCAGGGCTGCGGCCGCCGCCGCCGATCCCGACCAGCTCGAGCAGCTCCGTTTCCTCCATGAGATCGCCCGGCTCGCCACCACGGCGCGCACCTGGGACGAACTCCTCGAGACGGTGGTCGACCGGACCCGTGATGTGCTCCACGCGGATGTTGCCTCGCTCTACCTGCTGGATCGCGATGGAGCGTACCTGACGCTGGCCGAGACCAACGGCCTCGATCGCTTCCAGATCGGCCGTGCCCGCGTCCCGTTCGGGGAGGGAGTCACCGGGCGCGTCGCCGCCAACCGCCAGCCGCTGGTCATCCCCGATGTCAAGGCCGATCCCCGGTTCATGTGGGTTCGCGGCATCGACCAGCGCCGCTTCGTGGCGTCGATGCTGTCCGTCCCGCTCACCTGGCACGATCAGATCGTCGGGGTGCTCAATGTCCAGACAGAGCAGCCGCGCGATTTCAACGAGGCGGACGTGGAGCACCTCGGCGCCGTCGCCGACCTGCTCGCGGGGATCATCGAGAAGGGCCGCCAGCAAACTGAGGCGGAGGCGCGAGTCGAGGACCTCAAGGCGATCGATGAAGCGCGCAGCGAGCTGATCGCCCTGGTCACCCATGAACTGCGCACACCGCTCGCCGTCGTGCGCGCCTATGCCGACCTGCTCGCGGAGGAGCCCCCGTTGCGCGGCGAATCCAGGGACCTGGCCCGCCGGCAGATTCGCGCGGGCTGGCACGACGCCACGCTCGAGCAGATCGAGCGGCTCGACCGCCTGGTGGATTCGATCCTGGCGTCGGTGCGCGTGGTCCCCGAAGCGCCGGCCTCGGTGACGCCGGTGGACCTCGATGGGCTCGTTGGCGAGGTCGTCGCCTCGCTGGGACCGATCCTGCGAAGCCACCGCTTGACGATCATGCCAGGCGTTCGGCTCCATGCGCTCGCCGACCCGCCGCGACTCCGCCAGATCGTGGAGCATCTCGTCGAAAATGCCGTGAAGTACGCACCACCGGGCACGACGATCACCGTGGACTGGGCGCTCCACGAGGGGGTGGTCCACCTGGGTATTTCGGACGAGGGTCCGGGCATCCCGGACGAGTGGCGCGAACGAATCTTCGAACCGTACGCCCGGCGCGATACACATACGGCCCGCGGGTCGGGGATCGGTCTGTACGCCGCCAAGCGCCTCGGTGAGTCGATGGGTGCGCGCCTGTGGTGCGAACCCGCGCGCCCGCATGGTGCGCGATTTGTCGTGGCGCTGCCCGCCGTCGTTGCGATCTGACAGCCCCGAACGAGGAGATTCCACATGCCTGGCCGCCCACTCCGCATCCTCGTCGTCGATGACGACCCGGCCATGGTCGGGGCGATCACGGCGCTCGTCGGCACGGAGGGCCACCAGGTCATCACCGCGTACGACGGGCTGACCGCCGTCAAGCGCTTCCGCGAGGAGCATCCCGACCTGGTGCTGCTTGATCTGGCCATGCCCGGTCCCGACGGGTTCAGCGTGGCCGGTCAGATGCGGGCGCTTGGGCCGGCACCGATCCTCGTGGTATCCGGGGAAAGCGGTGAGGCCGCCAAGGTCCGGGCCCTGGGCATCGGCGCGGACGACTACCTGACCAAGCCGTTTGGGAAGGCGGAATTGCTGGCCCGGATCAACGCGGTGATGCGGCGGGTGGACCGTTCAGCTGGGCCGGGGGCGGCGGGGGGCGGACCACTCAAAGCGGGCGATCTCGTCCTTGAGCCCGGTCGCCATGAGGCTCGGGTTGGTGCCGTCTCGCTCGCGCTGACCCCAACCGAATATCGATTGCTGGAAGCCATGGTTCGGGCCGGCGGTGACATCGTCCCCCACCTCCAGCTGGCCCGGGCCGGCTGGCCGGCCGAGTCCGATCCCGACCTGCTCTGGCTCAAACCACATCTCGCCCGCCTGCGATCCAAGGTCGAGTCAGCCGGCGGCCCACTGGTCACGGCGGTGCGTGGCGTCGGCTATCGAATCGTTGCCGGGGAAGAGGCCGGCCAGCCGGATTAATCAGACGGTGACGGCGACGGCCACCGCGATCAGGCAGTGACAGCGACCGCGATCGGGCGACCCGTGGCGTCGTGGATCGCGTCCGCGCAGTCAATCCGGCAACCGCGGGCGTCACGTCCACCAATCGGGTTGAAGTGGACGAACGCTTCGCCCGAAACCGCCAGACGGCAGCCACAGGACGCACACGTGACGGGAGCCCACTGGCCGGCACGAACGACGATCGTGCGAAACTCGGAATCGGATGGCTGGATCATCGTTTGAGCGTAGGGATCACGTGCTCGCTCGTCAGCAGCGGTACGGGAGCAATCGGGTTGCGGTCCGGTTGCGATCGTGGGACCTTGGCCACCGGGGCCGGGACCAGCGAAGGTGGCGCCTCGATTGGCTCGACCAGCCAGAACGTAGTCGCGAGATCGGCGTCGCGCAGGATCGCGTCGGCCAGCTCCGAGCCGACCGAGCGGTGGGACTCCAGGAGTCGGACCAGCTCGATCAGCCGGGCCTGTCCGTCGGCCCGGTCGGCCAGGACCGTGCCAAGGCGCACGGCCGCCACGCTGCGTTCATCCAGGGCCACGGCCTGGCGCCCAGTCGGGTCGTAGAGATACGCCCGACCGCCGGTCATGCCGGCCCCGAAGTTCGCACCGACGGGTCCCAGGACCACGACCGTCCCCCCGGTCATGTACTCGCACCCATGCGGACCGATTCCCTCCACGACCGCCTCGGCGCCGCTGTTGCGGATCGCGAAGCGCATCCCTGCCCGGCCGACGAGGTGGAGCCGCCCAGCCGTGGCTCCGTACAGGACCGTGTTCCCGGCGATCGCCTCGCCCGACGGGGTCGCGCCGAGGTCCGGTTCCGGAACGACCGAGACGGTGCCCCCGGATAGCCCCTTGGCCACGTAGTCATTGGCCTGGCCGGTCAGCCGCAGGTCCACACCCGCTCCGGCAAACGCCCCGAATGACTGGCCGGCTGCACCGCGCAATTCCAGGTGGACCGGTCCGCGCAGCTCACCTCGCTCCAGGGCGCCCGTCAGGCTGGCGCCGAAGGACCGATCGGCCGTGGTCAATCGGAGACCGCCGGCGGTGACCGAGGCCTGGCCCCGGAAGGCGGCCACCGTTGCCGCTTCGAGATGGGATGCGGGTGCGTGGCTGGCGACCTGATCGGCGCTCGCCGGAACGGCCCGTCGAGCCGCGTCGGCGGTCCAACGACCGCCACCGATCACCGGAGCGAGCTCGGCGCGCGCGGACGGCACGGGGCGCAGGAGTCGGCGGCTCTCGCCGATGATCTCCCCCACCGACCGCGCCCCGATCAGCGCCAGCTCGCGGCGCAGATCTTCGGCGATCGCGGTGAAGAAGCGGACGACGTCGTCGGGCGTCCCCTTGAACTTGGCGCGCAGGTCCTCGCGCTGGGTGGCGATACCGGTCGGACATGTATCGAGATGACACTGGCGCGCCATGTCGCACCCGACCGCCACCAGTGCCGCGGTCCCGAATGCGAACTCCTCAGCGCCCAGCAGGGCGGCGACCAGGAGGTCTCGACCGGTCTGCAGACCGCCGTCTGTTCTGAGCGCCACCCGGTCGCGCAGGTCATTGCGCATCAGCGTCTGGTGGACCTCGGCGAGACCCAGCTCCCACGGCGCGCCGACGTGCTTGATCGAGGAGAGTGGCGAGGCGCCCGTCCCGCCGGAGTGGCCCGACAGGTGGATGTACGAGGCCCCGGCCTTGGCCACGCCCGCGGCTATCGTGCCAACGCCGCGGCCGGCCACCAGTTTCACGCCGATCCGGGCGGCCGGGTTGATCGCGCGCAGGTCCGCGATCAGCTGGGCAAGATCCTCGATCGAGTAGATGTCGTGGTGCGGGGGTGGGCTGATGTAGCTCTGGCCGGGTTGGCCACGGCGGAGCGCGGCGATATAGGCGGTAGCCTTGCGGCCGGGCAACTGACCGCCTTCACCGGGCTTGGAACCCTGGGCGATCTTGATCTCCAGTTGATCCGCGCGGGCCAGGTAGGCGGCGGTGACGCCGAAGCGGGCGGAGGCGACCTGCTTGATCCGGGCATCGCGGCGACGGCCATCCGGTCCCGGTGTGTACCACGCCGGATCCTCGCCGCCCTCGCCGGTATTCGCGGAACCACCGGCGCGCTGGATCCCGATCGTCAGGGCCTGGTGCGCTTCGGGGCTCAACGCGCCGACGCTCATCGCCGAGACGACGAATCGTTGGACGATGGACGCCGCGTCCTCGACCTGCGAGAGCGGCGTGGCCACGCGCGCCCGCCGGACCCGGAGATCGTCGCGCGGCACGGCTCGATCCGCCGTCGGGCGATCCACGGCGGCCCGATAGCGCGCAAGCTGGCTATCAATATCGCCGACGGCAATGCCATCGGGGCCGCCGACCGCCAGCATCGTGATCTCGCCAGCGACTCGCGGCGAGAAGAGGTGGGCCTCGCCATCGGCCCGGAAGCGGGCGAAGCCCGGGTCGGGCAGACGCGCCTCGCGACCGGCTGCGGGCTCCGGAATCGCGAGTGCGACCGCCCGGCGGCGGAGCTGGCGAGTAGCCAGGTCGGCGAGGCTCGTCCGGCCGGGCCACGCGGCCGCGGATGGGAAGCAGCGCGCGACGACGGACGCGTCGAGATCGATGACATCGATCAGTGCGCCACCGATATAGGACGCGACCGCGCTGATCCCCATCCTGGCCAGGGTCTTGCGCAGACCGGTCTCGAAGGCCTCGAGCAATGACGTGACGGTGACGATGGCGGTCTTCGCCTCGGCGCCACGGGACCCAGCCAGCTCTGCCGCAAGTTCGATCGCCAGCCGTGGCTGGACGACGGTTGCTCCGACCGCGAGCAGCATCGCCATGGCATGCACGTCCAGGACGTCGGAGGCGCTGACGGCGATGTCCGTGCGGCCGCGAAGTCCGGCGGCGGTCAGCGCCGTGTGGACGGCGCCCGCGGCCAGGATGGACGGGATCGGCAGCCGGTCGATGGTCGCGGCCGCGTCCGACACGATGAGGACGTCCGTTCCACGGCGGGCCAGCGCCACCGCGTCACGGGCCAGCCGGTCGAGGGCTAGTTCCAGGCCGGCGCCGGCGGCTGCGGCGGGACCAGCACCGGCGGTGGCGGCCGCGGCGGTGACCGCACCGGCGGCCGCGGCGGGACTGGCGGCAGGCACCCATGTCGCGTCGAGAGTCCGAACGCTCGCACCACTCGCCTGAACGGTCGCAACGAGACCGTCAAGGTCGGCGACGATCGGGCGCCCGAGGCGAGCCGTCCGCACGGTGCGCGGCATGCCGCCGAGCAATGCGGGGCGACGCCCGAGTTCGACGCGCAGGTCCATCACGATCCGTTCTCGCTCGGGATCGATCGCCGGGTTCGTCACCTGGGCGAAGGCCTGCCGCAGATGGTCCGCGACCGGCCGATCGACACGGGCACGGCCGGGCGTCGGTGTGTCATCGCCCATGCTCCAGAGCGGCTCGTGGCCTTCGAGGGCCATCGTCTTGATGTCCAGACGCGCTCGCTCGGCATCAAGGCCCGCCAGATGGCGCATCACATGGTCGGTCGGCGCGCTGCTCGTCCGGAGCGCTGCCGGGATGTCGTCCTGGTGGACAGGCCGTGAGGCGTCGTGGATGGCCAGGCCGCGCAGGACCCACTGCTTGGCCTCGGTGTCCTCCATGATCGCGCGGCGACCCGGCTCGACCAAAAGCAGTTCACCTGGCCCAAGTCGGCCGCGGCGGGTCGTCTCCGCGGCGCTGAACGGCACGGCGCCCGCCTCGGACGCCACGCTCACCATGCGGTCCCGGGTGACGGAAAAGGCGGCCGGGCGGAGCCCGTTGCGGTCCACCAGGGCGCCCACCCGCCGGCCGTCGGCGAACACGATCGCGGCCGGGCCGTCCCATGGCGCAAGAAAGCCCGCTGTCCGGCGACGCAACGTGGCCACGTGCGGATGGGGCGCTCGGCGCAGGGCCAGCGCTTCGGGGATCGCCGTCAGCAGCGCCGGGGTCAACTCCCAGCCGGTGACCGTGAGCAGTTCCAGGGCCTCATCGAGCGAGAGGGAATCAGAGCCGTCCGCCGAGAGCAGCGGTCCTGCCGCGAGCAGCTCCCGCGCCAGTGCGGATCCCGCCAGGTCGCCGGCCCGCCCGCGAACCTCCTCGCGGTTGCCGCGGACCGTGTTGATCTCGCCGTTGTGCGCGATCGATCGGAAGGGTTGGGCCAGTCGCCAGACCGGGTGCGTATTGGTGGCGTAGCGCTGGTGAAAGACGGCGTAATTGACCGCAATCGGAGCGTGCAGATCCGGGTACAGGTCGGCCAGCCGTCCACCGAGGACCAGGCCCTTGTAGACGATCGTTCGGGCGGAAGCGGACGGTACGGCCAGTTCGGCAAGCGGCCCGCCGGCCGCCCGGGCGGCGGTCTCGAGCCGGCGGCGGGCGACGATCAGCCGCCGCTCGAAGGCGTCATCGGTCAGTGGGCGGTGGTCGCTGGCGATTCGGTCGCCAGCGCTGCGGCGAGGGCGTCCGATGATCGCCTGCGCAAACGACGGCCTTGACTCGGCGGCGGCGGCGCCCAGCGCCTCGATATCCGTGGGCACGGTCCGCCAGGCGATCACCGGCAGGTTCGCGGCGGCAAACGTTGTCTCGACCAGCGCCCGGGCGCGTCGCTCGGCGGCAGGGGTACGCGGCAGGAAGAGTGAGACGATCCCGGGCCGGCTCGCGGCCGCCTCGCCGGCGATCAGCTCCAGCAGCGACCGATCGAGCGGGAGCGCGACACCGGCACCGTCACTGGTTTCGCCGTCGGCGCCAAAGGCACCCCGATGGGCAAGGGCGGCGAGCGCCGCCAGGGCGAGCGGCAGGACTCGCTCGCGCGAGCGCCCGCCGGCGTCCGCCACAAACCCGACGCCGCACGCATCGTGCTCGTAGCGGGCGTCGTAGAGCGGGGCCCTGGTCGGACGGGTGCGCCGGTACCTTGTCGAGTCCTTGGTCGAGTCCATGCCGTTCTCTCCGGGGGAGGGGACGCGTCGACCGCCGTCGAGAGGAGCGACGGCGGTCGAAGCGTTGGATGCGACGATCGATGACCGAGTGAGGAGCTCGGGTCGCCGTGGTCGCGTCACACCTGATAGGCAACCTCGCCGTGAACCGACAGGTCCAGGCCGGCTTCCTCGGACTCCGCGTTGACCCGGATCCCGAGGATCACATCGACAACCTTGACGATCACGAAGGTGGCGATGACCGAGTAGACGATCGTGACGCCGACAGCAATCAACTGGTTGACCAGTTGCTGCCCGTTGCCCTCCAGGAGCCCGGTGTAGGCCGGCTGGATTGCCGCGGTGGCGAAGATGCCCGTAGCCACGGCCCCGAACGTGCCGCCGACCCCGTGGACGGCGAAGACGTCGAGTGCATCGTCGACCTTGATCCGCTCGCGCAGCAGGGTGGCGCTGAAGCACAGTCCGCCCGCAATCAGGCCGATGACCAGAGCACCGCCGACCCCCACGAAGCCCGAGGCGGGAGTGATCGCGACCAGGCCCGCAACCGCGCCGCACGCGGCCCCGATCACGCTGACCTTGCGACCGCGGAGGTAGCTGGCGAGAACCCATGTGATCGTGGCCGCGGCGGCCGCGGTATTCGTGACGATGAACGCGTTGGCGGCCAGGCCATTTGCCGCAACCGCCGAGCCGGCATTGAACCCGAACCAGCCGAACCACAGGAGACCGGCACCCAGCACGGTCATCGGCACGTCGTGCGGCTCCATCCGGTCGCCATTGACGGTTCGATGGCCGATCACCAGGGCGACGATCAGGGCCGAGATGCCCGAGCTGATGTGAACCACCGTGCCGCCGGCGAAGTCGAGAGCGCCGAGCTTGAACAGCCAGCCGTCGACGGACCAGACCCAATGCGCCAGCGGGGAGTAGACCAGGATGGACCACAGGATCGTGAACAGGACGAACGCCCCAAACCGCTTGCGCTCGGCGAAGGCGCCGGTGATGAGGGCCGGGGTGATGGCCGCAAACATCATCTGGAACCCGGCGAACAGGACAAACGGCACGGTCGTGGCATAGACCGTGCTGGGCTCGAGGCCGACGCCGTTGAACAGCGCGAAATCGAGTCCGCCGATCAGCCCGAGCCCGTTGACGTCAGGCCCGAACGCGAGGGTGAACCCGACCACAACCCAGACGACGCTGACCAGGGCCAGGCCGAAGAAGCTGTGCATGATCGTCGACAGGACGTTTTTGCTGCGGACGAGGCCGCCGTAGAACAGCGCGAGGCCTGGCAACATGATCATGACCATGGCGGTCGACATGAGGAGCCAGGCGGTATCTCCGGTGTTCATCGTTCGGTCGTCCTCCGCGGGTGCCCGGGGCGTCCGTGGGCACGAGCAACAAACTAGGGTGAGCGTCGGCACGAGTCGGCCCCATCGAGGGGACGAGAAGGATTCAATTCGGTGCCGAACGCGCCGGAAGCCGCACCCACCGTGGCGAGCCGGGTGCGCATCGGCCGCGGTCCGGCATCGGCCGGCGGTCCGGCATCGCTGCGAGCGGGAACTCCCCTGGCGAGCGGCCGGACCAGCGTGCAGGCACCGGCGATCGGCCGGCGGTCGGGCCGCTGCGCGCCAACCTGCCCTACGGGCCCCGGATCGACCCGCGAGCGGACGCGTCTGCAGCCCGCCAGATGACCGGTGTGGGACCGACGGTGCGAGCGGCGTGCGACCGGTGGGCGGACCCGTTGCGACCCAGCGTTCGGCCCGGGCGCCCATGCCCCACGCAGCTGAAGCGCTACTTCACGCCGTGGCGCTACGCTCCTCAACAGATGATCTGGGACGACCGATACGTGTCCATCCAGCCGGTCTGAGTGGATCGGAGGCGGTCCGACGATCAGGCACCGCCGGGGGAACAATGTCTCGTCAGTCGGACCGCCTCGAACTCCACCCTAGGTCCTGGCTGTCGCGGCATCGATGATCCACGGCACACTCAACCTGTCGGCTACGCGACACCGAGGCCAAGCCAAGCACGGATCGTGCCCGGTTAGTGTTGCGCCGATGCACCACGTGGATCCGCCAGCGACCCGCGCATCACCAGTGCGTCCGGCGTCGGCTGATACCCGAGTCGCGCGTTGACCGCCCGCATCGATGCATTGTCCTCATCATTGCCCGTTTCGAGCGCGGTCAACCCATTCCGGATCGCCCAGGCAATCGTTGCGCGCTTGAGGGCAATCGCGATTCCGCGCCCACGCCAGGCCCGCAGAACCGCGGTCATGTCGTGCCAGGCCACGGTCCTGGAGCCAGGAACCATGATCAAACTGGCGTAGCCGACGACTTCGCCGGTCTCGTGGTCGAGCGCCACCATGAACGCGCCGGGCAGGATCCCCGGTCGATCGACATCGCGCGCCCGGAACTCGGCGAGATCACCGGCGGCCATCGGGTCGTCGCCGGGAATGTCTGCGAACGTCTCGAGCGCTACCCGGTGCACGCCGGCCACGAGATCCGGTCGTTCCGCAAGGTTGGTCAGTTCGACCCCGGCATGCATCTGCACGTCGGGCGGTAGGAGACCGGCCAGTTCGAGGCGCAACATCCGGGCCCGATCGAGTTCCACGAACCCCCGGTGGACCAGGAATTCGATCCCCTCTGGACGAGCCTCCCAGGCGCGCATCTGCAGCCCGGTCTTGCCGGCCCGTCGAGCCTGCGCCGAGACCGATGCGAGCAGCGCAGTTCCAACACCGCGCCGTCGATCCGGGAGCGGGACCACGATCGACGCCCAGAAGTCCGGATGGTCCGGCCGGTAGATGTAGATCCGCCCAACCGTCGCAGCCCCGACGATCCGGCCATCCAGCTCGGCGAGGAGCCGAAGGATTCCCGGGTAGGTGCGGTCCGCCCAGCGAATCTCATCGAGCGTGGTCGGATCGTCCGGCGTGACCGTTGAGAAGAGTTCGGCCAGGGCGCCAAGGTCGGCGTCGGAGACCGCGGCCCGGAGAGCCAGGCCGGCGGGTCCCTCGGTTGACGTCATGAACCTACCGTACAGCCAGATGGCGAGCCGGGTGGCAATCCGGAACGGCTGGCGCTCCGGTTGCGAGGACGCCTCTCCCCAACACGCGCGACGATGCACAACACTACAGCGTCGTGGGAACGAACGGCATCAGGTCGTGGCACTGTTTCCCCGTTCGGTTTGAGTGTTTCTCGTCACGAGATAGCATCAATGGTCAACGTTGTCGCCTCACAATCCGTCGCCCGAAGTGTCCGCCGAAAGGTGCACCGCACGACAGACCGTTTCTGGCACGTCGAAGACTTCGCCCAAGATCCCAAGGCTGTCGAGCTCGAGCTCGGCCGACTCGTAACGGACGGGGAGCTGGAGCGGGTCCGGCGCGGCGTCTACTGGCGAGGAAGCAGGACTCAGTTCGGCATGACGGTCGCGCCGCCGCTCGACGCTGTGCGCAAGATCGTCGGTGAAGGTGAGGCGATCGGAGCGGCGGAGTGGTACGCCACGAACCTGCTCGGCTTCTCGACGCAGGTCTCACCGGTGCCGGTCATCGCGGTCAGTCGGCGGACGCCGACCGGCGTACCTGACGTCCGACTCGTCAGCCGCGCCAGCCGCACCGGGCGACGCACCGCGCACCTCAACAACCGCGAAGTGACCGTCCTCGAGGCACTCGACGGCTGGGACAAGTACGTCGAGCTCGATGCAGAGGCAGCGATCGAGAGGTTCCTGCACATCCTCGGCGACCCAGACGTCCGGGTTGAGCGCCTGGTGGCTGCGTCGCGGACTGAGTCCTCGCGCGCACGCGAACGGCTTCGGTTCCTGCTCGAGCGGGCGGGCCGGTGGACCGATGCCGCCAAAGTGGGGCAGGCCCGCAGTCGGGCAGGCCGGGAAAAGGCACTCGCCGTCATGGGCCGGTTCGCCTGATGGCCGTTCTGCGCACCTCGGACGGGTTCCCGGAGGTGTTCGCGATCGCGGCACGGGACCTCGTGGACCCGGCGGCCTTTCCCGAAAGGACTATTGGGTCACCGCCGTACTCCGCGCCGTCAACGATGTGGCTCCCGGCGGGTTTGTCCTCAAGGGCGGGACGAGCCTGTCAAAGGGGTACGCGATCATCAACCGGTTCTCCGAAGACGTAGACATCCTGGTCGTGCCGCACGCTAGCGAGTCCGCCGCGAGAGGCGCGGCCCGGCTCAAGACGCTCACGGAGAATGTCGCCGAGTCGCTCGGGCTCAGCTGGGAAGCGGCGCGCGATCCCGGCCACGGCCGGAGCCCGAGCCGCGGTGACAACCTGCGCTACCCGGCGACGCACGGGGCCGGCTTCGGCTCCACGATCAACACCGACGCGATCTTGTTTGAGACTCGCATCGCAGGCGGGGACACTCCGTCCGAGATGTGTGTGATCCGACCCTTGATCGCGGGCCGGCGGGGACTCGACCCGACGGAGTTCGAGGATCTCGCCGCGATCCGCATTCGAGTGCTCGACCCGATGCGTACCGCATCTCGATGGAGCTGCTGTCGCCTGCAGAGCAACGGCCGACATTCACGTCCGTCCTCCAACGCGTCGAAGACCAGCGCGACCTGCTCTGAGGTGCCCGGGACGACCGCAAAGATCTCGCGTACGCACCTTTCGTGTTCAAATCCCTGGCGAGCCGGGAGGGATTCGAACCCTCGACCAAGGGATTAAAAGTCCCGTGCTCTGCCACTGAGCTACCGGCCCACGGGTAGCCTACCCGCTCGCCCGGCATTGGGCGACATTCACCTGACGGGCGAGCACCTCTTGAGGGGTCCGGTTGGACAGCCGCGGCTCATGCGCGCTCGTAGGCGTCTCGGAGCCAGCCGACGACCTCGTCGTCCAGCTCCACGGGCGTCGCCAGGCGGACCCGATGGGTGCACATGCCGGACGAGGTTTCCAGTCGTCCGGCGGGCGGGACGCCTTTCAGGTTCAACCCGATCTCCAGGCGGCCGCCTGGGGCAGGCCCGACCGTGCCGAACTGCTTCGACCGTCGCAGCGCAACATAGGTTTGCTTGGGCGCCAGCTCGACATCACCGCCGAATTCGGTCGCAATGGCGATGACCCGGTCATGGAACGGCCGGAGCGACGCCTTTGGCCCGGCGTAGATCGCGTCGACGAGGGAATCGCCCTCTGGGGCAGCAGGCCCGCGCAGGGCCGTGAGCGCCACGAGGTTCGCGTCACCATGTCCAAAGCCGTGCTCCGATTTCAGCCAGGCCACGATGGCGCCGTGCTTCGCCAGCCCGCTGGACTGGACAACGGCAAGCCACGCGTCCATCGGGCGCCCGGTTCGGGCCTCGACATTTCGGATCTGCGTACGGGTGGCTTCATCCATGGAGCGTCTCCTTCATCAACGAGCGAGCGCCTTGGCGATTGAGGCGAGCTGGGTCTGGGCGGGGCCGTCGCTCCGTCTCGCCGTTTCGCCAAACCTGACCCGGCCGCTCAGGCTGGCGGGAGCACCGGCGTCGGTAGCGGCTCCCCGCGGACCCCCGCCAACAGGTTCGCGGCGGCCATGGCGGCCATCTTGCCGCGAGTCACCCGTGACGCGGACGCGATGTGCGGGACGATCAGGCAGTTGTCCAGGCCGACCAGGGGGTCGTCCATGGGGATCGGCTCGGGATCCGTGACGTCCAGCGCCGCGGCCCAGATCACGCCGTTCCGCAGCGCCGCGGCCAGGGCACGCTGGTCCACGACCGGGCCGCGGGACGTATTCACGAGCACGGCCGTCGGCTTCATGGAGGCCAGCGTCCGGGCGTTGATCAGGTGCCGCGTCTCGGCGGTCAGGTTGACGTGGAGGGACACGTAATCGCTCCGCGACAACAAGTCATCCATCCCGACGTACGTGGCGCCAAGCGGCGCGGTCACGGATTCCGGGAGCCGGGCCACGTCGTGGTACAGGATCTCCATCCCGAACCCCTGGGCGCGTCGGGCGAGCGCCTGGCCGATCCGGCCAAATCCCACGATCCCGATCGTTGAGCCGTAGACATCGGGCCCCATGAGCAGCATCGGCCCCCACGTGCGCCATTGCCCGGCCCGCACGTATCGATCACCTTCTGCGACCCGACGCGCGGCCGCCATCAACAGTGCGAACGCGAGATCGGCGGTCGTCTCGGTCAGAACCCCGGGCGTATTGCCCACAGCGACGCCGCGCCGCGAACATGCCGGCACATCGATGTTGTCAAAGCCGACCGCGTAGTTCGCGACCACCCGCAACCCCGGCCCGGCCGCGTCGAGAAACTCGTCATCGACGCGATCGGTCAGCAGGGTCAGGACGCCATCGCAGCCGGCAACCCGGCGGAGCAGCTCAGCACGTGGCGGCGGCAACTCATCCTCCCAGAGGTCCATATCGCAGCCAGCGCGCACGGCATCGAGGCCCTCAGCGGGGATGATCCGCGCCACGAACACCCGCGGCCTCGCGCCAGTCGCGCCGCCCACCCCGCTCGAACCAACCTCAGCCACGACCCAGGCCCTCCACAAATCGACCGATCCGCCCGAGCGCCTCGGTCAGGTTCTCACGCGAGTTTGCATATGAGATCCGGATGTGCTCCGTCCCCACGCCGCCGAACGCTGTCCCCGCCAGCACGCACACGCCTGCCTCTTGCAGCAACCGCTCGGCCAGTTCGGCACCGGACAGGCCCGTCCCGGCGATCGACGGGAACACATAGAACGCCCCGACCGGGGTCGCGCAGCGAATGCCCGGGATCGCGTTCAAGCCGGCCACGATGAGGTCGCGCCGAGCCTTGAACTCGACCACCATCGCGTTCACGTCGTCCTGGGGCCCGGTCAGCGCCTCAACCGCGCCAACCTGGACAAAGGTCGGCGCACACGAGATCGTGTTGATGATCAGCTGGCCGTAGGTCTGAACCAGCGCAGGCGGCACGATCGCGTAGCCCAGCCGCCAGCCGGTCATCGCAAACGTCTTGGAGAAGCCATCGAGGATGATCGTCCGCTCGGCCATCCCAGGCAGCGCGGCGATCGAGACGTGCTCTGCGCCGTCGTACAGGATCCGCCCGTAGATCTCGTCGGCCACGACCCACAGATCGTGCTCGATCGCGAGGGCCGCGATCCGCTCCAGGTCCGAGCGGGTCAGCACGCCGCCCGTCGGGTTGGCCGGCGAATTGACGAACAGGACCCGGGTCCGCGGCGTGATCAGCGCAGCCAGTTCGTCGACGTCGAGCCGGAACTCGTTCTCCATCCGGATCGGGATCGGGACCGGGGTCGCACCGACAAAGCGCGTCAGCGACTCGTAGATCGGATAGCCGGGATCCGGGACGATCACCTCGTCGCCCGGGTCCACCAACCCCAGGATCGCGTACAGCATCACGCCCTTGCCGCCAACCGTGACGAACACCTGCGACGGATCGGCCGTGACGCCCTTGTGCAGGGCAACGTCGGCGGCGATCGCCTGCCGCAACGCGGGGATCCCGGGGAATGGCGCGTAGTGGGTCGCCCCATTGTCCAGTGCCCGCTTGGCGGCCTCACGAACGTGGTTCGGCGTATCGAAATCGGGCTCGCCGATCTGGAGGTGGATGATCGATCGACCCTGAGCCTCGAGTGCGCGCGCCCGCGCCGAGACCTCGAACGCGCTCTCCGTCCCAATCGTGCCCATCCGGGCCGCGATGCGACGAGCCAATGACACGGACATCTCCGGCCCTCCTACGGCAACAGTTGACGAAGCGCGAACATGACATTGGCCGGTCGCTCGGCGATCCGGCGCATATACCACGGGTACCAGTGCTCACCATAGGCGATCAGCGCCCCCACCCGGTAGCCAGCGGCCCCCAGGCGGCGCTGCTGATCCTCGCGGATCCCGTAGAGCATCTGGACCTCGAACCGGTCCACGCCGATCCCGGCGACCGCCACCTGGGCGGCGATCTGCTCGATCAGCACGACGTCATGGGTGCCCAGTCCAAGGCGGATCGGTCGCTCACGCCCATCGAGCAGAAAGCGGACCGCCAGTCCCATGAAGCTGGCGTCCACGCTGCGCCGGTTGGTGTACGCGATTGATTCCGGCTCGTCGTAGGCGCCCTTGACCAGGCGGATGGCGGGATCGAGCGGTCGGAGGCGTTCGATATCCACGGCGGTACGGCGCAGATAGGCCTGGAGGCAGAGCCCGGTCCGCGGCTGGACCGCACGCAGCCGCTCATAGAGCGCGACCGTCGCCTCGACGTAGGCGCTCCCCTCCATGTCGATCCACAGATACGAGTCCCGGGCGGCGGCGTGCTCGGCGAGGCGGACGAGGTGTCGAAAGCAGGCCTCCGGGTCCAGGTCGAGCCCCAGTTGCGTGGGCTTCACGGAGATCTCGCCGCGGATCCCGCGTGCGACGATCTGGTCGAGGACGTCGATGTAGTGCGCGGCAACCTCGTCTGCCTCGGTGAGGTGTCCGAGGTTCTCCCCCAGTCGGGTGTAGAGCGTCGCGATCCCCGCGGCCTGCAACGGTCCGGCCGCGTCAAGGGCGGCCGCCAGCGTCTCGCCCGGCATGAATCGGCGCACCGCCCGGCGCATGAAGCGCATCCGCGGCAGGCGCTCCTTGAGCCACCGATTCCGAGCCGCCCACAGGAAGACGCGCCGCACGGTTCCTCCTCGATGACGTCCTGCCCAGGATGCCCTGTCGGGCAGAACCGGATGGTACGCGACCGTGGGGCTACTATCGAGCCTGATGAGTCGCTTCTACGACATCGATGGCGCCAACGCTGCGATCCCGGAGATCGATGGGATCGTCGCGATCCTGCGCACCCAGCGCGAAGAGCTGGTGCGCATGCGCGACGAGATCCTGGCCGCGGGATCGGGTGGCGAGGGCACGCCTTCGCCGGTCACCGCCCCGAACGGCGAGAGTGAGGTGCCGATTTCGAGCGACCTCCGCCTCGCCCGCCTGCGAATGCAGGGACTGATCGACCAGATGGCAGCGGGTGTGGCCCGCATCGATGCGCTGGGGCTGACCCTGCGCGACATCGAGCGCGGCCTGGTCGACTTCCCGGCCCTGGTGTCCGGCCGCCAGGTCTGGCTGTGCTGGCAGCCCGGCGAGCCATCCATCGGCTGGTGGCACGACCTCGAAACCGGCTTCGACGGGCGGCGACCGCTGGCGGAGCTGGCATGACCGTCGGCGCAGTCGTCATCGGGCGAGACGGACGGGCGAAGGCCTACCGGCCACTCCCCGCTGCGGACCGGACGGCAGCGCTGCGCGCGGGCCTCGCCGCCTACGGAAGAGGCGACTTCTTCGAGGCGCACGAGCTGCTGGAGCCGGCCTGGATGGGCACGGACGTGCCGGCCGAGCGGGCGCTCCTGCAGGGCCTGATCAAGGTCGCTGCCGCGTATGTCCATGCCGCCCGCGGCAACCCGGTCGGGATCGGCCGGAACCTGGAGGGAGCGCGGCTCCGGCTGCTCGAGGCACAGGAGGACTACCGGTCCGCGGGCGTTCCCGATCCGACGTGGCTCGACATCGAAGCCCTCGTTGACGCCATCGACCTCCGGATCGCCGACCTGGCGACGTACGCCAGCGGCCCGACCCTCGGGCCACCCGAATTGCCAGGGAGCTTCCCGTGACCATGCCCGGTCCGCTGCCGACCGTCGATGTCTCCGAGGCCGAGCGGCGACTCCGGGAGGATCCGGAGCGGCCGCTCCTGATCGATGTCCGCGAAGTGGCTGAGTTTGTCGCCGTCAGGGCACCCGGCGCGATCCTGCTGCCGACGTCGACCCTCTCGGCCCGGGTGGATGAACTGCCAACGGACCGCCCCTTGCTCGTGATCTGCCACGTTGGCGGACGATCGGCGGCCGTCACGGGCTTCCTCGCCCGGAGCGGTCGCACGGACGTGACCAATGTGGCCGGGGGGATGGAGGCCTGGGAGCGGGCCGGACTCCCGGTCCGACGCGGTCCCGTGGAGCCGGGCGAGGGCGGCTTCCCGACGAGTTGACCGGGAACCGCCGGCCTGGCCGGCGCTCAGCCGGCGCTCAGCCGGCCCTCAGCCACGAGACACTAGCGTCGGCGGCGGCTCATGAGCCTGCCAAACAGCGCTCGGGTCCCATCGCGGTGGGCAAAGGCCACACCCACCAGGATCAGCACGATGAAGTTGACCGCGCCGACGTTGGCCGCATTGAGATAGCCCAGCTGCTGGCCGATTTCGCCGCCGATCGTCAGGCCGGGAACGGTGGCGCCGACCAGGCCGAGCTGGAAGAATGGCGCCTGGGGCGCCGTGTTGGCGCGGACGCTCGATGCCAGGACGCCACTGTCGCTAACGCCCCCGACCAGGATCGCATTTGGACCGCTGACGATGGCGGCGGCACCCTCGAGACCCGCCTGGGGCAGGTCGCTCACGTCCAGGTGCTTCCACTCGGTCAGTTCGCCGGTCGAGGTTGGGATCGCCCAATACAGCTCTCGTACCGGGCCCGAGCCATCATTGCCGCCCACTAGATAGAGCGCGCCGTTGGCGGCCCAGCCCGCCGCGTTTGTCCGGGCCACCGGCAGGTTCGCCGCGTTGTTGATATCCCAGCGAACCACCTTGCCCTCGTCGGGGTTCTCCGGTAGTCCCTCGATCGCCGCCTCGCCAAAGGCACCACGCTGGACGGCGCCCACGGGTCCGTTGGCATCGCTGCCACCGTAGACCCAGACGAAGTCACCGACTGCTGCTGCCGTCGCATCGGCCTGTGCTTGCGCAAGCGGTTGCTCGGCGGCCCACGGGCCCAGCGCGCCCGCGTTGTCGATCAAGGACTTCCAGGTCGTCGCCACCGGGCCAGCCGGGCCCCGACCCCCGATCAGCAGGAGGCCGTCCGTCGTGACCGCCGCCGCCGCGGCCGTGCGGGCCTCGGGGAGGGCCAGCGCGTCGGCAATCGCCCACTCACCGAGGTCCCCGGTGGCACCATCCGGAGTCAGGACAAAGACCGTTGATGTCGGGGCACCCGCCTCGTTCGTGCCACCCGCGACGTAGATGCTCCCCGCGACATACGCAACGCTGGCATCGGCCCGGGGTGCGGGGAGCGCAGGGCCTGAGCCCCACGGGCCGAACCCGCCCGAGCCATCCGCGGCCGCTACGAAGACACCGGCCTGCGCCGTCACGCCATCCGAGCCGCCGATGTACAGCAATTTCGTGCCGACCTGGACCACGGAGCCGCCGGTACGCCCGGCGGGCAGCGCCAGTTCCGGAGGCGAGGGATGCCAGGGCACCAGCGCCCCGACCGGGGCGGGACAGGGCAGCGTCTCGTTGGTGGGCGGACACAGGTTGATCGGCGACCAGGCGAGCACACCCAGGCTCACCGTGCGCCCGACGGTGAGGTAGTAGGCGCGGTCCGGCAGGTAGCCGAGCATGAAGATGATCAGGATCAGCCAGCCAAAGGCCTTGGCCGAGGCCCAGCCCCAGCCATCGGCGTCGAGCAGCCCGAACAGGGCCCGCCGTCTGGCCACGACTCTCCCGGCTCCGAGCGCCTGCTGCGCCATGGTCCTCCATCCTCATCCGCCGTCCCGTCGGGGTCAGGCGGTCAGCTACTCCGCGGTCAGTGTGCCTGTCATGTTCGGGTGCACCGAGCAGATGAATGGGTACTCCCCGGCCACCAGGGCCGGCACCTGGTACTGCTGGGTTGCCACGCCGTTAAAGATTTCGCCCTTGAACACGCTGGCCCCGGCCCCATCCTTGATCTCGACGTTGTGCGGCGTCGTCGCATCCTGGTTGTCGAAGGCGATGACGAACGGTGCGTCCGCCGGGACCGTGACGCTGGTCGTGGTGAACGCGATCCCCGACGCGACGATGTCGACAACCACGCCGCTGGGGTCCGCCGACCCTGACGGGGCCACCGATCCCGACGGGGCCGCGGACGGCGAATTGAACTCATCGGTCCAGCAGTCCGGGTATGGCGTCGCGCCCGCGTCGGGCTTGTAGGCCGCCTCACGCCAACCATTGAACGTCTTGACCTTGCCGCTGACCGGATCGATCTCGGGTTCGAACAGTTCGGGATCCCGGATCACGTAGGTTTCGTCGCTCGGCGCCCGAATGAATGCAATCAGATCGTCGATCTGGATGTAGTTGAGGGGACCCGGAGGATTCGCCGTATCCGCCCAGACGGGCATGGCGGAGGTCGGGTTGCCGCAGACGTACCGCCCGCCGGCGTCGAGCACCTGGCGAAGGTAGTTCTCGTTGAGGTGCACGAACAGCTTGTCCTGGCGGTTGAGGACCGGGCCGGCACCGCCCTCGCCCTGCTCCCCGTGACAGCGAGCGCAGTTGGCCTGATAGACGTTGTAGCCACGCTCCACGGCGAGGACCTGCTGGTTCGTGGCCTCCTGCTCGAGGCGGGGCGTGCTGATGCCCAACGGCCCGGTCTCGTAGAACCAGTAGATCGCGGTGAACAGGACGACGACGACCGTCAGGAGGAAGCCGACCCAGCGTGCATTCGACGACTGGCGGACGACCTGGGCGGCACGCTCAGGGGTCAGCTCGAAGGCACGCACGGACGGCGGCGAGGTAAACCGTTCAACGGGCGCCGCATCCACGGGCGGACGCACCATGGGCAGGCGTTGCTCTGGCTCGCGCCCGGGCGTCTCGGCCATCAGATGCAACCCGTTGGCGTTCGCGGCGGGATCACGCCAGGCTGACCAAGGGCGACGGGCAACGGCCCAAGGGTGATCTTGCCCGTGTTGATCGTGAGCTTGCCGTCACCGTCAACCGTCACGGAGAACCGGTCCATCCCACGCGGCGCCGGCCCGAATGCCTCGCCATCCACCTTGACCCCCAGCCGGTCGTAGCGGGAGCCGTGACAGGGGCATTCCAGCCAGAAGTTACGGATGCACGGATTCGGCTTGCAGCCGAGATGCGGGCAGCGCTGATAGAGCGCTCGAACGTTGAGCGCGGTGCCGTCGCCGCTCGTGTCCTCGCCGGCCAGAAACCGCTGTTGGGAGGGATCCACCAGGATCACGAAGGCCCGCGCCTCCGAGTAGTAGGCCGGATATCCCTCCGCGATCGGAAGCGCGGAATTCTGGAGCTTGACCGTCTCCAGATCGCCGATCGGGATGGAGGCCCCAAAGCCGCTGGTCAGGTTCGGCCAGGCAAATGCGAGCGTCCCGGCCACGACCTCCAGGAGCCAAAGGCCGATCCCAGTCCCCAGGGCGGCGCGCATCAGCTGCCGCCGGGACAGGCCGCTGACCTGCTGCTTGCGCAGGGACTTGATGGCCTCGCTGGTCAGCGCGGCGGACTTGTGGATCGGCTCCACCTGGTAGTTGCTCATGAACGCTCGGTCCCTCGGGATGTCACAGGGCGAAATGCAGTCCGGGGCTGGTCACATACGGAATCACGAACGTGTAGCCGGGTCCCCGGAAGAAGATCCCGACGAATGTCAACGTGAGCCCGAGGATGCAGAACATGGTGAACAGCACCACGGCGGTCTTGCGCTCCGACGGCCTGACGGCCAGGACGTTCTCGCGGTCGATGTACGGAATGAGCGCCGCACCGACCAGCACGAACGTGGGAACAAGCACGCCGGCGACCGTCGGGTGGAAGTAGGCGAGCAGCTCCTGGAGACCCAGGAAGTACCACGGCGCCTTGGCCACGGCCGGGGTCACGTTGCCGTTGGCCAGCTCCTCGAGTGGCGCGTTGATGAACAGGCCCATAAGCAGGAGAAAGACGCTCATGACGCCGGCCGCCAGGAACTCGATCGAGAGGAGGTGCGGCCAGGTCATGACCGTGTCGTCCGGCTCCTTCTGGACCCTGACCACAGCGTCTTGCTTGACCAGCGCCAGCAGCCGATATGGCCGAGCCGACATCGGCACGCGTTGCTTGTCAATCTCCGTGCGCCGCGCCGGATCGACCGGCACCACGACCCGCGTCTCGGACGGCGTCCTCTGGTCGGTCACAGCGGCCCCGAGATCCCGCCGTCCTTGCGGATCCGCCAGAAATGCACGGCCAGAAAGACCGCGGCAATCAATGGCAGGAACACGACGTGTCCGACGTAGAAGCGCAGCAGGGTGTTCTGGGCCACTTCAAGACCACCCAGCAGGACCCGCGAGACCGGAGTGTTGAGCAGCGGCGCGTAGCCGCCCATGTTCGTCCCGATCGTGATCGCCCAGAAGGCGATCTGGTCCCACGGCAGCAGGTAGCCGGTGAAGCTCAGCATGATGGTCAGGAACAGCAGCACCACCCCGACCACCCAGTTGAACTCGCGCGGTGGCTTGTAGGCCCCGTGGTAGAACACCCGCATCATGTGCAGGAAGACGAAGAAGACCATCAGGTGGGCCGCCCAGCGGTGGATGTTCCGGCTCAACAGGCCAAAGGTGACCTCGCGCTGGATCTCCAGGATGTTCGAATACGCCAGAGTGGCACTGGGCACGTAGAAGAACATCAGGTAGACCCCGGTCACCGTCAGCACCAGGAACAGGAAGAACGACAGCCCACCCAGGCAGAAGGTGTAGGCGAACTTGACCGCGTGCTGGCGGACCCGCACCGGATGGATGTGCAGGAACACGTTGTTCATGACCGCGTACGCCCGCGAGCGCTCGTCGCGCGGGTAGGGCTGGCGGAAGAGCGAGCGCCAGACGACGCTGCGGCGGATGCTCTGGTCCACCCGCTCCAGGAAACTCACCGGGATCCTCCTGCCACGCCCGGGGTTCCGGCCAGTTGCGCGTCCCGGTACGACTCCTTGTAGAGCCGCCCGTCGGTTGAGATCTCCTGGAGCTCGAACCGCTCCATCGTAATGGCGTCGAACGGGCAACGCTTGACGCACAGCGCACACCGGATGCAGCGCTCCTCGTCGAGAATCATCGCGCCGCCCTGGTCCCAGCCATATGCCTCGCTGAGTTCCGGCAACAGGCCCTCGGACTTGAGCTGGTTGATGTCGACCATGTGGATGACGCCCTCGGGGCAGACGTCCGCACAGGCGCCACAGAGCACGCAGCGGAACGGATCGAACCAGATGTTGTAGTTGCACATGAGGCAACGGGTTGACTCGGCGACCGCACCGGTGGCGTCGTAGCCAAGCTCAACGGGCGTATTGAAGTTGATGACCGGCTCCGTCGAGGGCATCCGCGCGGACAGCGCGACCATCGGGATGTGCTGGCGCGGCAGGACGTCGTAGAACTCCGGCATGTCGTGACGCCATGAGCTGGTGATCTTGACGTTGGCCGCGACCGTGACGTCGGTTCGCCCGGACAGGTACCGATCGATGGCATAGGCGCACTTCTTGCCGTGGCCGGCGGCCTCGATCAGCGTGGTTGGGCCGGTGACGAAGTCGCCGCAGGCGAAGACGCCCCTCACGTTCGACGCGTACGTAGCCGGGTCAACCTTGACCCGTCCGCGATTGATCTCGAAGTTGGCCTCGACCGGCAGGAAAGTCAGGTCCGCGGCCTGGGAGACGGCCGGAATGACCGTGCGCGCGGGGATCACGAACTCTGACCCCTCGATCGGAACGGGCGAGCGTCGCCCGGATGCGTCCGGCTCCCCGAGCCGGTTGCGGATGAATCGGACGCCGCTGACCGCCCCGTCTTCGCCGAGGATCTCGATCGGGCTGGCGAGGAACTCCATGCGGACCCCCTCGCGCTCTGTCTCGCCGAGCTCCTCCTCGTCGACCACCAGTTCAGAGCGGGTCCGCCGGTACACGATCGAGACCCGATCCGCGCCGTGGCGCAGGCTGGTCCGCGAGCAGTCCATGGCCGTATAGCCGCCACCGATCACGACGACGTCCGTCCCGACCTCGAGCGGCTGGCCCAGGTTGGCCTTCTTCATGAAGTCGACGCCGTAGTCGACGCCATCGAGATCCGCCCCGGGGATGTCCAGGCCGACGGCATCCATCGCCCCGGCCGTGATCGCGACCGAGTCAAAGTCCCGCTGGAGCTGCTCGAAGGTGATGTCCACGCCGATGGTGGTGTCGTAGACGAACCTGACCCCGAGACGCTCGATCAGCCGGACGTCCATTTCGATGGCTTCGCGCGGGAGGCGGAAGGCCGGAACCCCGATGAGCATCGTGCCTCCCGCAAAGGGCAGGCTGTCGAAGACGGTGACGCCGTAGCCCTTGACGGCCAGCTCCCGAGCGACGGCCATGCCCGCCGGACCGGCCCCCACCACGGCGACGCGCTCCGCCCGCGGGGTGATCTGGGGCATGACATCGGGGATGCCGGAGGCTTCGTGCCACTCGACCAGGAAGCGCTTCATCGCCCGGATCGCAAGGGGGCGATCGATATCTCCACGCCGGCAGGCTCGCTCGCATGGCGCCGAACAGACGTACGAGCACATCGCGGCGACCGGATTCGGCTCGCGCGAGAGGAGATACCCCTCCTCAAAGCGGCCCTCCGCAGCGAGGTTCAGATACCCGCGGCAGTTCGTCCCGACCGGGCAGGCTTCCTGGCACTCGATGTTGCATTGGAGCCAGGAGGCGTCCACGGGCTGGACGAGGAATTCCCTGGGTGTTTCGATGGCCAAGCGGGCGTGCCTTTCCCGGTTAACGGTGCTGGGCGCGGTCGGAACTGAACAACTGGCCCCGACGGGCGGAATCTACCATCCGCTCCGACCGTCATGCAGGATCGCGGGCGCAGGTTGACGTTCCCGCCGCTCGCAGCTACGCTGCCGGGCGGGAGACGCCTCGTACCGTGGAGACGGAACCGGGAGATGCGGGCAGCGTGACGGTCACCGAATTCGTATTCCTGGCCCTGGGGCTGGTCCTCGGCGTGGCCAGCGGCGCGGCCCTCATCGAGGTGATTCGAGCGCGTCCACCAGCACGCCGCGAGGTGCGCCTGACCGTCTCGCAGGACGCAATCCCGCGACGTCGGGCCACAACCCTGGCCGACGATGCCTTCGTGACGAGCGGTCCGGAGCCGGCTCGCGGCGGACCCGCCGACCGGCGCGAGTTGACCGGTCCGGCCCCGCTTGGAGAGCCGGATCGTCGAACGAGCGTTCTGGCAGGTGGACTTCCAGAACCTTTGGGGGACGCGGGCAGGATCGCGGCATCGGGGCCGCGGATCGGCGTGGCGATCTCCGGCGGGAGGGACCCGATACTCGGTGCGCTGCAGGCCGCCGGTCGAGCGGGCCCCGCGGATGACGCCCCGGGTCGCGGCGCCGTTGCGGATGACGCTGCCGGCGCGGCAGCTTCCGCACCACGAATTCCAGGATTGACCGCGGTTGGACTGCTTGACCCGACGTCCGGCCGCGACGGTTCGGCCATTCCTGCCGACGCTGCAGTTGACGCCGGGAATGGGCTGGACCTGCCGGCATCGGGGCTGTGTGCTGCGGAGCGCCGGGTTGCCGCTGAACGGTGTGAGCTGTCGGCCCGCGCCCAGACAGGGGCCGTGGCGGCCGCCGATGCCCTCCGGCAGGCTCAGCGCGCCTACGACGCGCACACGGCACGGGGGGCCGCCGCCAGCGCAGCCTCCGACCCGCGGGAGGTCCGGCGCGAGAAGGAGACGGCCCAGGAGACATTTCGCCTCCAGAGCCAGGCCGCGCGCTCGACCGGTGCCGTCGAGGAAGCGGCCAGAACGTGGCTGCACACCATCAATCAAATCAACCGTGAGGCGGCGGCCGCCAGCCTGACAGCGGACCCCGCCCGCGAAGCTGCCGCCGTAATCGGCACTACCCTCGAGCGCCTCGGACGCCAGGCGGACGCGGCCCGGGTAGGGGCCGAGATCGCAGTGGCCGCCTGCATGGCGGCGAAGACGGCGGTCGCTGAATGCGATGAGCGCGCGGCGACGGGAATGGCCGTGTCGACGGCCACGCTCCCGCGGCCCGGCGTCGCGACTCCTTCGGCTGAGCCGGACGATGACAACCTTGGTGCTGCCCTCGCGGGTGGCGTCGAACCACGCATCTTCCGCCTGCTGCGCGGCGACGACGTCGCGCTGCAAGCCATGGTGGCCGGTCTTGCCGGAGATGACGTCGACGGCCAGGCTCGCTGGCGGGTCGCGTTGGCCGGCCTGCGTGACGCGATCGTCGCCGACGCACTCGACCACGCCTTCCTTGGGTTTCCGTTCGAGCACCGCTTCTGGGGTTTGAACACCCAGCAGCAGAACCGCGAAATCGTCGGCGCGCTCGGATCTCTCGGGTACCGAACGGACGGCGCCGGCGGCTGGCTCGACGACCGACGACCGGCCCAGCTTGACCTGTCGCGGGCGCTCAGCTACGCGGGCCTGGACCCCGTTCGCGTCCGCCATTGGCCGGATCCACGCGAGGTGACGGAACTGTTCAGCGCGGTGACCATCGCGGCCGACGAATACGTGGCCGGTGCAGCCGGCGACCTGACGCTGGCGGAAATGGTCGACATGCTCGGTCGACGCGCCGACGGCCTCGTTGACCTGTGGAACGAATGGGGTCGCATTCGGCCATTGCTGCTCGAGGAAGCCTGACCGCTCAACGAAGGGTGGCGTCCGCTGGCGCTGACGACGGGCTCAGCCTGGTCCTTCATCCTCGTCGTCATCGATTGTGACCAAACGGAGCGCCTCGGCGGCTGAAGCGCCGATCACCGAGCCTTCCTCCGCAGCCCAGGCCCGGATCCGCTCCGAGAGGTTCGCCGGGTCCTTGATCTGGGATGCGTGAGCCTCGAGCGCGCGGATCTTGCGTTCCAGGGTGGCGGACACGTCCACGTGCACGTTGCTTCGCTCCGACCAGAACAGGTAGAGCCGGCGCACCTTGTGGGGAGCCAGGCCACCGCGCGCCAGGTTCGGAAAGGCCATCGGGTTTCGGGCGGCCGGATACACCGCGTCGACAGCAGCGAACCCCGATGCTCGGTGGTCCGTGTGATTGATCCCGCCGTCAGGGTGGAACAGCGTTTCGGGATCGGTGGCCAGGACGGCGTCCGGACGGAAGGTCCGGATCTCACGAACGAGCAGTTCGCGCAGGGCCAACTCGTTGGCCAGTGCACCGTCCGGCTGGTGCAGAAAGGTCACGCCGGCATACCCGACGATTGACGCCGCGGCCCGTTGCTCAGCTTCGCGCAGCGCCGCGAGCACCAGTGGATCCGCGTCGGCCTCATCGCCGCCCTGGTCACCGCTCGTGCAGCACACCAGCCAACCCTGCGAACCTTCGTCGATCCAGCGCGCGGCCGTCGCCGCCGGACCGAACTCCGCGTCGTCTGGATGGGCCGCGATGACCATGAAGCGGGCCGGCCGCCAGCGGTGGTCCGCGGGCGCGGGGACAGGCGCAGCTGCGGGTGGCTCGCCGGACCCCGTCGATGACGTCATCGACGCGGGCGGGGGGGCCGAATGGCGTATTGCGCCGCCCGTGTCTCGGCACTACCCTTCCGGCCGAGGCTTCGCTCGTCTCCCCCCACGAGCGAGGCCTCCTGATCTGTGCAGATCACCCGGGAAGGGCCGCCAGTTCGTCGATCGCGGCGAGGACTTCCTGGGCGTGGCCCTCCGGCTTGACCTTTGGCCAGACCCTGGCAATGCGCCCATCCGGCGCGATCAGGAACGTGGTCCGCGCGGTGCCCCAGTAGGTCTTGCCGTAGTTCTCCTTCTCCACCCACGACCCGTACGCCTCGGCGACCTGGTGCTGCTCGTCAGCGAGCAGTGGGAATGGCAGCGTGAACTTGTCTCGAAATGCTCGCTTGCTGGTTGCGCCCTGCGGACTGACCCCCCATACGTCCGCGTGTCGCCCGCTGATGGCCGCCATCTCGTCGCGGAACTCGCAGGCCTCGACGGTGCAGCCCGGGGTGTCGTCCTTTGGGTAGAAGTAGAGGACGGTCCAGCGCCCATGCTGATCGGCAAGGCGGTGGATGACTCCGGCGTCATCGGGAAGGGCGACCTCGGGAGCTGGATCGCCAACGGCAGGCAGGCTCATGACGGAAGACTAGCAGGGGATTCCACGATCAGCAGCAGGCCGCCGGTCACCGTGACGGTCGCATCCGACGCGGTCCGTACGTTGGACAGACCCCGTGCCGGACCCACCGGCAGCGGCTCGTCATTGAGCGGGTAGGCAAGCCCCGTGGTCGTGACGCCGACGACGCCCGGGCCTTGTGGCAGCAGCGAGACCAGGTCGCCAGCCCGCCCCGCGAGCGACCGCAGAACCGGTGCCCCGTCTGGTCCCGGTGCGCGCACCAGCGTGGTCCTCGATCGAGCATCGATCAGGCAGGCGGTCCTTCCATGCAGCTCCTCCATCGCAAGGAGGCCAAGATTCGCAAGCCCGTGATCAATCCGGGGTCCGCCGAGCCCTCCGACGATGATCACGCCGCCGACGCCCCGTTGGATGGCCGCCCGAACTGCCAGCTCCGTGTCCGATTCGTCCTTGGCGGGACTGGCCCGCTCCATTGGGATGCCGGCTGCCGCCAGGGCGGCCAGCGCCTCCGGTTCGAGCGAATCACCGTCACCCACCCACAGGTCGAGGATGACCTCGAGGCCATTTGCGTGCCGGGCTCCGCCATCGGCGGCAATCACCAGGCCGACCCGGGCATCCCAGCCGGGCCACGCTCGATCCAGCTCGGCGCGCGTGGGAGCCTCGCCGTCGGCCAGGATGAGCGCGTCCATCCGTGGATGCTAGCCGTGATTCATGCGGACGTTCTTGACGCCCGCGGGACGGGTCGGAGTCGTGGACGTTTCCCCATAACCGCGCCGGCAGACTGGTGCGAAGCGCAGACTGGGTGGTCTTGCCCGGAATCGGGCGGGGCAGGCCAAAATCGGCACGCGAAGCCCGGAATCGGGACGAACCTGAGCGTGGGTCCAAGCTGCTGGCCCCGAACGGCCGGCTAGTGTCCTACGTACCAGTCTGTGGGGGCGGTTATGCGCCTGGGATGAACCTTGCCTGGCCTCAACAACGCGGCTGGGCGTCACGACCAGCCGCCGGTCTGGCGCCCAGGCTCCGGCGCCCGGGCTCCGGCGCCGGGGCCGATGCTAGACTCCAGCCGTGCCCGACCCGAGCATCCACCCCTCGATCCAGCGCGTCCTCGACGCCGCCGCCAGAAAGGGCGTCACACTCGAGATCACCCGGTTTGAAGAGTCGACCCACACCGCCGTCGAAGCGGCCGCCGCCGTTGGCGCGGAACTCGGGCAGATCGTCAAGTCGCTGGTCTTCGTGGTCCCGACGGACGCAGGTCCCGAGCCGCTGTTGTGCCTGGTCTCCGGGCCGAATCGGGTGGACCTCGCTCGCCTCGCCGCGGTCGCGGGTGCGCCGGAGGTTCGCCGGGCAACGGCCCGTGAAGCGCATGACCTGACCGGATTTTCGATCGGCGGCATTCCGCCGATCGGCCATGTTCGACCCGTGCGGGTGATCATGGATCCGGATCTGGGCCGCTTTCCAATCGTCTGGGCGGCGGCCGGGCTGCCGACGGCCGTCTTTCCGGTTCCGCCGGGCACGTTGCGCGTCCTCGCCAATGCGACGGTGGCACCCATCACCGAGGAGCCGCCGCCCGGGGCGGAAGCCCTCGTCGCGACTGACGCCATCGGCGCGACCGCGTTGGGCGGGCACCCCTGAGCTTTGGTGGGGCCGCAGTCCTGTGACCGCCGAACCAGGCAACAGCACGATCGCGTATCCCGGCGGGCTGCGCGCTCGATGGCGCTGGGGTGGCAGCGGATCGGGTCCCGCGGTCTTCGCCCTCTCGGAGGTCGGCGGGAACCTGGTCGACCTGGGGTCGCGCGTCGCCGCGGATCCCGAGCCACTGTGCCGCGCGGAACTCCGGCTTGAGGGTCCGCGCGGTGCGTGGAGCGCCAGGCTCGCGTCGGTGATCCACGATGAACCGCGGGCACTCCACTGGGATTCGGAAGGCCTGTTGGTCGTCGCCTACGGCTTTCATACGTTCGGGCTGGAAGTCGCCAGCGGCGACGCGCGCTGGGAGCACCGCTCGGCAACGCCGATCATCGCGCTGCTCGGTTCGCCGCGGCTGGCCCACGTCATCGTGCAGGCGGAGCTCGAAACCTTCGCGATCGAGCCGGACGGCACCGTTGCCTGGCGGGTCGCACATTCGGACGTGGTCACCGCGGCGGAACTGGTCGGGGGTCGTGTCGTCCTGACCGGCTTCGGCGGCCAGGTCCTCGATCTTGACCCGGCTACGGGCCGCGCCGGCTCGTGACGCACGCACCCGCGGGCGATGTGGACAGACTGTGGATAACTCGAAGCTGAGGCCGATGATCCGTGGACAGCGGCGATTGACCGGGACGCAGCCGCCGGCCTACCGTTGCGATCAGCCCGGAGGGGCCAAGCGATACTAATGGCCGCGATCGCCTCAACGCCCATGTGTCCGTGCGGTTCCTTCGGGCCCTTCGATTCCCCTCGACGCCGCCGCGGGTCGGTGCGGCGCGTCTGACGCGTATGATCGCGGCCGTGTCTCCCCCGATCCTGCTGGTCGCCGGCCTGGTTGCGCTCACGGCCTGGATCCTCGGGATTCGGTCGCTCGGGCCCCGTCACCGGGTGGGCCGACTGATGGCGACGACCCCCCTCGTTACCGTCGCGGAAGCCCGTCTCCTCGCCAGCGGGCCGCCTCGTTATGTCCGTGTACAAGGCCGGCTGGATTCGGAGACCGATTTCGAGGATGACGCTCATCGTCCCCTCGTCTTTCGTCGGACGCGGCTCCAACTCATGCGGGGGTCCACCTGGATCGCCGTTGACGATCATCGGGAGCGCGTCCCATTCGAGGTTCGCGAGGGGCTCGATGCGATCGCGATCGATGACGTCGAGCTGGACGACGGACTCGTGGTCCTGGTGCGCGAATCAGAGGGGACGGCCGCCGATGTGCCCGAACGGGTTCCCGCCGGGACCGATCCGCAAACCCGGGTCCGGCTGCGGATTGAGCAGGTTTCCTCGGTCGAACACGCCATCATCGTGGGCGTCCCCGGGCTCGATCCGGACGGGGCGGCCCGGATCTCGGCGGGGCTCGACCGTCCGTTGATCCTGGCCACGGTCGACCAATCCGAAGCGATGCGCTTGCTGGCCGACGGTCATCCTCGTCGTCCGATCCTCCTCGCAGCTGCGCTCGTGGCGGGGCTCGGGCTGATTGGCGCGGGGCTGGCGTGGGCACTCGTCGAGGCCCTGACATGAGCCGGCCGCCGGCCCTCCGCGGGGTGCCGCCGCGCCGGCCGAATGCGACCAGACTGGCGGTCACGCTCACCTGGATCGCGCTCGCGATGCCGGTCGTAGCAGCGTCACCCAGCCCGAGCGCCGGCGTCGGTGGCGACCCACGCAGTAGTGGACAGGGGCCCGGTCTCGTCGGAGATCCGGCCTTCGCGCTGCTCGCGGTGGTTGCGATCGGCGTCGGAGCGCTGGTGCTCACGCTGCTCTATGTACGACTGACGGCGAACCGGCCCCGCTAGGAGAGGCTCTGGGGCCGTCGTCCCATTGGCAATGGTCCGGCGAGCCGCGTCGCGCCTTTTGCGGTCGTTGATTGAGTAGATCGGTGTGGTAGTTCCGTCATACCGAACAACGCGTGTCATCGAGGCCGCGCAGGAGATGGAGTGGGAATGCGGCGCGATCTCGTCGAGGCGGCAAGCCGCGGTGACCACGGGGCATTCGAAGTCCTCGCGACCTCCGCCGGCGATCGCCTGTACGCGGTCGCTCGCCTGATCCTTCGGTCGGCGGACCTGGCGGAAGACGCGGTGCAGGAAGCGCTCATTCGCGCATGGCGCCAGCTTCCCTCACTGCGCGACCCGGACCGGTTCGACGCCTGGCTCTATCGCCTGGTGGTCAACGCCTGTGCAGACCAGGGCCGCCAGCTGCGTCGCTGGTCGCAACAGGTGCGACCGCTCCAGCTCGACGCCTCGATCAGCGACGACACCGGTTCAGTCGCCGATCGGGAGCAGCTGGAGCGGGGATTCCGCCGACTGAAGCCCGAACAGCGGGCGGTGATCGTCCTCCACTACTACAGCGGCTTCTCTACACCGGAGATCGCGGGCATCCTCGGGATAGCTGAGGGGACCGCCAGGTCACGACTCTATTACGCGACAGAGGCGCTGCGTGCGGCGCTCGAAGCCGACGCACGACAGGCGTTGGACGCCCAGAAGAGGACGGCATGATGGCTACCGACGAGCGGTTCGACACAACGATCAGCAGCTGGCTCGAGCAGACGGCTCCAGCGCGGCTACCCGAGCGAGTCCTCGAAGTCACCTTCGAACGGACGCGCAGGAGCCGGCAGCAGGTCGGCTGGCGCGCACTCTTCGGGGGCATGCACCTGACGAGGTCCGTGTCTGCGCTCGGCGGTGCCGCCGTCGTCGTGGTGGCCGCCGCCGTCGCGCTCAACTTCTCTGACAATCGACCCAGCATCGGCGGGCCGGACCCCGTCACCGATCCCCGAAGCTCCTTCCTGGGCACCTGGGTGAGCACCAGCGATGCCGACGGAGGCACCCAGACGATGACGGTCCGAGCCACGGGAGACGGTGCCGTCGAGCTCGTGGCGAGCGACGATGTCGCCTCGGTGTGTTCGGGCACCCCCTCCACGATGACGGGGACCGGGCGGATCGAGGGCAGCACCCGTATCGTCATCCCCTTCCCTGTCTACACCTGCGACGACGGGAGCGAGCCCGGGGCCCCGAGCGGCCCTCCCCTCGAGGAGCAGCTCCGCAACCTCACCTTCGTCCACGACCCCGAGAGCGACACCCTCACCGTCGGCTCCGGGTCGGTCTGGAAGCGGGTCCGTGGCGAGGCCCCGAGCCCCCAGCCGACAACGCCGCCGCCCTCCGAGGCGGAGGTCACTGAGCTACTGAACGGCTTCCTCGAGGCCAGAATCGCCGGTGAGGGTGCTCAGCAGTACCTACACAGCCTCTACCCAGAGATCGCCTGGGAGGCCATCCCGCTCTTCTACGCGACTAGCTCGGGAGCTCCCTACGAGCGGGGCGAGTTCGAGCCCGTGCGTGGCATCGAGTGGCCGTACGGTTTCATGGCGTTCAAGGTTCGGCTGTTCGCCGGGGACACGGTGGTCGAACAGCTCTTCTTCATGCCCCACGACGACCCCGAGTACTTTCCAGCCGACGGTCGCCTCGGGCTCGAGTATCAGCCGGACGGTTTTGCAACCCACATCGCGGCGACGACTGAGGATGGCCAGCCCGTGGCTGTGCCCTACAAGGCGTTTGACGGCGAGGTGACCCTGCAAGTCGCCCACCCGTGGGTCTTCAACGACTACCGCCAGTTCGGCGGCATGACTTTCGGCCGCCTGATCCCGGAGGGCCCGGGCGTGCGGCCGACAACCGACGGCGGGGAGCGCAACGACTGGGATCAGCTCGTGCTGATGGCCGACCCGGCGCCGGTCGGGACGGATTGTCAGACAGGCCCGGATCCAGCCGACGCGCAGGCGCTGGCCGAGACCATCCGGTCCGACGCCGGCCTCGAGGCGACCGGTCCGGTCGCAGTGAGCGTCGCGGGGACCCAGGCACTGATGATGGACGTGGTGATCGCCGCCGGAGCGCGTATCTGCGAAGGCGGGTTCCTGAGCCTCCTGGTCGACCACAACGTAGGGTCTACCTCTTACTGTGACACCAACGGCGTCTGCACGGGCCAGGCATCGGGGGACCGGAAGCGACTCTTCCTGTTCGACGTGCCTGCGGGGTCGTCCATGCGGACCCTGGCCATCGCGATCATCGCGCTGGAGTCGCGCTTCGAGCGGGCGGTGGAGGCGGCCGCACCGATCATCGATAGCGTCGAGTTCCACGCCCCGTGACCGCGACCGGATCGACGGAAGGGAGGCCGGGGCGAGGAGCCGCCCAGGCTAGGCCCTTGGCATGGCCCTAGGTGTGATACCCGCACACGTTGTTCACGGTCCTCGGCAGGTACACGCAGGGCGCATAACCGCACCCACGGACTGGTACGGAGACGGTCAGGCCGGGCGGGCGGGTCATCCGCCCAGGTCCACGCTCAGGTGCGTCCCGATTCCGGCCTCGCTCACCCGATTCCGGGCCTAGCGCCCCAGTCTTCGCTCCGTATCAGTCTCCCGGCGCGGTTATGCGAAAAGGTCCCACCCGTGCTGGGAGCGTCAACAACGTGTCCATGAATGACAGCTAGCAACGGGGCCGAGGGCACGCTCGCCCCCCTGGTAGACGCCGTGCGTTCCGATTGAAGGATCGTGTCTGCTGGCGGTGACACGCTCGTGGGCGTCAGCCCAGGTGACGTACCGGGACCATCGTCCCATTGGCAAGAACTGTGAGCTTGGCTAGCATCCGTCAGCCGAGTTGCCAATTCCTCCATTGGAACATGCCGAACACCCTGCAGATTCGACCCATCGACGCGACGCTGTCGGTCACCAAGGCCGCCCGCCTCTTGGGCGTGCACCCGAACACGATCCGGACCTGGAGTGACGCCGGCCGGCTGCGCTACTTCCGGATCAACGCGCGCGGCGATCGCCGCTACCGGCTGGGTGATCTGCAGCGGTTCCTCGCGGCAGCCGAGCCGCAGTCGCGAGGGCGCTCCGCCCAACCAGCCGACGGCGTCAGCCGTGGTGGATCTGGTGTCGGGCGTCGGGGAAGCCCGCCGACGACCGTCGCGACGGCGCCGCGGGAGCGGATCGAGCCGGCCGACGATCCACTCGAGACCGAGCATCATCGAGTCGATCTGTCCGTCGCCGAGACGATCACGCGTCTCGGGATTCGGCCGGAGCGGGCCGCCGATCCGCTGCTGGCCGCCGCCTGGGCGGTGCGCGACGCCTACGGCCATCACCTCGTGGCGATCTGGGAGGACGACGGCAGTGTGCTGCTGCCTCGGGCGGTGGTCTCCGCGAATCCCGCCGATGCCGCCCGACTGACCAGTCTGCCCCGTGGGGTCGGCCGGCTCGCGGCGGCCCTGGATGCCACTGAGGGTCGCGCGGGCGGATCGACGGCCCGCGCCGGACTGCGCCGAGAGCGGCGTGCGTTCGAGCGCGAAGGTGCCCTCCCCCAAACACCGTCATCGGATGACTCGCCCGTCCTGGGCGACGGGCGACCGGAGGTGGCCGTGCCCATCCCCGGGGAGGATCGCCCGTGGGGGGTCCTCCTGATCGTCGGCGAGGACCGTGATTCCCTTGGCTTCCGAGACCTCCAGGCGGCCCGGTTGGCGGCGGACGGGATGGGTGCGCTCGTCAAGGCCATGGCCCGCACGAGGGAGATCGCGCATCTTCGCCATCGGGCCGAGGCGCTGCGGCGCGTCGCGGCCGACATCGGCGGGCGGCTGGACCTCGCCGGCATCCTGTCGGGCCTGGTGGATCACGGCATGCTGCTGTTCGAGGCCGATCGGGCAGCCGTCTTCCTGAAGGAGCCGGACGGAACATTCTCCGCGGAGATGAGCCGCGGCCTCTCCGGGGCCTATCTGAACACCATCCGGGACTTCGGCGCGCAGTCGCTGCCGGCGGCCGCGGCGGCGTCTCGGCGCCCCCTCTTCTCGGTCGGCTATCCCGACGATCCCAGGGGGGGCGAGCGGCGCGCTGCCGTCGTGCAGGAGGGCTTCGATACCCTGTGCACGGCGCCGCTGCTCGATGGTCGGACCGTGATGGGCCTCCTCAACATCTATCACGACCGCGCCCACCCCTGGTCCGAGGCGGACCTCGAGACCCTGCAGGCGCTCGCCGCGCAGGCCGGCGTCGCCATCCGGGCCGCCCAGGATTACGAGCGGATGACGACCTGGGCAGCGCAGCTCCAATCCATCCAGCAGCTGGGCGCGCGACTCAACGGCCTGTCCACCGTGGCGGAGATCGGGCAGGCGATCGCCACCGAACTGCGCCAGTTGATCGAATACCACAATGCCCGCGTCTATCGGCTTGTGGGGCAGGAATTGATCCCGGTCTCGATGCAGGGCCAGATCGGCGAATACATTGACGAGACGCCCGACCAGCTCCGGGTCACCCTCGGCGAGGGGATCACCGGATGGGTGGCCGCCAATCGGGTCGCCCAGAACCTGGGGGATGCGGCGGCGGACCCCAGGGCGAGGACGGTGCCCGGCACTGAGGACGACCTTGACGAGTCGATGCTGCTGGCCCCGATGCTGTTCGACGATCAGGTGCTCGGCGTCCTTGTCCTGTCACGCCTGGGCCTGCATCGGTTCAGCGACGACGACCTCCGGCTCCTGGTGATCTACGCAAGCTTCGCGGCCCAGGCAATGGCCAACGCGGACACCACCGAGCGGATCCGGCAGCAGGGCGTGGCCCTGGAGCGCCAGTTGCGTAGCCAGCGCGAGCTTCTCCGGATTACCGAGTCCTTGCTGACCACGCTTGACACCACGGCCGTGCTGGACAGCATCATCGACGGGCTGGGCCGGCTGATCGCGGCTGACAACATCGCCATCGAACTAGTCGACCCGGTGTCCGGGGTCCTCACTCCGTTGACCGCCCGGGGCATCCATGCCGAGTTCTTCCTGGAGCCATGGAAGCCGGGTGAGACCGGTGTGGCAACCTGGGTCCTGGAGCATGATGAACCGATCTACCTCCGCGACGCCGCCGATGATCCGCGGGTCAACCACCGGGACGGAATCCCACACGACGGCAGCCTGATCGTGGTCCCGCTGCGCAATCGCGGGGGCGCGATCGGTGTGCTGACGCTCGAGCGCGTGGGGATCGGCAACACGTTCTCGTACGATGAGTACGAGCTTGTCCAGCTGTTTGCCGCCCAGGTGTCGATCGCGCTGCAGAACGCGGAGGTCTTCCAGGCAGTCCAGGTCCGCGCACGCACCGATGGCTTGACCGGCCTGCTCAATCACGCGACATTCGAGGAGTGGCTTGACCGGATGACACGAGAGGGTGCTCCGTTCAGCCTGATCATGCTGGACCTCGACGACTTCCGCGACGTCAATAACAGCCGGGGCCACCAGGCCGGCGACGATGTGCTGCGCGAGATCGGAACACGGCTTGTCCGGGCTGGTCGGGACACGGACCTCGTCTTCCGCTACGGCGGTGATGAGTTCACCTACCTGCTTCCGCGCACGGATGAGGCGGGAGCGCTGCTGGCCGCGGAACGGGCGCGCCAAGCCGTGCGCGGCGTGGACGGCGGCGTGGACGGCACCGTGACTGCCTCCGTGGGCGTGGCGACCTTCCCCGCGGATGGTGCGACGGCGGCGGAGATCCTCCTGGCGGCGGACCGAGCCTGCTACGTGGCCAAGCGTGACGGCCGGGACCGGGTCGCGACGGCCGCCGAGGGCCTGGCGCTCGCCGCGGAGTTCTCACCGCATGCACCGACGCCCGTCGACTCGACCCGGGCTCCCGAGGCCGGCTGACGGTCCAGGTTGGGCCGGCTGACGGTCCAGCTTGGGCGGCCGGGCCGGCAGCAAACTGCGATGACCAAGCGCAGGCCGGGCCGGCAGCAAACTGCGATGACCAAGCGCAGGCCGGGCCGGCAGCAAAC
>CAYRTS010000007.1:56893-68716 GCA_964427285.1 uncultured Anaerolineaceae bacterium
TGCGATGACCAAGCGCGCGCCTCCCAGGCGCACATTCTGAACAGACCAGCGTGGCCGATCTCGAGTTCGTGCAGATCCTGGCGGATCCTGGGTCCGTCCACGCTTGGATATCGCGGAAGTGCGCCTGGGAGGAGCGGTTCTCGCGCGGGTCGTTCCCGTCAGCCGCCGGCGAGTTCGATCAGCAGCGGCGGGGTCCACAACACCGACGTCACCCCCGCAAAGCCGGCAACGGTGGCCACGACCAGCAGGACCCCGAAGAACGCGATCACGAGGCGGTCAGTTCGGTCAAACGCGAGGTGCCGAAGCCACGTTCGCTTGCCGGTGCCGAAACCGCGCAAGTCCATCGCGTCGATCGTGTCCTCGGCCCCCGCGACCGCGTTCACGATGGTGGGCACGATCACCGGCGCCGTCCGGCGCAGGCGTGATAGCACGCCGCCCTTGCCGCCGGACGCGTCGTAGCCGCGGATGCGCTGGGCGTCGATGGTCGTCTGCAGGTCCGCCCCGAGTGACGGCAGGAACCGGAAGGTCAGGTCAATCCCGAAGGCGAACTTCTCGGGCACGCCAAGTCGGGCAAACGCGATCCCGAAGTCAGATGGCGCCACTGCGAACGCAAGGGGGAAGCCGATCGTCGCCATCGCCAGGTAGCGCATGAGCATGGTGCCCGCCAGGCTGAGTGATTCTGCCGAGATCGGCGTCCCGAGCAGCGGCATGTAGAACCAGATGTGGAGCCCCTCGACCGGCAACTCGCGCACCCGTCCCCCGGTGACGATCGTATTCACGGTGACCAACAGGCCGATGAACAGGAAGACGATCGTCCAGTTGCGCCGGATGTGGCGCCACGGGATCCCGGCTGCCCGGTAGTAGACGATCGAGAGCACCAGCAGACCAAGAATGACCCGGCCGTCCCACACCTGAAGGACGGTAAAGATGAACAGGACAATGACGAGGATCAGGACGCGGGGGTCGCGGCGTGCGAGCCACGACCCCCGGCCCAGGTAGCGCGGGGCAATGTTCATCTCATGCCCCGCGGATGGGGTCGCGCCGAAGCGCTATCGACCGAGTTGCGCCTTGACCGGCTCCCAGGCGTAGACCAGGATCGGAACAAGGATGATCGTCCCGATCAGGTCGCCGACGATCACCGGGATATACAGCGTCGAGACGATCGTTCCGACGTCCATCCCCTGGAGGATGGCGTCCGAAAAGATGAACAGGAACCCGATCACGACCGCGATGGAGCCGGCGATGGCCCCACCGATGGCCCGCTGACGAAGATCACCGTCCACCATCTTGGCCATGTACATCGGGGCAAGGCCGGTAATCAGGCCGACGAGGCCATTGGCCAGGCTCCAGTTCCAGGACGTCAAGGCGCCCCACCCCGAGATCTGGTCGCCGATCCCGTTGCCAACGAGACCCGTGAAGAAGCCGACGACCGGGCCGAACGCGTACCCGAAGAATGGGACAAGCGCGAATGCGGGTCGGACCGATACCGTGCTGCCCGGGATGGGCAGCTGTGCCACGAGCAGAATGCCGTACAGCGCCGCGCCGATGGCGGCATAGACGATGGTCCGCGACGTGACCTCCCAGAGGTTGGATCGCGACATGGTCATGGACATGGAATCCCTCCTTCTCCTAATCCCTCTCCGATTCTTGGATCAACGAGCGTCGACGCCAGCCCCTCCTTCCGCTCCAGCCGAAGCCTGCTGGCCGGAGGCCGCGATCCGCAGGGCCAGCGTCTCGGCATCAAGAAATCGGTCGTCGCGGCCACCCCAGCGCGTGTTCGCCAGCATCAACGATGTGGGCGTCAGGTTGCAGGCTCGCCAACGCGCTTCGTCCACGATGACCTCCATCGGGGGTCCGTCGGCCACGATCCGACCGTCCCTGAACAGCAGGATACGGTCCGCGTGCGTCAATGCAAGGTCTACGTCATGCGTAATGAAGTAAATGCTCTCGAGCCCGGGGATCGCCAGGACCTCGCGCATGAAGGCCTCAGCCGTCTGGTGATCCTGGCCGGCGGACGGTTCGTCGAGAATCAGGGTCTTCGGCTGGAGCCCCAGGGCGATGGCCAGCGCGAGGCGCTTCTGCTGACCGAACGAAAGCGACAACGGGGGTCGCTCGAGGATTCCTTCGAGGCCGTCGAGGGCCGTCCGTCGCAGGCAATCGGCGATGAGATCGTCAAAGGTCGCGGGATCACGCCGCAGATTGGTGGGCCCGAACGCCAGCTCCTCCCGCACGGTCCGGGCAAAGAGCATCTGGCTGGGGCTCTGGAAGACATACCCGAAGATGGTCGCGAGGCTTGCCGTGCCCCGCCCCTTCGCATCGATCCCGTCGACGAGAATCGCGCCGGCCGTGATCGGCAGCAGCTGCATCGCGGTCCGAAACGCGGTCGTTTTGCCGGACCCATTCGGGCCCAGGACGGCGACCACCTCGCGGCGACCGAGGCGTGCTGCAACCCCGTGGAGGATGGGATGCTCGCCGATCGCGGCGTCAACGCCCCTGAACTCGAGGCGCGGCGGGGGCGCCCCGGCGTCCGGCAGAACAGGTCCGTCGTCCGTCCCGGTCGCGGTCCGATCGACGCCGCCGTCCGGGGCGGGCGCAACGCCACCCGCCCTTGCCCGTGACAGCACCACGTCAAACGGCAGCTTGACCGCCCGCGGATCCGCGATCTCCAGGAAGCCTTCGACCGGGCCCAGGTAGCGAGTCAAGCCTTCGTCCAGATAGAGGACGCGGTCCGGCCGAAGCGACAGCGCTTCCTCGACCCGATGCTCGACGATGATCACAGCGTCGCCCGCGTCGGCGCGCGCGCGCAGGATCGCGAGCAGACGCGCCGCGCTCAACGGGTCGAGGTTGGCCAGCGGCTCGTCGACGACGTACAGCCGCGGCCGCATCATCAGGATTGCGGCGATCGCCAGCAGCTGTCGCTCGCCACCGGACAGGGCCGCAGTCTCACGCCCCAGCAGGGGTTCAATGCCGGCCTGGCTCGTGACCATCCGGATGAGGTCGCGCATCTCCTCGCGCGGGACTCCCATGTTCTCCGGCCCGAAGGCCAGTTCCGCCTCCACGGTGGCCCCGACGATCTGTTTGGCCGGATCCTGCAGGACCGTTCCGACGGTCAGCGCAATGTCGCGCAGCTTGAGGTCGCCCGTGGAGCGTCCCTCGAGATGCACGGAGCCGCTGAGTTCACCGGGATACGCATGCGGGATCAGCCCGTTGATCGCGCGGATGAGGGTGCTCTTGCCACAGCCGGACGGGCCGGCGACCAGAAGGACCTCGCCGGGGGTGACCGTCAGCGATATGTCGCGAATGGCCGGCTGGGTTGCCCGGCGGTACCGGAAGGTGAGACCCGCAACGTCGAGCAGGGTGGCTTCGGCTGTCATCGGTGCGTTCGGTGCCGTCAGGCCGGCCGGATCCGCACCGGCCGATCCAGCTCCAGGCCGAGCCGCCTGGCGGTGTCACCCTGGTTGTCGGCCAGCGCGAGATTGCCCTCGGAATCGGCATAGAGCAGGGAAGCCCCCATCGGCACCTCGCCAAACGTCCTCGCCCAGACCGTGGATTCGGTGACGGCCGGGCTGAGGCCATGGGCCGGGAACTCAAGACTCAGCTGGCGACCGGGTGTCAACGGCCCGATCGCGGCCTCGAGATCGGCCTTCCGACCGGCGAACGTGAGGTTGCCGTAGATCAAGACGTGGACGACGACCGATTCGAGGACGCCGTCCCCGATGGTCGGGCGGATCTGCGGCAGGCGAACCAGCGGGTCGAGCAGGACGGTCGGGCCGACCGACTCGAACGCCTCGCCGGCGGCCAGGTGGCCGGCCATCGGGGCAAAGATGTCGCGCCCGTGAAAGCTCGACGAGATGACATCCAGCATCAATGCCGGGTTCTCGAGCGAGCGCGCCTCGGTGACCCCGCCGAGAAGATCGGCCGCGGCCATCAGCAGCCCATTGTCAGGCCCGATCAGGATGTCTCCGCGCCCGACTTTGAGGCCGAGGGCGAGCCGCTCCGTCCCGACCCCCGGGTCGACCACGGCGACATGGATCCCAACCGGCATGTACGGGAGGGCGAAGGCCAGGGTCCCGGCCCCCTCGCGGATGGAGTAGCGCGGCACCTGGTGGGAGATATCGATGATGTTGGCGTCCGGACAGAACCGGAACATGACCCCGCGGCAAACGGCGGGGGCGGACGGCCCGAAATCGGTGGTGAAGGTGATGGTGGGACGCATCCGCGGATGGTACCCGCGTGGCAGCCCGCCGGAAACACCGCCGGCCGCCCGCCGGAAACACCGCCGGAAGCACCCGCCGGAAACGTCGAAGCGGCGCCGGGAGGAGGTTCGGCACCGCTTCGACAAGGGCCACAACAGTGGGAGGGCACCGCTGCGGCCGGGCGTATTCGGGGGAGTTCGGACTTCGAATGTTCGGGGCCGCCGCGGGTCGAGGCGATGACCCGGCGGTCCCATTCTCACTAGTACTTGCGGCCGGCCCGGAGCGCCTTCGCGTCCTGTTCGTCTATCCTCCGACCGGATGACCATCGACGACGGCCATGACCGGTACGCGACCAAACGAGACCGCCTCGCCCGAATGACCCGTCTCGTGTCCATCCTGCAGGCCCACCCGGAGGGGATCCGCACCGCCGACATCGCCGAGCGCGTCAGCATGTCTGTGCGGACCGTCTACCGTGATCTCAAGGCCATTGACGAGGAGATCGGCGTCCCGGTCTGGGCCGACGGTGGGATGTGGGGGATCGACCAGGACAAGGCCTTCCTGCCGCCCCTCAAGCTCACCCAGGGCGAAGCGATGGCCGTCGTCCTGGCCGCCCGCTTGATGGTCCGCTACGCCGACAAATACGACCCGGACCTCGCCGCGGCGTTTGAGAAGCTCGAGCAGGGGCTGCCTCCCGCTCTGGCCGAGCATGTCGAACGAACCCTGGACGTCCTGTCCAAGGCCCCGCGGGACAGCCTCTTCAGCGCGAACGTCCGGCTGCTGACCCGAGCGTGGGCCGAGCGGCGGGTCGTCACGATCGACTACCAGCCGGCTCCGTACGACGGCGGCGCAACACCACGACGGGCGACCGTTCGACCGTATCTGATCGAGCCGTCACTCCAGACCCATGCCCTCTATTTGATGGGCTTTGACGAGGAGCGGGGAGCTGTCCGGACGTTCAAGATCGAGCGGATCCGATCGGCGGCCCTGACCGCTCGAACCTTCGAGCCGCCCGACGCGGCCGCAACGACCACCTCCCTGCGGGCAGCCTGGGACATCATCGCGGACCAGGAACTCGTGGAGGTGCGGCTGCGGTTTGCGCCGCGAGTCGCGTCCCGGGTCCGCGAGGCGACCTGGCATCCGACCCAGACGGTTGCCGTCGAAACGGACGGCGCCTTGGCCTGGACCGCGACCGTCTCCGGCACGATCGAGATCCGGCTCTGGATCCTTTCCTGGGGCGACGATGTGGAGATCCTGGCCCCGTCGTCGCTGCGCGATGACGTGGCCGCAACCCTCCGCCGCGCGGCAACGCGATATGGGGCCATCGGCGCGTGAACTGGTATGGGTTCCGCGTGCGTGCGCGGGACCGAGCCGGCAACGTCGGCCCGTGGTCGGCTGAGCTTCGAGTCTGGGTGCCCTGATCCCGTGAGCGGACGGCACCCGTTCCGGGCCGTCAACCTGATCAGCGACCCGATCCACGGGTACGTCGAGCTGACCAAGCGCCTGGCGCCTGACGAATCGGCGGCCGCCGGACTACCCGACGAGGACGTCGCCGAGGAAGACCTGCTCGACACCGGCTGGCTCCAGCGCCTGCGGCGGATCAGCCAGCTCCAGAGCGCGCGATGGGTCTTCCCGACCGCCGAACATTCCCGGTTCACGCATGGCCTTGGGGTGATGCACGAGGCCGGACTGTGGGCCCGTTCCCTCTACCCGAGCCTGCGGGGCGCGCTCGCGGCGGCTGGCGCCGCCGTTCCATCCGAGGGGCTGGCGGTCGAGACGCTGCGGATGGCCGGGCTGCTCCACGATGTGGGTCACGGGCCGTTCGCCCACTTCTTCGACGATCACGTCCTGGCCGCGTTCGAGGCGCCGGCCGATCCGCGCCGGGCCGCCGGCAAGCGGCTCACCCATGAAGACCTGTCGCAGCAGATCATCGAGGAGGAGCTTGGCGAGCTCCTGCGCGGGCTCCGTCGGGCCCCCGGGGCTGACCCGCTGCGAGACGCATTCGGAGACGGTGAGCGGATCGACCCGGCCTGGGTCTCCTACCTGATCGCCAAGCCCGCCCTGGCGGATCCCTCGATGCCGCTCTGGGTGCGCTGGCTCCAGCCGCTGCTGTCGGGTGTGTTCACCGTGGACAACCTGGACTACGTCCGGCGCGACGCCTATCTGACCGGCGTGGCGATCGGCCCAGTGGACGTGGAGCGCCTGCGACGGTATGCGTTCATCTCGGAGCGCGGCCTGACCCTCTACGAGCCGGGTCTCGCGGCCCTCGAGATGTTCCTGACCGCCCGCCGGTTCATGTATCAGCAGGTCTACTTCCACCGAACTGTGCGCGCCATCGACCTCGATCTGGCGGACGTTTTCGGCGTCTCCATTCGGGCGATCTTCGGCGAGGGATCACCGTCGGAGCGGTTGAGCGCCTATGCCGATCTTGATGAGTACGCGCTCCTCCATCAGGCGGCCCGCTGGGCCCGTGGCGAGGATGTTGCGGGAGGCCCGGTCCGGGCGGGTGTCCCGAGCGACCGCCGCGTCTCAGCCGATGTCGCCGACGCATGGCGCGCCATCCTCCTCCGCCGCCCGAGCTGGCGAGCCGAGGCGGAGATCCGCGCAGAGTACGAAGCCGGCCACGAGCCTGCCGCCCTGATCTCGGAGCTGGGCGACCCGGAACCCGGTCGAATCGCGATCGATCTCGCGATCGTCGACGCCCGCCCCGCCGATGTCGCCCCCGGCGAGACGCCTCGACTCGCCCTCGAGATGCGCGACGGCTCAACCGGACCTCCGCTCGCCGAGGCCCTGGGGCGACTCCCCGGCTATGCCCTCATCGGCCGCCGCTACCGGCGCGCAGGCTGAGCGAAACGAGCGGCAGACCGTGGGAGCGTGGATTCGAGCTCGGCTACGCCCATTGCATTATCCATCGGTGTATGCAATAGTTACTGCATGAACCGCCGTTTCTTCTTGGACGAGTCGAAGAAGAAGCTCTGGCGGCCCTGCCGGGAGGCACGGGCCCTGGGGCTCTGACGGCGCGTCAACGGACGAACCGGGGCCTCCAGGGAACGGAGGCTCCAGGGGCCGCGGCACCACGACGGTGACCGCGGTTTTTCTTTGCCCTGACCCCTCCGGAACCGACGGCCCCTCGAAGCGAAGGCGAGGTACCACGAATGACGACCACGATCATCCTCGGCGACGGCGGCCTCGGGCGCGCGGTCCACGCGGCGCTCAGGGATCGGGCGAGCCGGTCGGGCGAACCAGACGACCAGAGCCGCCTCGTCGCTCGCCCGCCCCTTGGCCGTCATGACCCGGCGGACCTGGCGGGCGTCGACCTCCTGATCGAGGCTTCTCGCGGCGACGCAGTGGCGACCAACCTGGCGGCCGGGCTCGAGGCCGGTGCCCGCCGCGTGATCATCGCCACGACCGGCTGGCAGACCGACCGGCCGACCGTCGAGTCCCTCCTTCGTGAATACGGCGCCGCCGCGGTCGCGGCGTCCAACTTCAGCCTCGGCGTCGTGCTGTTCGGGCGTCTTGTGGAGGCGGCGGTCGAGCTTTTCGGCCCGTTGGACGGCTTCGATCCATATCTGCTCGAATGGCACCGCCGGGCCAAACGGGACCGGCCGTCGGGCACGGCCATCGACCTCACCCGCAGGATCGTAGCGGGGCACCCGCGCCTGGCCGACGCCGCTGACCTCGAGGTCGTTTCGGTCCGTGCTGGCGCGTCACCGGGAATGCACCTGGTCGGCTTCGATGCCGCTGGAGAGACCGTCGAGCTGCGACTCACCGCCCGCGACCGAAGCGCCTATGCCGCCGGCATGCTCGCCGCCGCCGACTGGCTGGCCCGGGCGCCGCGCGAGCCTGGTCTCCACGGGTTCGATCCCATCGTCGACGAACTCATCGCTCGCGACCCTATCGCCGCCTGAACGCGCTGCCTGAAAGGAGCCCTCGAATGACACCCCAGACCACGCCGACCCTCACGACCGCCGACGAAACGGCGACCGCCAGCCGCCCGATGCTGCGCGGCGCCTTCACCGCCCTCGTCACACCGTTCACCCGCGACGGCGCCGTCGACGAGACCGCCTTCCGCCGCCTCGTGCGCTGGCAGATCCTGGCCGGCATCGACGGCCTGGTGCCGTGCGGCACGACCGGCGAAGCGCCGACGCTCAGCCACGATGAGCGCGAGCGGCTGATCGCGATCACCGTCGAGGTCGCCTCCGAGCGCGCCTCGCGTGACCGCGTCCGAATCGTCGCCGGCACGGGCACCAACGACACCGCAGCCACGATCCGGGCGACCCGCCGTGCCGCCGAACTGGGTGCGGACGCCGCCCTGATCGTGGCGCCCTACTACAACCGGCCCGATAGCCGGATGCTGGACGCGCACTTTCGGGCGATCGCCGACGAGGGCGACCTGCCGATCGTCGTCTACAACGTCCCGTCCCGGACCGGAACCAACGTGGACGCGGACACCTTCCTGCGACTCGCCGAGCATCCGCGGGTCGTCGCCGTCAAGGAGGCGAGCGGCAACCTCGAGCAGATCGCCCGGATCTGCCGCGATCGGCCGCGCGACGTCGCGGTGCTGGCCGGTGACGACGCCTGGACCCTGCCGATCCTGGCCATGGGCGGCGACGGCGTAGTGTCCGTGGCATCCAACGAGATCCCGGGTGAACTTGCGGCCCTGTGCGCCGCCGCTCGCGCCGGTGATTGGGAGACCGCCCGGCGGATTCACGAACGCTGGCTGCCACTCTTCCTTGGGAATTTCCGGGGTGGACCCAATCCGGTCCCGGTCAAGGCGGCCCTCATGTTGATGGGGCTCCTGGAGACGGACATGGTCCGTGCCCCGCTCCTTCCGTTGGAGACCGATGAACGAGCCTCGATGGCGGCGATCCTGCGCAGGCTCGGACTCACCGAGACCGGCGGCGGGCGGATCGTGGCCGCGGCGCGGTCGCGTGAGGCCGTTGCGTGATCGCCGAGCTGGAGCTGGTGAACCCGATGGATACCCGTCCTCCATCGATCGCGATCGATCCGCGCACCGTCCTCGACGATCTCGAGACCGGCCGGATCCGCGCTGCCGAACCGGATCGCGGCGCGCCTGACGGCTGGCGCGTCAGACCCGAGGTCAAGGCTGCGATCCTGGCCTGTTTCGCGGATCGCGCCATGACCGACTGGACGATCGGCCCCTTGACATTCCGCGACCGTGTGGGCGTGCCGCCACGCGGCGACCTGGCCGGCGGCCCGTGGCGGATCGTCCCGGGCGGCACCGCGGTCCGGCGCGGGGCGCATCTGGGCGAGAACGTCGTGGTCATGCCGCCCTCCTACGTCAACGTCGGTGCATGGGTCGGCCCACGGTCGATGGTCGATTCGCATGTCCTGGTCGGCTCATGCGCCCAGATCGGGGCGGACGTCCACCTCGGAGCCGGCGTCACGATCGGCGGCGTGCTGGAGCCGCCCGGCGCACGACCCGTGATCGTCGAAGACGGCGCGTTCATCGGTGCCGGCAGTGCCCTGCTGGAGGGGGTCCTGGTCCGCACAGGGGCGGTGGTCGCCGCGGGCGTGATCCTGACGGGTACGTCCCGCGTCTACGACCTCGTCCGCGACACGGTGCTCCAGGGAACCGTCGATCGCCCGCTCGTTGTGCCTCCGGGTGCCGTGGTGATCCCCGGGGCCAGGACACTCGGCGGTGCGTTTGCGGCAAGGCACGGGCTGTCGGCCGCGGTGGCCCTCCTGGTCAAGGATCGAGACGCTGGCACGTCGGCCAGGGTCGCCCTGGAGGAGGCGCTTCGGTGACCCGGCGCGGCCATGATTCCAGCCGGGTTGGTCTACGCGACCGATCAGCGGGCGCTGCGGTCGGAACGTCCGATCCCGTTGGAATCCACGGCACATCCAGCCCGGGAGAGGTCGATCGTTCCAGCCCGGCTGGTGCGGACGACCGCTCCGTATCCCGTTCAACAGCCACGCTGGAATCGGGTTCGCGGCTGGCCTGGCTTGATGGTCTGGGCACCGACGGTCTCGCCGAGCAGTACGGAACCCCGTTCTACGTCTACGACTTCGACCTCATCGAGCGTCGGGTCGATGCGCTGCGGTCCGTGCTCCCACCGGTCGCCGAGGTCGCCTACGCCGTCAAGGCGAACCCGTCCCTGGCCGTGGTGGCCCACGTTGGACGCCTGGGTCTGGGTGCCGATGTCGCCTCCGGAGGCGAACTCCAGCTGGTGACCCAGGCCGGTATCGCCCCGAACAGGGTCGTCATGACCGGCCCCGGCAAGCGCGACGACGAACTCCGACTCGCGGTCGCCCTGGGGATTCGCGCGGTCACCGTGGAATCGCCCGCCGAACTCGCTCGGCTCGAGGCCATTGCCGCCGAGGCAGGACGAACCCAGCCGGTCATGCTGCGCGCAGCTGCGCTCGGTGACGCCGGGCTCGAACGCGTCCGGCTGGTCGGCGACGGTGGTGCCGGCAAGTTCGGCATGGATGCGGCCGATCTGATCGAGGCGGCCCGGCGGGCGAACCGCTCGCCGCATCTCGATCTGCTCGGGCTCCACTCATTCGGCGCGTCCAATGTCCTCGACGCGAGCATCCTGCTGGCCCACGTCGAGGCCACCGTCAGCGCCGCCCACGGCCTTGCCGTTGCGACCGGCATCCGGATCCGCCTGGTGGACGCCGGGGGTGGACTGGGCATCCCGTACTCGGATCATGAAGAACCGCTCGATCTCGAACGCCTGGGTGCAGGGCTTGCCGCGATCACCGCGGGCTGGGCGGACGATCCTGTGCTTGCGGAGGCCCGTCTGCTGCTCGAACCAGGTCGCTTTCTGGTGGGCCCGGCCGGCGCCTATGTCGCACGGGTGGTGGACCGCAAGACCGTCGATGGCTCAGTCGTCGTCATCCTGGATGGCGGCGTCCATCACGTCCTGCGGCCGGCGCTCACCCGCCAGGAGCATCGGGTTCGTGCACTTGGCGCCGCGGGCTCCCAGAACGGGCCCCTTGGCAGCCGCGAGGACGCGACCCGGCCCCGGGCGACCGAAATGCAGCCAGTCACCATCGCCGGACCGCTGTGCTCGGGCCTCGACATCTTCTGCCACGGATCCGTGATGCGCCCGCCCGAGGTCGGCGAACTGGTCGCCGTCCTCGATGTGGGTGCCTACGGCTTCACCGAATCGATGCCGCTGTTCCTGTCGCACCCGATCCCCGCCGAGGTCGGCGTTCGCCGCGGACGTGCCGAGCTGATCCGACCCCGCGTCGAGCCGGCAACCTGGCTGGCGGCCCAGATCGCTCCCGACTGGTAAGTCGCCCCCCGGCGCGTGACCGTATCGACGCGATGCGGACTCGGCACACAACCACCAAGTTGTGATCTCGACACCGATCCCGCCGATCCCGGCGACCCTGCCAATGCCGCCCATCCGCCGACTCCGACGACTCCGCCGACTCCGCCGATCCGACGACTCCGCCAATCCCGGCCTGCCCCCTCGGCGCTCAACTCCCAGTTGAATGTTCGCGATGAACCCGCACGATCCTGACCCCAGAATGCAGTGTGGTCGCACGACCAAGCGGGCTCGTGGCCCGGGATCAACGACTCCGCCAATCCCGGCCTGCCCCCTTGGCGCTCAACTCCCAGTTGAATGTTCGCGATGAACCCGCACGATCCTGACCCCAG